>DATAUN010000038.1:0-10455 GCA_036268235.1 Gaiellaceae bacterium
TCAGCGCGTCGTCGAGCGAGAACCCGCACGCGGCGATCACGACGACCTCGGTGCCCGCCGCGAGAACGGCGTCCCACGTGGTCGCGAACGACAGCTCACCTGGCTTCCCCAACACCGGCTCACCGCCCGCCGCGACGACCATCTCGGGCAGCCAGTGTCCCGCGCAGTACGGCGGGTCGATCCATTCGGCAACGAAGACGCGCGGCACCGGCAGACCCGCGACGGCGGCACGAACGTCGGCGATCGCGGCGCGCATGCGCTCGGCCACCTGTCTTCCCCGCGCTTCTGCGCCCAGCCGGCCGCCGAGCTCGGCGACGCTCTCGATCACGTCGTCGAGCGTGCGCGGGTTCATCGAGTACGTCTCCGTCCCGATCGGACACGCGGTCGCGAGATCGCCACTCGAGACCGCGCACACGGTGCAGAGGTCCTGCGTGATCACGAGGTCGGGACGGAGCACGTCCATCAGCTCGGCGTCGACGGCGTAGAGCGAGTGGCTGCCGGCGGCCGCCTCGGAAACGAGGCGATCGATCTGGGCGCTCGAGAGCGACCCCGTGTCGAGCTGGGTGCGCGCGACCAGCGGCTTCTCGAGCACTTCGGGCGGCCAGTTGCAGTCATCGGAAATGCCGACGAGCTCCTCCAGCAGCCCCAGCTCGCCGATCACGTCCGTGGCGCTCGGAAGGAGGGAGACGATGCGCACGGTGGCGACTCTAGCGGCGACTACACTCGGACTCGTGGAGCACGGAGAGGTCACGGACCGGCAGCTGGAAGCGCTGCTCGAGCGCCTCGACCGCGTCGTCGAGGAGCTCGCGCGGATGAACGCGCGCGAGGAGCGGCGTGAGGAGCTGACCGTCATCGCGCATGAGCTGCGGAACCTGAACGAGTCGCTGCAGGCGATCACCTACGCCGCGCTCGGCACGCAAGGCCCGCAGGTTCGGCGCCGCCGCGCCGGCTAAACCCGGTTTCCGCCGGAGGCGGAACCGGGTTGTACGTCTGAGACCGTCTCAGACACGAACCTGGTTCGGGCTACGCCCGCAACCAGGTTCAACCGGCGCGGAAGATGTCGAGCACGCCGCTCGTCGTGTGGCTGTTCGCGTTGCCCTCCGTCATCGCGACGCGGCCGGCGGCGACGATCGGGCTCTGCCAGTGCACGTCGCCGGTCGGGAGCGACGCGACCTTGCGCCCGCTCGTCGGCACGTAGACGTTCACGGCGCCGTTGCCGGCGACGTAGAGCAGGTTGCCGGCGACCACGGGCGACGTCCCGTCCGTGGCGTTCGACCAGACCGCGTGCAGCCGGCCACCCTTGAGCAGCCACGCGGCCGTGCCGCTGCCCGTTGCGAGGAACACCCAGCGCCCCTTCCAGATTGCCGGCTCGCTGAACATGTCGGTCTGCCCCGGCACGGGCACCGTCTGCAGCTCGCCGCCCGTCTTCGCGTTCACGCCCGGCAGCTTGTTCAGGTTCAACAGCCGCAACAGCCCGTCCTTGCCGCCCTGCACGGCGAGCCCGCCGGAGAGGAAGGCCGGGCTCGTCGAACCGAGGTCGAGATCGGACGAGTTGAGCTGGGCCTGGTTGGCCGGCGTCCAGTGGCGCAGCAGCTTTGACGCGTCGGGCGAGAGAACGAGGACGCTGTCGCCCCAGTCGGTGCTGCCGTTGAAGGTCGCGTTCCCCGTCGCGACGACGAGATCGCCGTTCTGCGGATCGACGGCGGCGCCGTTGCGCGACCAGATCGCCGAGTCGCTCGAGCCGCACGTGCGCGGCAGCATCAGCGCGCGGACGTTTGCGCAGAGTGAGTTCCACACATGGTCGATCCGGCCGTTGCCCTCGAACAGCGTCACGACGTGACCCTGGTACGGCGGTATGTCGCCGATGTAGCCGCCGGTCGTCGCGAGCACGAGACCGCGCGCGACGTTCAGCGGCGATGTGATCTTCTCGTGCGTCGGGTCGCGCGTGATCGCGGTCGTCCAGAGGACGTGCCCGTCCGAGAGGCGCAACTTGCGGATGCGGCCGTCGGAGGCGGCCGCGTACACGGCGGCTCGATCGGTCGAGAGCGCAGGCGCCGAGTTCGTGATCTGCGCGGTGCCCGCGACGTGCGCATAGTCCGGTGGCGTGAAGCGCCACAGCACCTTGCCCGTGTTCGCGTCCAGCGCCTCGGTGCGGCCGTACGTCGTCGTGACGACGAACGCGTCGTGTCCGCGCACCCCCTTCGCGACGTAGATCGGCGAGGAGTCGACCGTCCCGTCGAGCTGCACGCGGAGGCGATGCAGCTTCGAGACATTCGCGGCGGTGATCGTCGTGTCGGGCGAGATGCTCGAGCGCGCGGCGTCGTAGCCGAAGCGGCCCCAGTCGGCGTTCGTGGACCCTCCGGACGCGGCAGTTGCAGGAAGCACCACGACCGCGAGCGCGACGAGAAAGCCGAAGCGCCTCATTGCGCCGCCAGGTCCTGCTCCTTCTTCACCCACGGCCCGGGCGGCGTCAGCAGCGACTCCGCGTGCAGGTACGCGAGACCGGAGAGCGGCAGGTCGCTCCAGCGCTCGAAGCAGAAGTAGCGCCGCCGCCAGTGCGGGAAGAACTTGCGGTTGAAGCTGTGGAGGCGCTCGAGCTGGAAGAGACGGTCGGCCTTCAGGAGCGTCCAGCGAAGGGCACGCGTCCAGCGGCCCGCGCTCTCGTCGGCCTTCATGAAGTCCGCGAAGACGGCGAAGTTGAGCGACACCTCCGTGACCGCGTGCGCGCGCGCCCACGCGACCGTCTCGGTGATCAGGTATTCCATCAGCCCGTTGGGGGTGTCCTTGCGCCGGCGCATCGACGCGAGCGAGTAGCCCTCGCTTGCGGGTGACGGCACGAGCTGCAGGAACCCTCCGACCGAGCCGTCGGGCGCGACCGCGACCGCGAGCACGGTGTCCGGGTAGCGGAACATCGCGTCCATCGCCATCGTGAAGCCGCGCTCAGGCCAGTTGCCGCGCCACTCCTCCGAGACCTCGCGGAGCTCGCAGCGCAGCTTGTCGTCCGCGTCGGCCGTCGAGAGCACACGCACGACGTACCCGTTCTTCTCGAGCCGCGAAACGGATTGGCGCACCTTGCGGATCGCGCGGCCGTCGAGCGAGAACGATGCCGGCCGGATCACGGCCTCGTCGCCCAGGTACATCGACTTGAAGCCGATCGCCGTGTAGTCCTCGAGCGCTTCGTTCGACGCGCCGGCGACCGCCACGCGCCAGCCTTTCGTGTGCGCGACGCGGACGAACTCGCGCACCAGATCCTCGCGCTCGGCCGGCTCGCCGATCGGGTCGCCGGCGAGGAGCGCGGTTCCGCCGATCACCCGGTACGCGATGAACGAGCGCCCGCTCGGCGAGAAGAAGTAGCTCTTGTCGCGGCGCAGCGCGAAATAGGAGAGGCTGTCGTGGCCGTGCTCCTGCACGAGCTCCGTCGCGCGCTCGAGATCGTCGTGCGCGGGCGGGCTGACCGGGTGTGGGCGCAGCCAGAGCCAGAGTGCGCGGAACCCGAGCGCGCCGACGAGCAGGGCAAGCGCGAACTCGATCCGGTCCGAGTAGGCATCCGTGTCGTAGAGGCCGAAGCCGAGTGCGAGCCCGGCGACGACGAGCGCGATCCCGATCTGCACGAGCGGCAGGACCGTCGCAGGATCACCCGGCGCGACGAAATGGCGCCGCGCGCGGACGAGCGCAACGAGCAGCAGAAGGTGGATCGACGCCTCCTCGACGTCGAGGCCTTTGACGAGATGCGCGATCGCGGAGGCGATCACGAGCACGATCGCGAGCCACCACGCGCGGCGCTTGCGGCGCGCGAGCCCACGCGAGAGGAAGACCATGCCAAGCCCGAGCGCGAGCGCGACCGTGCGCGCGGCGTTCGGCACCCCCGGCGGCAGCACGCCGTCGACGATGCGGAGCCGGTCCGCCATCTCAGGCGTGAGCGCGGAGACGATCGAGATCAGGCCGGCGAGGGTGGCTGCCCACGCCAGCAGCACTGGAGTGGCCGGGCGACGCACAGCTACACGGTAGCGGGGAACCTGGTTGCCCGAGCTGCGCCGGCAACCGAGTCAGTCGCGCAGGAGTGCCTTGCGGAGCTCGTCTTCCTTGCCCGGCGCGAGGATCGCGAGCACCTGGTCGCCCACCTCGAGCTGGGTCTCCTCGTCCGGCACGGCGGCCTTGCCGTCGCGGACGACCGAGATCAGCCGGGCGCCCTCCGGCAGCCGCAGCGCGCGCACGCGCTTCCCCTGGCAGTTCGAGCCCTTGTCGACCGTCACCTCGACGATCTCGAGGTTCTCCTTGCGGAGCTCGAGCAGCTGGATCATCCCGTGCTCGGGGACCTCGTGCTCGATGAGGCCCATGATCGCCCCGGTCGCGGACACGGTCGGCGAGATGCCGAGCAGGTCGAAGTACGGCTGGTTCCGCGGGTCGTTGATGCGCGCGATCACGTTGCCGACGTTGTACTTCTCGCGCGCGAGCTGGCAGATGACGATGTTGTCCTCGTCGTCGCCGGTCGCCGCAACGACGAGGTCGGGCGGGCGCTTGACTCCCGCGCGCTCGAGCACGAACAGCTCGGTCGCGTCGCCGCGGATCACCTGGTGCTCGAACTCGGCCTCGAGCTTGTCGAAGCGGTACGGGCGCTGCTCGATCACCGTCACCTCGTGCCCAGCGCGCAGGAGCGAGCGCGTCAGGTTCGCCCCCACCTTGCCGCCGCCTGCAACGAGGACGTACATCTAGACCGGCACCTCTTCGGCTTGCCGGACCGCCGACACGAGCGTCTCGATCGCGGAGGAGGTCGGGCACACGATCCGCAGGCCGCGCGTCGCGTAGAACTGCGCGCGCGCCGGGTCGAGGATGCGCACGATCACCGTCGGCACCTGAAAGTGCTTCTGCGCCACCTGAGCGATGACGATGTTCGAGTTGTCGCCGTCGGTCGTGACCACGACCGCATCGGCCTCCTCGATGCCCGCCTGCCGCAGAAGCTGCATGTCCATTCCGTGCCCGACGACGAAGCCCCCGGTCCAGGTCTCGCCGAGTCGCCCGAGCGCGTCCTCGTTCTCGTCCAGGACGGTGACGTCCCAGTCCGAGCCCTGAAGCTGCTGCGCGACGGCCGAGCCGACCCGGCCGCATCCGATGACGATCGCCTTCACGACGGCGCAGCGTACTCCTAGACGACCACCTCAGGTGGCTGCGAGCTCCTCGTCGAGGACCGACTGCGGGAACGCGACGATCAGGACCTCGCACGGCGCTCGGCGGAGGACGAAGTCGACGGTCGGCGAGAAGAACCGCGACTGGCGTCGCCAGCGGGGGGCCGAGCCGAGGACGATCAGGTCGGCGCCGGACTCCTCGGCGCACGAGACGATCGCGTGGCCGATCGCGCGGGCGCGCAGCGTCGTGCCCTCCACCGTCACGCCGAAGTCTGCGCCGAGGAGCTTCGCCTCGGCGAGCGAGGCCTCGGCGCGCTCTTCCTGGTCGAGCATCGGCGCGTCGAGCGGCTCGTCGAGCGGCACCCGGATGACGTGCAGCGCCTGCACCTTCGCGTCATGCTCGGCCGCGAGCTTCACCGCGGTCGCGAGCATCTCCTCGCCGATCACGCCGAGCTTCATCGGCACGAGGATGCGATGGAACTGCGCGATGGCGGCGACCGGATGCTCGTCGGGCGCCTCGACCCGCTGCATCAGTCCCTCGCCGTGCGAGCGGCGCACCGCGACGAAGACGACGAGCCCGAGCGCGAGCCAGATCGGGCCGCCGTAGCGCGCGGCCGGATGCGTGGCGAGCGCGACGATCCAGATCGCAAAGGTGGCGATCGCGCCGACGATTGCCGGCAGCGGGATCGCGTGACCGCGGATGCGGACGTCGAACGGCGCGCGGTACGGGCGCGGCAGGTCGGGCTCCGAGATGCGTAGTCGGATCACGGCGATCTGCGCCGCCGTGAAGGCGAGCAGCACCCCGAACGAGAACAGGCTTGCGAGCGACGTACCACGACGAAGACGACGAGTCCGAGCGCGAGCCAGATCGGGCCGCCGTAGCGCGCGGCCGGATGCGTGGCGAGCGCGACGATCCAGATCGCGAACGTGGCGATCGCGCCGACGATCGCCGGCAGCGGGATCGCGTGGCCGCGGATGCGGACGTCGAACGGCGCACGGTACGGGCGCGGCAGGTCGGGCTCCGAGATACGCAGTCGGATCACGGCGATCTGCGCCGCCGTGAAGGCGAGCAGCACCCCGAACGAGAACAGGCTTGCGAGCGACGCGACGTCCTTCTTGATCAGCGACGTCGCGATCACGATCCCCGACGAGACGACCGCGGCGGACACGATCGCCTGCGGCGACACGTGCGCGCGGCGACTGAGCCGCCCGAAGCTCCGCGGTAGCTGCCCGTGCTCGCCGAGCGAGTAGGCGAGGCGCGAGAAGCCGGAGATCGAGGTCGTGATCGTCACGAGCAAGATGAACGCGCCGGTCGCGCCGACGTAGAACCGCAACGCGCCGCCGAGGCCCCACGGCAAGTCGTGGTGCAGCTTCTCGGCGACGCCGAGCAGCGGCGCCCGCAGCCACGTCGAGCCGAGCGCCGTGTTCGGGCCGGGGAACGCCGACACCGCGACGACCGCGATCGCGACGTACACCGTCACGACCGTGGCGATGCCGCCGAAGACCGAGCGCGGCAGGTCGATGCCGGGCCGCCGCGCCTCCGCGGCAAGGTTCGCGACCGTCTCGAGGCCGGTGAACGCGAGCATCGCGAGCGGTAGTGCAAAGGCGAGGCTGTGCCACGTCGGGTGCGTGCCGAGATGTGTCCCGTGCGTCAGCGCATGCGGCGAGAAGAGAAACGCGAAGCCGAGGACCACGAGCAGCAGCTGCGTGAGCAGATCGAGCGCCGGCACGACAATCCCGACGCCGTAGAGCGACGGGCGCCGCACAACGCGGATCAGCGCGACAAAGCAGATCACGCAGACGGCGACGATCTCGTCCCACGGGCTGCGCGCGAGCGCGTTCACCTGCAGCGCGCCCGCGAGGTAATGCGGCAGGAAGAGCGCCGAGAGCGCGATCACGATCAGGTAGTCGAGGAAGAGCGCCCAGCCGGTAAGGAAGCCCGCGACGTCGTTCGACGCGCGCCGCACGAAGGTCGCGGCGCCGCCCGTCTCGGGCAGCGCCGCGGTGCCCTCGGCGTACGAGAGCGAGACGATCAGGAACAGCACGCCGACGACGAGCAGGACGAGCGGCGTGAAGCCGAGGGCGTGCGCCGCGAGAACGCCGAGTGCGAAGTAGATCGACGACGCGATCTCGCCGTACGCGACGGAGTAGAGCGCGCGCGCGTCGAGCTCGCGACGGAGGCCGGGAAGCTTCCTGGCCACTAGACCCTTCTCCGCATCAGCAGCAGCCGCCCCACGCCCGCGGCGATGAAGAGCAAGCCCAGCAGCACGCCGACTCCGAAGCCGTGCACGAGGGTGCGCACGATCAGTGCGACGCCGAGCGCGATCATCAGCACGGCCATCGTCTGCGTCGCCTGCTTCACGCCGCCCGCCTCCCCGCAGCGACCATCACACGCGACGGCGCGTTCTTCAGCACGTAGTCGACGGTGTGCCCGAAGATCGCGCGGTGGCGGCCGCGCGGCGCGCCGAGCACGATGATCTCTGAGCCTCGACGCTCGGCCTCGTCCACGATCGCGCGCCCGGCGTTGCGGGCGCGCACGACGCGCTCGACGACGCGCACGCCGTACGGCGCGGCGATCGCGCGGTGCTCGTCGAGCAGCGCGTTTGCCGCAGCGATCTGCTCGCTGAGGTCGGCATCGAGCGGCAGCTCGAGTGGGATCACGATCACCCGCAGCAGGACGATGCGCCCGGCGCGCTCGGTTGCGAGCCGCGCTGCGAGCTCCACTGCCTCGCGCGACTCACGACCGGTGACGACGGGGACGAGGATCGAGCGGTATTCGAGCGCCACGGCCGCGCCGATGGGGACCGGCGTGCGCGTCGTCTCGCGCAACGGCAGGTTGAGGCGGCGCCGATAGAAGACGTAGAAGCCGAAGCCCGCGATCAGCCACGCGAGCCCCGCGTAGCGCGTGGGCGCGTCCTGGACCACGACGACGATCCACGCGATCCCCGTGCCGAGCCCGCCGACGATCGCGAACAGCGGCCAGTCGATGCCGCGGAATCGCAGATTCGGCCGCGCGCGCCACTCGAGCTCGGCATCGCGGTGCTTGATGCGTAGCGCAACCACCGAGGCGTGCGCGATCGTGAACGAGAGCATCGCGCCGAACGCGTACATCCGGCCGAGGAACTCGACCTGGCCGGAGAGCAGGAAGATCGTCGGCCCGACCGCGCCGAAGACGATCAGCGCGAGCCACGGCGTCTTCAGCTTCTGGTGCAGCCGCCGGAAGATCTCAGGCAGCTGGCGGTGGCTCGACATCGCGTACGTGATGCGCGAAGCGCCGATCACGCCGGCGTTGGTGGCGATGAAGAGGATCGTCGCGGCGAGGATCCCGACGTAGATCTTCGCGAGCGAGAGGATGAACCCGTGCAGGCCGAGGTTCTGAACGAGCCCGAGCACCGGGTCGTTCTCGAAACCGTGCGGCGGCGGCTCGCCGAGCTGCGTGACGTAATGCGCACCCTGGTGCACCACGGGCATCGCCGAGAGCGCGATCCACGGCAGCGTGAAGTAGATGGCGAACACGGCGATCGCGACCCACGAGATCGAGCGCGGGATCGAGCGCACCGGATCACGCGCCTCCTCGGCGAGGTTCGAGACCGTCTCGATCCCCGTGTAGGCGATCATCGCCACCGGGATCGCGAGCAGGAAGGCGCTCCACGACGGCGCGACGCCGAGATGCACGTTCGCGCGCAGCACGTGCGGATGGAAGATCAGGAAGAAGCCGAGCGTGACGAGCAGCAGCTGCGTTGCGAAGTCGATGACCGCGAGGACGATGTTGAGCCTCGCTGCCTCCTTGATCCCGACGACGTTGATGCCGACGAGCAGCCACGTCAGCACGATCCCGACGATGATGTCCCACGGGTTCGTCTTCAGCGGCGCCCAGAAGATCGAGAGGTAGTGCGGGACAAAGATCACCGAGATCGCGACGGTGATCACGTAGTTGAGCATCTGGGCCCACGCGGCCGCGAACGAGATGAGCTCGTTGAACGCGTGCCGCGCGAAGCTCGACGAGCCGCCCGCCTCCGGGTAGCGGACGGTCCCTTCGGCGTAGGTGGCCGCCGTCGCGGCGAAGATCAGCCCGCTGATGATGAAGACGATCGGCGTCAGGCCGAGCGCGATCCCGGCCGTCAGGCCGAGCGCGTAGTAGATCGACGAGCCGACGTTCCCGTACGCGGTCGCGAAGAGCGCGGGCGCGCCAAGGACGCGCTCGAGGGCGTAACTGGGTCTCCGCCGCCGTGGCACGACGGTCAAGCGTACGTATCTAGCGGAAGAGCTGGTAGGGCACCGAGCTGAGGATCACGTGGGGCTCGAAGAGCAGCGTCCGCTTGATGTAGAGCGCCCGCTGGTTGTGAAGGACACGAGCCCAGCCGCGGACGAGCATCTCAGGCATGACGATGTTGACGACGGTGCCGGGATCGGCGGTCAGCTCCCGGATGTAGGCGCGGAGCGGCGTGCCGATGTCGCGGTAGGGCGCGTCGCTCAGGTCGAGCGGCAGCGTCAGCCCGGCTTTGGCCCACTCGGCACGGAAGCCGTCGGCGTCCCCCTCGTCGAACGCGAACGAGACCGCACGCGTGTCCTCGATGCCGAGCGACTGCGCGTAGGTGATCGCGCGCATCGCACCCGCGTGGACGTTCGCGAGCAGAACGCGAACGACGAGCTTCTCCGGCAGCTGCCCCTCGGGACCGCGCTGCGTCGTCACAACCGGCACGTCGGTGACGACGATCCCCGGCTCGGAGAGAAGCCTCACCTTCAGCCGGAACGACGTGCGTCCTGCCGCCGAGAGAAGCGATTGACGCTTGAACTGCTCCGGGATGACGAACGTGACGAAGTCCGAGTCGCCACGCGGCAGCCGCCACACCTCCTCGAGCACCGCCTGCATCCGGCCCTCATCGGTCGGAAGCACCTCGAGCTTCGGCTCCTCTTGCGCAAAGTCCCACCAGCGCGGCCGGATGCCCGGGTCGGTGTGGCGCCCCGGTGCGAGCAGCGCGCGAATCCGCTGCCCGTGCGCGATCGTCCGCGCGTACCAGAGCGCACCCTCCGTGGCGACGTCGATCGACTCGACCCACAGGAGCACGCGGTTCGTGCACTCGCGAGCCGGGCGAACCGCACTCACCCCGGCCTGCAGCCGGCGCGCGAACCGGCGGTAGTGGCGGTTGACGCCGAGGAACATCAGGACGAGCAGCGGGACGGCGACGATCACGATCCACGCGCCCTCGGTGAACTTCGTCCAGATGACGATCACATCGACGAGGCCGGTGGCTGTTGCGCCGACCGTGTTGACGATCGTTCGTCGCAGCCACCCGGTGTCCCGCGTCCGCAGCCAGTAGCGGACCATGCC
>DATAUN010000039.1:0-13986 GCA_036268235.1 Gaiellaceae bacterium
CCTCCACCTCGAGCGGCGGCGCCGGCTCTTCCAGGTCGACGATCAGCAGCCGCTCGGCGCCGTAGCGCTCCTTCAGCTCCGGGATGCCGCCGTCCCAGATCAGGCTGCCGTGGTCGATCACGAGCAGTCGACTGCATAGCCGCTCGATGTCGCCGAGATCGTGCGTCGTGAGCATGACAGTGACGCCGTCCTCGCGGTTGATCTCGACGAGGAAGTCCCGCACGCGCTGCTTGGCGACGACGTCGAGACCGATCGTCGGCTCGTCGAGGAACAGCAGCTCGGGTCCGTGCAGCATCGCCGCAGTCAGCTCGCCGCGGATGCGCTGCCCGAGCGAGAGCTGCCGGACGGGCGTGTCGAGGAACGGATCGAGCTCGAGCACGTCGCGGAAGCGCGCCAGCGACGCGCGGTGGCGGTCGGCCGGAACCCTGTAGATGTGGCGCAGTAGATCGAAGGAGTCCCGGAGCGGGAGGTCCCACCACAGCTGGACGCGCTGGCCGAACATCGCGCCGATGCGGCGGGCGAGCTCGATCCGCCGCCGCGACGGGTCGAGCCCGGCGACGCGCACGCGCCCGTCCGACGGCACGAGGATCCCGGTGAGCATCTTGATCGTCGTCGACTTGCCGGCGCCGTTCGGGCCGAGATAGCCGAGCAGCTCGCCGCGCTCGACACGGAAGGAGATGCCCTTCACCGCCTCGACGACGACGCGTTCGCGGCGGAAGCGCCCGCGCCGCACGACGAACTGCCTCGTGAGGTTCTCGACCTCGATCATCCGCCGGCGCTCCGGTAGTGGCGCACGGCGACGCGCCACACGGTTCCCGAGAAGGCTGCGGCCGCGAGCGCAACCGCCGGCGAGACGAAGTCCAGGACGTGCGGCAGCCCGAGCGGGTCTGCCTTTCCGAGCACGTAGAGCGCGGGGAAGTAGCAGACGAACGCGAGCGGGATGACGAAGCCGAGCAGCCGCCGCAGCCAGGACGCGTAGATGTCGAACGGATACTGCGCCATCGCCGTGCCACCGTAGGTGAACGCGTTCGTGAACTCGCCGCCGTCGGTCGTCCAGAACGCGATGCACGCGCCGACGACCCAGATCGAGCTGAAGATGACGACGGCGCTTGGCAGCGAGACGAGCAGTACGACCGCGCGCCAGACCGTCCAGTGGATGCTCAGGCCGCCGAGCGCGTAGACGAGCACGATCACCCCCTGCAGCACCCGCGCGATCCGCCGCGTCGCGAAGTCGGACGCGATGATCTGGAACAGCGTGCCGCGCGGACGGACGAGGACGATGTCGAAGTTGCCGTCGCGGATCTTCTGCGGGAACTGATCGAGCTGGCCGATCACCATGTCGGTCAGTGCAAAGGAAATCGACGACAAGGCGTAGAGGAACGCCACCTCGTGCACGTTCCACGTGTTGAGGCGCGTCACGTTGTGGAAGAGCGTCAGGACGACGAGGAAGTCGATGAACGAGATCGCGAACGAGCCGAACGCGTCGAGTGCGAACGACGCGCGGTACTGGAGCTGCGAGCGGACCTGCGCGCCGACGAGCCGGCGCCAGACCAGGATTGCGTCAACCACCCTGGATCACCAGCCGCCGCGTCGCACGCGCGAGCAAGAGCTTTCCGATCCCGAGCAGCGCCAGCGCCCAGAAGAGCTGGAGCGCGAAGACGCCGATGAGCGCGAATCCGCTGCGCTTGCCGAGCCAGACGTCGACCGGCGTCTGGATGATCGACGCGAACGGGAGCGCGTAGCAGAGCTCGCGCAGCGCATGCGGGAAGTACCGGATCGGGATCGCCATTCCCGAGAAGAAGATGACGACGGTGGTCGAGAGGTTGACGACGCCGCGGTAGTCGAGCAGCCAGAAGGCGACGGCGTTGTAGATGAAGCGGAAGCCGAAGCTGACGACGACCGCGAGCACGAGGCTTGCGAGGAACGCGAGCCCGTCGAGCGGCGAGGCCCAGTGCAGCCGGAAGACGAGCGCCCCGAGCAGGAACGGCGGCACGCCGCGCAGCAGGAAGTGGTACGGCGCGCGGCCGAGGTCGTACGCGAGCCAGTAGCGCTGCGGGTCGAGCGGGCGCAGGAGGTCAGTGGCGATCGAGCCGTCTCGGATGCGGAGCGCGAGCTCCCACCAGCTGAAGATGTAGACGGTCATGATCATCGACTGCGCGAGCCAGACGTACGTCACCGCGTCGGCCGCGTCGAAGCCGCCGATCGAGCCGCGGTGCCGGTAGAGCGCAAGCAGGACATAGGCCTGCAGGAAGCCGAACACGGTGTTCGTGAAGACACCCGCAGCCGTCGCCCACGGGTAGGCGGCGTAGCGGCGCCAGCCGCGCTTCGCGATCTCCCAGTCGAGGCGCACTGAGCCACTCTAGGATCCCAACCTGATGAGCACCGCCCGCCCGGATCGCAACCTCGCCCTCGAGCTCGTGCGGGTGACCGAGGCTGCGGCGATGGGAGCGGGGCGCTGGATCGGGCGCGGCGACAAGATCGCCGCCGACCAGGGCGCAGTCGACGCGATGCGCGCGATGCTCGACACGGTCGTGATGAGCGGCGTCGTCGTGATCGGCGAGGGCGAGAAGGACGAGGCGCCGATGCTCTACAACGGCGAGGAGGTGGGCGAGGGCGGCGGCCCTGCCGTCGACGTCGCGGTCGATCCGCTCGAGGGCACGCGCCTCGCCGCGCTCGGGCAGCCGAACGCGATCGCCGTCATCGCCGTCGCCGAACGCGGGTCGATGTTCTTCCCGGGCGCCGCCGTGTACATGGAGAAGATCGCCGTCGGCGCCGACTCGATCCACGCGATCGACATCAACGCGACTCCGACCGAGAACGTGCACGCCGTCGCCAAGGCGAAGGGCCGGCGGCCGACCGACATCCGCGTCACCGTGCTCGAGCGCGACCGCCACGAGGAGCTGATCGGCGAGCTCCGCCAGGCCGGTGCGCGCGTGAACCTGATCCGCGACGGCGACGTTGCGCCCGCCATCGCAGCTGCACGGCCCGAGACCGGTGTCGACATCCTCTACGGCATCGGCGGGACACCGGAAGGTGTCATCTCGGCGTCGGCGCTCAAGTGTGTCGGCGGCGGGCTCCAGGGAAAGCTCTGGCCGCGCAACGACGAAGAGCGGCAGTCGCTGCTCGACGCCGGCTACGACCTAGACCGCGTGCTGACGACCGACGATCTCGTGCAGAGCGACAACGTGTTCGTCGCGGCAACCGGAGTGACCACGGGCGCACTCCTGCGCGGCGTGCGCTATGTCAATGACGGTGCAGTCACCGATTCGCTCGTGATGCGCTCCCGCTCCGGAACCGTGCGCCGGATCGAGGCGCGGCACAAGCTGAGCAAGCTCATGGAGTTCACGGGAAGGGAGTACTGATGGGGATCGGACTGGACGAGCTGGGCTACGACGACCGCCTGTACATCCTCGCGTTCGATCATCGCGGGTCGTTCGAGAAGATGGTGGGCGACGTCGAGCGCGTGCCCGGCGCGAAGACGCTGATCTGGCAGGGCTTCCAGCGGGCGGTCGAGCGCGGCGCGCCGAAGGAGTTCGCGGGCGTGCTCGTCGACGGGCAATACGGGCCGAGCGTCGCGCGCGAGGCGAAGGCGGGCGGCTTCAAGCTCGCGATGCCCGTCGAGAAGTCGGGGCAGGACGAGTTCGACTTCGAGTACGGCGAGCAGTTCGGCGAGAAGATCGAGGAGTTCGACCCGGACTTCTCCAAGGTGCTCGTCCGCTACAACCCGGAGGGCGACGCCGACCTCAACGAGCGGCAGACCACGAAGCTGCGCCGCCTCTCGGAATGGCTGCACGAGCGCCACCGGAAGTTCCTCTTCGAGCTGCTCGTTCCGGCCGAGCCCGCGCAGCTCGAGAGCGTCGGCGGCGACGCCGGTCGGTACGACACCGAGCTGCGCCCGCAGCTGATGATGGAGGCGATCCTCCAGTTGCAGAACGGCGGCGTCGAGGCGGACATCTGGAAGATCGAGGGGATCGACGACCGCGAGTCGTGTCGCGAGATCGCACAGCTCGCGCGACGTGAAGGCCGCGATCGCGTGTCGTGCGTCGTGCTCGGCCGCGGCGCCGCCGACGACCAGCTCGACGAATGGCTGCGCGCCGGCGCGGGCCTCGAGGGCTACATCGGCTTTGCGATCGGCCGCTCGATCTTCGCCGAGTCGGTGAAGGCGTACGCCGCCGACCCGGACGGCTTCGACCGCGACGCCGCGGTAGACACGATCGCGCAGAAGTACCTGCGCTTCATCGACGTCTACGAGAGCGCCGAGCGTTCCTGAATCCGGCGGGCGAGGGCGGCGACTGCGGCTTCGCCACCCTCACCACACGCCGGTTTCTCGATCCCCCTACAGCGAAAGACGCCGCCCGGCGTCGAAACTTGCGGCTAGGGGAGCGGGATGTCGGAGCGGCTGCGGGCGGTCTGGCGCTCTTCTTCGGTCAGCTCGGACTCGCGCACGGGCGTGACGAGCGACCAGTGCTTGCCGACCGGGCACCGCTGGTACCGCCACCACAGGAGCCGCAGCGACTTGAACGAGACGCCCGGAAGCCAGAACGTGGTGAAGAGATGCCCTTGCCGGCAGCGCACGACGAGCTTGCCGCCCATCGGGTAGCCGCGGAGCTTCATGGCGATCGGCTCGGCCACGATCGACGCGATGCCGAGCGTGCGGAGCAGGCGGAGCTTCCTGCCGGTTGGGCGGCGCATGGGTCCAGTCTGCCAGGAGGAGAGGCTAGGATTCGCTTCCGCGCGGGAGTAGCTCAGTTGGTAGAGCATCAGCTTCCCAAGCTGAGGGTCGCGAGTTCGAGCCTCGTCTCCCGCTTCGCCCGGCTAGGAGAAGTGCGGCCGCAGCCGCTCGGCGGTGCGGAGCAGGTGCTCGGGTAGCACCTTCACGTCGCCGAGCACGGGCATGAAGCTCGTGTCTCCGTTCCAGCGCGGGACGACATGCTCGTGCACGTGGTCCTCGATGCCGGCGCCGGCGACGCGGCCGATGTTCCAGCCGAGGTTGAAGCCGTGCGGCCGATACTCGGCGCGCAGCGCTTCGATCCCCCGCGCGGCGAGCTCGTGCACCTCGGCGGCCTCCTCGGACGAGAGCGCGCCGAAGTCGCCGAGGTGCCGGTGCGGCGCGACAAGCAGGTGACCCGAGGAGTACGGGAACTTGTTCATGACGACGAGGGCGCGCTCGCCGCGGTGCACGAGCAGCTCCTCCTCGGGCTCGCAGAAGATGCAGCGGTCGAGCTCGTCGGCGTGCTCGACGTACTCGAGCCGCCACGGCGCCCACAGCGGCTGCGGGCTCACAGCCAGCGCTTGTAGCGGAAGTACGCGACCATCCCGAGGACGGAGGCGAGCATCAGCCCGCAGATCCCCCAGAAGCCGGCCGAGGTGCCTTCGCCGGGGAAGATCACGTTCATGCCGAAGATGCCGGTGATCACGAAGAGCGGCAGCATGATGAACGAGATGATCGTCAGGATCTGCAGCACCTCGTTTTGGCGGTGCGACACGATCTGCTCGTTGGTCGTCTCGAGCGCCTCGATCACTTCCTTGTAGTTGTCGAGCATGTCCCAGATGCGCTCGGCGCCGTCGATGATGTCCTCGAAGTAGAGCTCGAGCTCGTCCGGCAGGAATCGCTCGACGTGACGCTCGAGCAGGCGCAACGTGGAGCGCTCGGGCTTGATGATCTTCCGGTAGCTGATGATCTCCTGCTTCACGTTCGAGATGTCGCGAACGACTTCTTCGGAACGGCCGTCGAAGATGTCGTCCTCGAGCGCGTCGAGCTTGAAGCCGATCTTGTCGAGGATCGGGAAGCAGTAGTCGAACAGGTCGTCGAGGAGCTCGTAGAGGAGCCGCCCCGATCCCTTCGAGAAGAGCTGGTCGCGGAACGCCTCGTCGTCCTCGCAGCGCTGGAACAGGCGGGTGACCGGCAGCAGCTCGACCGTCGGAAGCGTGACGAGGTAGTCCGGGCCGACGAAGAAGTCGAGCTCGGCCGCGTTCAGGCGCTGGATCGTGCGGTCGTAGACCGGGAAGTGGAGGACGCCGAACAGATAGCCCTCGTCGGCGTAGTCGTCGACCTTCGGCCGCTGCCGCTTGGACATGACGTCCTCGACGTCGAGCGGATGCCAGTCGAACCGCTCGGCGAGCTCCTGCGCGCGCTCCAGTGAGGGCGCGTCGAGGTGGATCCAGGTGAGGCCGGCTGCGCTGAGCTCAGCGGGGCGTGCAGGAGCCGCCGCGACGGCAATGCCGGAATCGCGGGTGCGCGTGCGCCGGATGCGAGGCAGGCTCGGCATCAGTACTGAGTGGATCCTCGAGAACAGGGATCATCGGCATGTTCGTCATTCTACCCGGGTTTCCCGCGCGGTCAGTCCGCGCCGGCGAGCGCGAGCACGGGCGGCCCCGGCTCAGGCGCCGCCCGCGGGATGCGACGGTGCCGCGGCGGTACGCGGCGCTCGAGCATGAGCGAGCCGAGCGCGGCGACGAGGCACACTCCCGCGGCGGCGGGCCACAGTGCGAACGGCGCCGCTCCGAGCAGGAAGCCGCCCGCGGCCGGGCCGACGGTGCCCGCGAGCCCCCAGGAGAGCGAGTGCACCGCGAAGTACCGCCCGCGGAGATGTCCGGGAGCGATGTCCGCGACGAGCGCCTGGTGCGCCGGCCCGTGGAAGCACTCGCCGATCCCGAAGATGCCGACAGCGACGGCGACGATCACGAACGCACTCGTTGTGTCGAACCAGTACACACCGCCGTCGACGAGAAGCCACGCGACGATCCACAACGTCGGCATGAGGGCGAGCGCGCGCATGCGGCGGCGCCCTTCGAGCAGGTGCGACACCGGCAGCTGCACGATCACGATCAGTCCGGTGTTGACGGCGAACGCCGCGCCGACCTCACCGAGGCTGATGCCTGCGTGGTCGTGCGCGAACGCGGGGATGAGGTTGAAGAGCGAGTAGCCCGCGGCAACGAAGAGGAAGTTGAGCGTCCAGAGCCCGACGAAGAGGCGGTCGCGCAGAACGGCGCGGTATGTGGACGGTTCGCTCGACTGCTCCTCTGCGGAGATCCCCGGATCGTGCACGGCGAAGAGGACCGCGAGGTACGCGATGAACGTCGTGGCATCGACGAGAAAGAGGATCGTGAACGAGCGTGCGTCGTGGCTGTGCGCGATCAGCCCGCCGGTGAGCCCGCCGAGCCCGAGCCCGAGATTCATCGTCACGCGCTGCTGCGCATACGCGGCGTGCCGGCGCGGGGCGGGCGTCAGGCGGGCGATGAGCGTCGACTGGCTCGGCCAGAACCCGGCGCTGCCGGCGCCCTCGAGCGCGATCAGCGCGAATGCCTGCCACGGGTGGTGGACGAGCGGAAAGAGCCCGAAGCCCACCGCCTGCATGACGAGGCCGCTGCCGAGGACCCGGCGCGGCCCGAGCCGGTCGACGAGCGGTCCTGCGAGCAGGCCCGCCGTCAGCTGCGCTGCAGCCGAAGTGGCGAGCACGAGCCCGGCGACGGCGAGCCCGAAGTGCCGCACGTCGTGCAGGTAGATGACGAGGAATGGGAGCACGACGCCGTTCCCGAAAGAGTTCATGACGCCGCCGAGCTGCAGCAACCACACCTCGCGCGGGAGCTGCGGATCGAATCGGCGCAACCAGGACAGCACGTGTCGAGGCTATCGTCGGGTCATGGAGCCACGGTGGTGGACCATGCGGCCCGCGCAGAGCTTGAAGCCGGCGAGCTACGTCTGCCCGTTCTGCGACGGGATGCTGCACGCGACCAGCGAGCACGCGCTCGTCGCCCCGGAAGGAGACGTGTCGAAGCGACGACACGCGCACATGCAGTGCGTCGTCGCGGCGCGCAAGCACGGCAAGCTGCCGACGGAGGACGAATGGCGGAAGGGGAAGTGACACGAATCCGCATCCGCAGCAACTTGCTCGGCTACAGGCCCGCGCTTAGGCCGCGGCCGGCGTGAGGATCACAACCGGAATCTCTCGGCTGGTCTTCGCCTGATAGTCGGCGTACCCCGGATACATCTGCGTCGCTAGAGCCCAGAGTCGCGTCCGCTCCTCCGGCGACGCCGTCGCCGCGCGTACTGCAAGCCTTCGGCTTCCGAGCTCGATCGTCGCCTCCGGCTTGTCGCGAACGTTCAGATACCAGGCCGGATGCGTCGGAGCCCCGCCGACCGATGCGACGACGACGTAGTGCCCGGGCTCCTCGACGTAGAGCAGCGGAGTCGTGCGCTGCTTCCCCGTCTTGCGTCCGGTCGTCGTCAGCAGCAGCACCGGGGCGGTCTTGCGGAAGTGGCCGCCGAGCCGACCGCCGCTCGCACGGTAGAGGGCGACGTGAAGCTTCGAAGCGAGTGTGATCATGCGCCTGCTCATGGGGCCACCGTACTGGAGCGCTGACCCAGGGCTGCTACTCGACGGTGATGTGGAACCATCCGGCCGGGAGTTTTTTGTGGTCGATGGTTTGGGCCGGGCTGTGCTGAAAGATCCGCGCGACCACGTTGCCGCCGAGTGGACCCGGTGCGAAGCAGAACTTGAAGGCGTCGACGGCGGAGTTGACGACGCGGCCGCGGATTCGTCCGCGCTGCCCTTGGTAGACCCAGCAGTTCCCGCGCTTCGCGGTCGGCGACCCGAGCTGACCCAACACCTGCCGCGGCGTCGAGCCGTAGGGAATGCCGAGATTGTTCTCCAGCGCGAGGTTCACGTGGTGTCCGGCCGCTTGCTGTCGGATCGCCGATCCGCCGGACTTGGCGTGGTGATAGATGACGCCGGCAACCACAAGCAGCGCTCCGGCGAGCGCCGCCAGCCAGGTGAGCCGGCGCCTCGCGCGCGGTCCCAAACCGGACAACGGCCAACGGCTTTGCTGCATCTACCCAACTGAAGCCCACTCGTCTAACGGGCTAGTCAGCTGCGGCTAAGGAAACGGTAACTGCAAGTACGAGCGCCACCCGGATCGTCTATCCAGCCGCGCAGAAGGGCCTCGGAAGAGCCGGGGCTGCCGACCGAGGATGCGTGGCGGCATTGGCATTCGCGTCCTTCGGTGTTTGACTGTGTGACGTGGGCCGGGTCGTCCGAGTCGTGGTCGTCGTTCTGCTGTTCGCGCTCGGCGCGCGGGCGGCGCTCGGTGCCGGGCGCGACTCGTCCCCGCCGATCGCCTCGGTCTCGATTGCCGACCCGACGGGGGACGCCGGCTCGGGGCCGGACCTCACCGGTCTGACGGCGACGGTCTCCAGCTCCGGGATGCTGACGCTGACGGCGACTGTCGTGAGCGGGATCAAAGAAGACCAGTCGGTCCAGTTCTTCATCCTGACCCCGGAGAATGGCCAACTCAACATCGCCGCGTACGACGACGGAACGTCTCAGCTCGGCGTCTGGGACGGCTCGGAGTGGGAAGGCATCCGCGACAACGTCACGTCGTGGAGCGGGAACACCCTCACGAGCACGGTCGCCCTCGGCGAACTGCAGTCGGCCATTCACCAGTCGGTCGAGCCTGCCCTCGAGATCGCCGCCGAGTCGTCCGTGCACGCGGACGCGCCGGAGACGCCGGTGACGACGGACGCGGTTCCGGACACCGGCTGGATGGGAGTGGCGACGGTTGCGCAAGCCCCGCCTTCGACCACGACGACCACCGCACCGCCGCCGCACATCCCGGCGCCGACCACGACGAGCTCAGGGGGCGGCCAGAAGGAGCCCGCGCCCTATCTCGAGCAGCGTGTCGCGTACATGGCGCGGGGACGAGTCGAGTGGAAGCAGCTGACGGTCGAGCGGGTACCGACGGGTGCGACTGTCGCGATCGCTTGTACGAAGGGCTGCACGCTCAAGGAGCAGCTGAAAGTCGTGCACGGTTCCGCGAGCAGCAAGACGTTCGTCGGACGCCCGTTCAGCCACGGGGTGACGTTCGTCGCGCGCGTCCGCGAGCGCGGCGGAACCGGCTGGTGGCTCTCGAGGTCGGTGATCGTCGCGAAGCCGGGCGGGCCGGAGATCTCGAACGGCCACGGCTGTATCTCCGCGAGCGGCACGCTCGGGAAGTGCTGAGCAGCAGCCCGAGCGCTTCGTCGTCAGCAGCCACGCGAACACGCCGAGAATGACCGTGGCCGCGAGCGTGCCTTGCTCGCTGAGTGCGCCCGGCAGGAATCGAACCTGCGACCTTTCGCTCCGGAGGCGAACGCTCTATCCCCTGAGCTACGGGCGCTAGGGAGTGCGTAGTCTAGCCCGCGTGGAATTGACCGCCTCCAAAGCAACGCTGCGCCTCGCCGAGACGTTCACGATCTCGCGCGGGTCCGAGGACGAGGCGGACGTCGTGCAGGTCGAGATCCGCCACGGCGACGTGTCGGGGTTCGGCGAAGCGGCGCCGATCGAGCGCTACGACGAGTCGGCCGGCTCGGCGCTCGCATGGCTCGAGAACGTGCAGCTCGGTGACGACCCGTTCGCGCTCGAGGAGATCGAGGCGTCGCTTCCGGCCGGCGAGCAGGCGGCGCGCGCCGCGGTCGACGCGGCGCTTCACGACCTGCAGGGAAAGCTGACCGGCCTGCCGGTCCACCGGCTCCTCGGCCTGCGCCGCGCCGGCCCGCCGACGTCGTGGACGATCTGGCTCGGCGATCCCGACGATATGGCCCGGCGCACCGAGAAGATCGCGGGCCGCGGGTTCAAGCGGCTGAAGCTGAAGCTCGGCGGGCGCGACGGGCTCGACGTCGAGCGTGTCAACGCTGTGCGCGCGGTCACCGAACTGCCGCTGCAGTGTGATGTGAACGAGGCGTGGACGTTCGACGAAGCGCTCGAGTATCTGCCGCAGCTCGACCTTCAGTACTGCGAGCAGCCGCTCGTCGCGGGAGATCCCGACGGGCCGGAGCTGAAGCGCCGCTCGCCGATCCCGATCTACGTCGACGAGGACTGTCACACCTCCGCGGACGTCGAAGAGTGCAAGCAGCGTGCGCACGGGATCAACATCAAGCTCGCGAAGTCCGGCGGGATCCGCGAAGCGGTGCGCATGGTGCACGCGGCGCGCGCGCTCGGGCTCGGCGTGATGCTCGGCTGCATGGTCGAGTCGGGCCTCGGTGTTGCCGCCGGCGCGCACGTCGCAAGCCTCATGGATCACGTCGACCTCGACGGCAATCTGCTGCTTGCCGAGGACCCGTGGCCGGGCGTGCAGTTCAGCGACGGGGTGCAGCTTCCGTCGCCGGAGCCGGGACTGGGCGTTGCGCGAGCGTAGGCTGCTCATCCTCTCCGACGGCCACTCCGGCGATCCGCACCACGGCAAGACAGCACGCGGAGTCATGCGCTACCGGCCCGACGACGTCGTCGCCGTTCTCGACTCGCAGAGCAACGCGAGCGAAATCGAAGGCTTCCCGCTCGTCCGGACCGTCGAGGAGGCGCTTCCCCACGAGCCGACCGCGGCGCTCGTCGGCGTCGCAACACAGGGCGGGCGTTTTCCGCCGGCGTGGCGCGACCTGCTGAAGGACTGCATCCGTGCGGGCCTCGACATCGAGAACGGCCTGCACGAGTTCCTCTCGACCGACGAGGAGATGGTTGCACTCGCGCGCGAGCACGGCAGCGAGCTGCGCGACCTGCGCCGGCCGCCCGAGGGCCTCAACGTGCCGACCGGGGAGAACCTGACGCACCGCGCGACCTCGATCCTGATGGTCGGGTCCGACTGCGCGATCGGGAAGATGACCGTCGCGCTCGAGCTCGACCGAGAGGCGCACGCGCGCGGCATCCGCAGCGAGTTCGTCCCGACCGGCCAGACGGGGATCGCGATCGCGGGGTGGGGGATCTCGGTCGACGCGGTCGTGGCGGACTTCATCGCCGGCGCTGCGGAGCAGCTCGTGCTCGAGGGAGTTCGTCGCGGCGGCGAGGTGCTCTTCGTCGAAGGGCAGGGATCGCTGCTCCACCCGGCGTACTCCGGCGTGACGCTCGGGCTGATCCACGGCTCGGCGCCGCACGCCTACGTGCTCTGCCACAAGGCGGGCGAGCGCTACGTCGACGAAGACGAGCGCTTCCCGATCCCGCCGCTCTCCGAGCTCGTCGATCTGCACGAGCGGATCAGCCTCATCGCGCGGCCCGCGAAGGTGCTCGCTGTGGCCCTCAACACGCGGGATCTGGACGAGACGGCTGCCCGCCGGGCGATCGAAGCGGCCGAGGCCGAGACGGGCCTGCCTGCGGGCGACCCGGTGCGCTTCGGCGCCGGCGCGCTCGTCGACGCCGCCCTTTCGGGCTAGGCCGCTGCCGGCCGGCGAATAGGACGGACGGCCCTTGTCCGTCGTCTGACCCTGCCGTCAGGCTAAGGACGGGTCCAACTCTCGAGAAGGGGCAACTTTGAAGAAACTGCTGGCGGCACTTGTCGTGCTGGCTGCGCTGCTCGCCGTGGCAGGCGCGAGCGCCGATCCGCTTCGCTACGGCGTCGCCGATGACTACCCGGTTTTCCACTCCTGCGGCGACGTGTGGTGGCAGTCCGCCAAGGACATCGGCTATCAGGACGTGCGCATGACCGTCCAGTGGGACGGCAGCACCACGATCCCGAACCAGGGCAACCTGCAGGCGGCCGTCGATTGCGCCCTGCTCAGTAACGTCAGGCCGATCCTCGCCATCTATCCGGCGAAGCCGTCGCTGATCGGCGAGAGCGATGCCGCCCAGCAGGCATTCGCGACGTTCGTCGGCCTCGTGGGCCAGGCGTTTCCCAAGGTGACGAACTTCATCGTCGGCAACGAGCCGAACGTCAACCGCTTCTGGCAGCCGCAGTACGTCGGCGGACAGGACGCAGCCGGCAAGGACTATGAGCACACGCTCGCCTACTCCTACGACAAGCTGAAGGCGGTGCGGCCGGACTCGATCGTGTGGGGCCCGGCGATCTCCTCGCGCGGCAACGACAACGCGAACGCGGCGTCGAACCCGAGCCACTCGCCCGTCTGGTTCATCAAGGACATGGCGGACGCCTACAAGGCATCGGGCCGCTCGAAGCCGATCTTCGACGAGTTCAACATGCACCCGTACCCGCCGATCCAGGACACGGATCCGTTCTCGAAGCCGTTCCAGTGGCCGCAGGCCGGCGCCGCGAACCTCGACCGGATCAAGCAGGCGCTCTGGGACGGGTTCAACGGGACGGCGCAGCAGATCCCGGCCGAGCAGGCCGGCGGCAGGACCGCCCAGAGCGCGAAGACGCAGCGCTTCGGCAACGCGGGTCTGCCGATCGACCTCGACGAGGTCGGCGAGCAGACGATCGTGATCGGCACGCCGCACCAGAACGCGTACACCGATCCGCCCGAGAACGTGTCCCCGATCGACGAGCCGACGCAGGCCCAGCACTACACGGATCTCGCGGAGATGGCGGCGTGCGATCCGGACGTGAAGGCGCTCCTCTACTTCCCCCTGATCGACAACACCGACATCAACCAGGGCTTCCAGTCGGGCCAGCTCTACGCCGACTTCGCGCACAAGCAGTCCTACGGCGCGATGAAGACGAAGATCGCCACCGCGAAGGGCCAGTGCCAGGGCGGCGTCACGGGCGTCCCGACGACGTGGGTGCACACGACGCAGGTGATCGGCGCCGCCGCGATCTTCGGCGGGCCGGGCACCAATCCGGGCTCGCAGCCGAGCGCGCACCCCGCCGGGATCGGCGTCCTCTGGACGTCGGTGACGGCGAACGAGGACGCGACCTACACGGCGAATGTCGTCAACGCCGCCGGCAAGGCCGTCGGCCAGACGCTGACCGGGACGCTACAGGCCTACTTCAAGCCGGGGCTGAAGTTCTCGTTCGCGTTCCCGCAGGGGACGTACAAGTTCGTGATCGGGCTCAAGGCGCTGACGAACCCGAGCCGCACGACGACGCTGACCTCGAAGACGTTCACGGTCGGCAAGGCGGGCGCCGCCCCGAAAAAGACGGTGCCGAAGAAGAAGACGAAGACGTCGAAGCCCAAGCCGCCGAAGAAGCCGAAGTGCACGAAGAGCCAGAAGCTCGCGAAGAAGGGCACCGCCTACAAGTGCGTCAAGAAGTAGGCCGCTGACCCTCGTCGCGGTCGTCTCGGACACG
>DATAUN010000040.1:0-10630 GCA_036268235.1 Gaiellaceae bacterium
CGAGATCGTCAAGGGCCGCAAGGCCGCGGACGTCGCGACGCTCCCGAAGGAAGAGCTGCTCGAGGAGATCGGCATCCCGCTGACGCCGATCCGCCTCAAGTGCGCGCTGCTCGGCCTCGGCGTCCTCAAGGTCGCGCTCCATCGCTCGAAGGGCACGCCGCTGCCCGACGAGTGGCAGGGCATGGGCGACGACCTCACCCTCGCTTAGATGGCCGCGAAGATCCACGTCGCGCCGCTCGCGGAGTTTCCGCCCGGCTCCACGAAGATCGTCACGCTCGGCTGGACGTCGATCGGCGTCTACAACTGCAACGGCAAGCTCTACGCGCTCGAGGACCGCTGCTCGCACGACGACGGACCGCTGTGCGAGGGCGAGTGGGACGAGGACATGTGCCGCGTCATCTGCCCGCGCCACGGCTCCGCGTTTGACCTCGAGACCGGGCGGCCGATGTCGTTGCCCGCGTTCGAGCCCGTCGCGACGTACCCCGTCACCGTCGAGGCCGGCATCGTGCAGGTCGAAGTCGCCGAGTGAGCAGTGACGGCCTCGTCCGCTGCTGGGAGACGGACGACGCGGGCTATCTCGCCTACCACGACGAAGAATGGGGCCGCCCGGTGCGCGACGAGCGCGGCCTCTACGAACGGCTGTGCCTCGAGGGCTTTCAGTCGGGCCTTTCGTGGCTGACGATCCTGCGCAAGCGCGAGGGGTTTCGCGCCGCGTTCGAGGGCTTCGTCCCCGACCGCGTCGCCGAGTTCATCGAGCGCGACGTCGAGCGGCTGCTGCAGGACGCGTCGATCGTCCGCCATCGCGGCAAGATCGAGGCCGCGATCGCGAACGCGCGCGCCACTGTCGACTTACGCGAGACGACGCCGCTGCACGAGCTCTTCTGGTCGTACGAGCCGGAGCAGCACGACCCGGACGTCTGGCAGGCGTCGACACCCGAGTCGACTGCGCTCGCAAAGGCCCTCCGCAAGGCGGGCTTCCGGTTCGTCGGCCCGACGACCGTCTACGCCGCGATGCAGGCCTGCGGCGTCGTCAACGATCACCGCCGCGACTGCTGGGTGCGCGACGCCGTCGAGGCGGAGCGAATCAGCGCCCGCGCGACGTAGCGCCCGCGCGGCAGCTTCGACTTGCTGCGCCAGCTGAAGGTGCCGCGGCGGCCGGTGACGCCCTTCACGATCGCGACGGTGCTCGAGCCCTTGCGGACGCGGAGCGTCAGCGGCACGCCGGCCGCAGGCGCTGCGCCGCGCAGCACGCTCGTCGTCACGACGAGGTGGCCGCCGATCGACTTCGTGCCGACCGAGTGGACGCGAGGCGGCGGCAGCACGACGGTCACGACCGCAGTTGCCTTGACCGCGCCGCTCGACGCGGTGACCGTGACCTTGCCGCCCTTGGCCGGCGCGACGAGCGTCACGCTTGCGCCCGTCGGCGACGAGAGCTTCCCGGCCGACGTCCTCCACGCGGGCGTCGCCGGGACGGCGTTGCCGTACGCGTCGGCGCCGGCGGTGGTCAGCGTGACGCGGCCAGCGGTCGCGACGGTTGCCGAGACCGGCGAGACGGCGAGCTTTGCGACTGGCCCGGCGACGACCGTCTCCGACGTCGTCACCGCCGTCTGGCCCGGGAGCGCGGCCGAGATCGCCGGCGCGCCGACTGCGGTGTCGCGGTAGTACACGGTGAGCGTCGACGCCCCGGCGGGAATCGTCGCGGTCAGCATCGGCGTGAACGGCCCGGCCGCCGAGCCCGCGAAGCCGCCGGTCGCCGAGCTCGTGGAGAACGTGACGCTCTCGGGCGCGGTCGACACCTGCACGCTCACCGGGGTCGAGGCGCCTGCTGCGAACGAGGCCGGCGTGCTCGTCACGACGAGCTGCGCCGCCGAGCCGCCGCCACCGCCGCCGGCCGGCGGTGGAGTCGCCGGTGTCGACCACGTCGAGAACGTCTGCCAGTTCGAGGTGAAGGCCGCACCGTCGACACTCGTCGTGCACCAGCTCGGCGCGCACGCCGCAGCGCCCGGGTCGGTCGGGTCGACGGGGGTCAACGCGGTGTCGTGGATCGCCCCCGCGATTCGATCGAGCACCGCCTGTGTCTGCGCGTTGTAGTCCGTCGTCGAAAGGCCGAGGGAGTTCTGCGGCGCCCACGCGAACCCGAAGCGGTCGACTCCCGAGGGCGCGCCCAGCGACCGGCCGGCGTAGACCTGCCCGGAGACGAAGTCCTGCATCGTCGCCACGGGCACCGACGTCCACCCGTACCCGGAGGCCCACGCCCACGCCGCGTTGCCGAACGCGACGTATGACGACTGCAGGAACGATTGCGCCGCCGCGGCCGTTTCGGGCGCGACCTCGGCGAGCGTGAGCTCGTGGCCGAGGTACTGCAGCTCGGCGTCGCGGCGCTGCTGCGGCGAGGAGCCCGCGACGGCGTACGCGCGGACGTCGCCGTAGTCCTCCTGCGCCCAGTCGCTTGCGTACTGCGCGACCGCGCTCCAGAAGCCGCTGTCCTGGAACCAGCTCTCGAGATTCGCCTTGTAGGTGGTGGGGTCGCTCGTCTGGCCGATCCCCTCGATCCAGACGACGCCCTTGACACCGTCGGAGGAGAGCCCGCGCATGAAGTCGAGCGCGTTCTGGCGCGCGGTTCCCGTGCCCGCGCGCACGGCCGAGGAGAGCTCGTTCAAGCCCCACGTGTCGCCGGACGCCGTGTCGAACCCGGCGGCGGCCATCAGCTGCCGCGCCTGGACGCCCGCGTCGTACCAGGTCTCGTTGTTCGTGGTCACCCACGAGCTCCAGCCGTTCCAGCTGATCTCGTCGAGTGCGTGGAAGTTTGCGCCGAGCGCGCGGATCTGCGACGCCTGGTTCGCGCGCGGCTGCGTCTTACTTGCCGCGAGCGGCGGCACCGAGACGTAGTACTGCGCGCACGGAGACTCGTTCGCGGCAAGCCTCGTCGCGAGGCGCAGCCAGTCGGTCTCCGCGTAGAAGATGACGCGCGCCGGGCGGCAGCTCCCGTCCGCAAGCGCGCGGGGATGCGCCTTTGCGCGGGCGACTTCCGCCCGCCACAGCTTCTGCGTCGCGGCAGGCGTCAGCGACGGCACCGGTCCCGTGGCAAGCGCGGCCGGCGCGAGCACGAGCGCCCCCGCCATCACGACCAACAGCTTCTTCAACACGACCCCCCGTGGCGGATCGTAGCCGGGGTCGTCCGTCCTGCCCTATTCGGTATAAATCAGATATCCGCGGAAAGGAGGTGGTCCGGCGTTGGAGACTTCAAGTACGGGCAGTGGAGGTACCAGCTCGTAGAGGTGTGTCCCCGGGACCTAAACCGGGAATCGCCTAGCCAGCGTGGGGGACTCGCGTAACGCGCCGCCTGACGGCCGGAAGCGCCTCTACGAAGTTCAAGCTGGTAACCGGATGAGGGCCGCCCCGCGGGGCGGCCCTTCTCTTTATCTCTAGGGCAGGTGCAGGCGGGCGACCGTGGCGCCGCCGATGTCGGGCGCCCAGACGTCGCCGAAGGCGGCGTTCAGCACGAAGGGCGCGGCCCCCACCTTTACCGTCTCGACGACGGCGTTCGTCGCCGGGTCGACCCGGCTGACCGTGCCGTCTGCCTTGTTCGGGATCCACACGCGGCCGGCGCTGTCGATCGCGCCGTCGCCGGGGCTGTGACCGACGACGACGGACGCGAGGACCCGGTTCGTCCGCGGGTCGATGCGAAGCGCTCGCCCCCGGTCGACGCCGTTGCCGACGCACGTGACCCACGGGTCGGAGCTGCCCGCGACGGCGAAGTACGCGGGCTTGAGGCACCCCGGTGCGATCGTCGTGACCTCGCCCGTTGCGAGCGAGATGCGGAAGAAACGCCGGTCGGCGTAGCCGTTCGAGCCGACCCAGAGCGAACCGAACGCGAGCGCGAGCCCGGTCGGCGAGCCACCCGTCTTGATCCGGCGCACGACACGGTTCGTCCGCGGGTCGATCTCGACGACGACACCGCTCGTGTTGTCGTCTGCCCAGACGTGGCGGCCGTCGTAGGCGACGTCCCAGACTCCGGGCCCGGCCGGGATCGCCTTCACCCGCCGGAGCGTCGTCGGGTCGACGCGCTCGACGGTGTTCGAGCCGTAGCCGTCGACCCAGATCGCGCCGGCCCCGGCGGCGAGGCCGCACGGCTCCGGCCCGACCCTCACCGTCCCGGTGGCCTTGTTCGTGGCGGGGTCGACCCGCGTCAGCGTCGCGGAGCCGTAATTGGACACCCAGACGGACCCGTACGCCCCGATCGCGGCGCACGGCTGGCTGCCGACGGCGACCGTCTTGACGGTCGTCGCTCCGGCGGTTGCGGCGACCAGAACGCTGGTGACGAGGAGGGAGAGCCGCATGGCGCGACTATAGTCCGAAGTCGGAGCAAATACTACGGAGGCGAATCAGATTCCCCGAGCGCGGCCTCGAACGCCGCGCCGAGCTCGGTCAGCGCCCCGCGCATCGTCTCTGCGTCGAAGTGGCTGACGAGCGCCTCGTTGATCCGGTGGAGCGCGCCCCAGCCGCGCCGCCACTCGCGGTCGCCGCGCGCCGTCAGCTCGAAGAGGAACGAGCGGCCGTCCTCCGGGTTCTGGCGCCGGCCGACGGAGCCGCGCGTCTCGAGCCGGCGCACGCTGTCCGAGGCGGTCGTCAGCGGCATCCCGAGCTCGCGGGCGAGCTCCGTCAGCGTCATCGACCCGCGCGCGCCGATCAGGCTCAGCGAGGCGTAGCCGTTCGGCTCGACGCCGTTCGCGGCGAGCTCGCGCTCGACGAGCTGCGTCATCCGCTGGTTCGCGGCGACGAGCAGCAGGAGCAGCGACAGGCGCCGTTCAGGCTGCCCGGCGGATCTGCTCGGCGAGGGGGACGAGGGGGAGTCGGAAGGTGTCGACGGCATCGGAGCTTGTGACGGCGTTGTCGCCTGCCTCGATCATGGCGATCTGATCCGTCGACAGCGGTGCGCCGGGCATCCACTGCGTCAGGCGTGCGCCGCTGCGCGCGAGCGACGCCGGGACGTGGACGAGCCGCCGGTGCTTGCCGAGCACCTTGGCGATCGTCTCGTAGAGGCCGTCCCACGTGACGACGTCGGGGCCACCGAGCTCGAACGTGTGGTTCGCAGCGCCGGGCAGGTCGACGCCGCGCGCGAAGTACTCGGCGACGTCGTCGACCCAGATCGGCTGGATGCGCTGCTGCCCGGAGCCGATCACGGTGACGACCGGCGAGTAGCGCACTTGCTTGACGAACGTCGGGAGCGCGCCGTCGTCGCGGCCGAACACGAAGCTCGGCCGGAACGTCGTGTACTCGAGCCCGGATCGCGCGACCTCCTGCTCCATCGCCCACTTCGCGCGGTAGTACGGGACGACGTCCTTCGTCGTCTCGCTTGTCCCGAGCGCGCTCATCAGCACGAAGCGCTCGACACCCGCGTCCTTCGCGGCGGCGACGAGGTTCCGCGTGCCCTGCGTCATCACGCGGTCGTAGTCGGACTGACGGCCGCGGATGATCGCCACGAGATGGACGACGTGCGTGCAGCCGGCGATCGCCGCACGGAGGCTTGCCGCGTCGGTCACGTCGCCGATCGCGAGCTCTGCGCCCCAGCCGGCGAGCAGCGCACCGCGCTCCGTGCTGCGGGCGAGCGCGCGCACGTCGTGTCCGTGCGCGTGCAGCGCCTTCACGACCTTCGGCCCGACGAACCCGGTGCCGCCGGTGACGAGGGCCTTCACTGCGTGAAGTTCTGCCAGTAGCGGGACGGCGTCGGCCCGCGCTGGCCTTGGTACTTCGAGCCGAGCTCCGAGCTGCCGTACGGCGACGACGCGGGCTCCGTCATCTGCATGAAGGAGATCTGCCCGATCTTCATGCCGAAGTAGATCGTGATCGGCAGGTTCGCGACATTCGAAAGCTCGAGCGTCACGTGCCCGTCGAAGCCCGGGTCGATGAAGCCGGCGGTCGAGTGGATCAGCAGCCCGAGCCGCCCAAGCGAGCTCTTCCCCTCCAGGCGGGCGACGAGGTCGTCCGGCAGCGTGATCCGCTCGAGCGTCGAACCGAGCACGAACTCGCCCGGGTGCAGGATGAACGGCTCGTCGTCGCTGATCTCGACAACCTCGGTGAGCCCGTCCTGCGGCTGCTTCACGTCGATGTACGGATAGCGCGCGTTGTGAAAGACCCGGAAGGCCCGGTCGACGCGCACGTCGACGCTCGACGGCTGCAGGAGCGCGTCGTCGTACGGCTCAATGCCGATGCGGCCGTCGGCGATGAGACGAGCGATGGTGCGATCGGACAGGACCATGCTCTGATTCTTCCATCAGCGCCTCGGCGAGGGCGCGCAGTCCCTTCAAGAAGGCGGCACGCTCCTTGGCGTCGAGCTTCGAGAGTGCACGCTCGAGCGGCCGGTTTCGCGCCTCGATCCATGTGCGAACCGCCTGCGCGCTCGCGTCGTCGAGTGTCACGACCGTCCGGCGCCGGTCGTCGGGATCCTCGCGGCGCTCGACAAGCCCGTGCTCCTCCAGCTCACGGGTCAGCATGCTCGCCGCCGGCAGCGAGACGCCGAGCGCCGCCGCCAGCTCGGACACGGTGCTCGGGCCGTCGGTCCCGAGATGGGCGATCAGCCCGACGTGGCGGCGCCCGAGCCGCACGTCGCCGAGGTCGGGCCCGTGCCGCGCCCGCAGCCCCCGGGTCACGGAGCGCAGCAGCTGCCGGAGCTCCTGAAGGTCTGTTATCATCGGATAACTATTATCGAGAGAGAACGAAAGGAGGTGAGCCTACCAATGCATGAACACCATGGACACCGCCGCCATCATCGCGGCCCCCGCGGCTTTCGCGGCATCCCCACGCGCGAGCAGCAGGTCGAGCGCCTGCGCGCCTACCGCGAGCACCTCGAGAGCGAGCTGAAGAACGTCGACGAGCTGCTCGAGCGGCTTGCAGACGCGCCCGCAGCGCCTACGTCGAGCGCGTAGCCGGCACGTAGTAGCGCTCGGCGTACTCGATCACCGTGCGCTGCATCGAGAACCGCGGCGCGAGCTCGGCGATCGAAGCCTTCATCATCTCGAGCCAGGCGTCCCGCGCCTCGAAGCGCGGGACGACCTCGCGCTCGAGCAGCGAGTACAGCTGCTCGAGGTCGACCTCGTCGGAGGCGCCCTCGATCGCCCAGCCGTACGACGGGTCGTAGGCCTCGGCCCACCAGCCGTCGAGCACCGAGAAGTTGAGGACGCCGTTCACGGCGGCCTTCATGCCGCTCGTCCCGGACGCCTCGTACGGGCGGCGCGGCGTGTTCAACCAGATGTCGCAGCCCGGGATGATCATCCGTGCGAGGTCGATGTCGTAGTCCTCGAGGAAGACGACGCGGCCCGCCGCCGCGCCGCGCGAGAGCTGCACGATCTCCTGCATCACGTCCTTGCCCGGCGCGTCCTGCGGATGCGCCTTGCCGGCGACGACGACCTGCACCGGGAGCGCGAGCAGCCGCTCCAGGTCGGAGTAGACGAGCGCTGCGCGCTTGTACGTGGCGAAGCGGCGCGCGAAGCCGATCGTCAGCCGCTCGGGGTCGAGGCCTGCGTGCTCGGTCAGGCGGCGCTTGAGCCGGTCGTGCACCTGCCAGAGCGCGTCGGGTTCGAGCTCGCGTGCCGCCGGCCAGTTCGCCCAGTCGGGCGGTGCCTCCGGGCGCACGCCGACCCCGCGAAGAAGCTCAGCGAGCTCGGGCGCGAGCCAGGTGCCGAGATGCACGCCGTTCGTGATCGCGTCGATCGACAACCCGAGCTCTTCCCACATCTCGCGCGCGACCTCTCCGTGGAGCTGGGAGACGCCGTTGGCATGCGACGACATGCGCAGCGCGAGCGGCGTGAGCCCGAAGCCGTCGGTTCCGTTCGCGCGGCCGAGCGCGAGCAGCTGCTCGTGCGAGAGGCCGGCGCGCGCCGCCAGGTCGCCGACGTAGCGGCTGACGAGATCGTCGCCGAAGATCTCGTTGCCGGCGGGGACCGGCGTATGCGTGGTGAACACCGTCGAGCGGCGCACGCGCTCGAGCGCCTCGTCGGTCGTCGCGCCGTTCTCGACGAGCACCCGCGCACGCTCGATCGTGAGGAACGCCGAGTGGCCCTCGTTCACGTGGTACACGCTCGGCGCGATGCCGAGTGCGTCGAGCGCACGCACGCCGCCGACACCGAGCAGCAGCTCCTGCCGGATGCGGTGCTCGCGGTCGCCGCCGTAGAGCGCGTCCGTCAGCCACTCGACGTCGAGCAGGTACAGCGGGACCGAACCGACGTCCTTCCGCCACACCGCGGCGGTGACGGTCTCGCCGGCGAGCTCGACCTGCACCTCGACCGGCTCGCGCACGAGCCCGAGCGCCTCCGGGTCGTTCGCATTGTACGACTCCGTCTGGCGGCCCTCGTCCGACACGCCCTGCGTGAAGTAGCCGCCGCGATAGAAGAGGCCGACGCCGACGAGCGGGACGCCGAGCTCGGCGGCGGCCTTCAGGTGGTCGCCGGCGAGCACGCCGAGTCCGCCCGAGTAGATCGGCAGGCTCGCCTCGATGCCGAACTCCATGCTGAAGTACGCGACGAGCACATCCGCATCTCCGCCGTGCTCGTGTGACCACCAGGTGGTCGTCTCGTTGATCGTCTCGGACATGGCCCGCAGGAAGCTAGCGAAAACGCATGTGACTGCTTCCTATTCACGTATGCAGGAACGCCGTGGCCTTCGCTAAGCTCGGGTCATGGCCGCCACGCGCACGATCGAGCTGAAGACCGCCGTCCCGGGCCCCCGTTCGCGCGAGGTGCTCGACCGGCTCGCCGCCAGCGTTGCGTCGCCGCTTGCGATCACGTTCCCCGTGGTCGCGGCCGAGGCGCGCGGCGCGACGATCACCGATGTCGACGGCAACACGTTCATCGACTTCGCCGGCGGCGTCGGCTGCCTGAACGTCGGCCACTCGCACCCGCACGTCGTGCAGGCCGCGCAGGAGCAGCTCGAGAAGTTCTCGCACACCGACTTCACGATCGTTCCGTACGAGGTGTACGCGACCCTCTCGGAACGGCTGCTCGCGCTCGCGCCGTTCAGCGGCCCCGCGAAAGCGGCGTTCTTCAACGCCGGCACCGAAGCGGTCGAGAACGCAGTCAAGTTCGCGCGCGCCTATACGGGCCGCAGCGCCGTGATCGCGTTCGAGGGCGCGTTCCACGGACGCACCTATCTGTCGCTCGCGCTCACCTCGAAGACGCATCCGTACAAGGCCGGGCTCGGGCCCTTCGCGCCCGAGGTCTACCGCGTGCCCTTCAACGACGCGGGGGCGCTGCGGCAGGCGTTCAAGGTGCTCGTCGCGCCGGAGGACGTCGCCGCGATCGTGTTCGAGCCGGTGCAGGGCGAAGGCGGCTTCATCCCCGCTACGCCCGAGTTCGTGCAGGAGCTGCGTGCGATCTGCGACGAGCACGGCATCGTCCTCGTCTGCGACGAAGTGCAGAGCGGCTACGCGCGCACGGGCCGCTTCTTCGCGATCGAGCACTACGGTGTCGAGCCCGACCTGATCACGATTGCGAAGTCGATCGCGATGGGAATCCCGCTCTCGGGCGTTCTCGGCAAGGCCGCGATCATGGACGCGCCGGACGAGGGCGGCGTCGGCGGCACCTACGTCGGCAACCCGGTCGCGCAGGCGGCCGCGTTGGCCGTCCTCGACGTGATCGACGAGGAGGGCCTCGTCGAACGCTCCGCCGCGCTCGGAGAGACCATGCGCGCCCGGATGCTCGGCTGGCAGGAGCGCTGGCCGGAGATCCGCGAGGTGCGCGGGCTCGGCGCGATGCTCGCGATTCGGCTCGGCGCCTCCGAGACCGCCTCGCGCGTTGTCGAGCAGGCGCTCTCGCGCGGCCTGCTGCTTCTGAAGGCCGGGGTCGCGGGCGACTGCATCCGCGTCCTCGTGCCGCTCGTCATCTCGGACGGCGAGCTCGAGGAAGCGCTCGGCGCCTGGGAACAAGCGCTCGAAGCCGAGCTTTAGCCTTACAGCTCAGGGGTAGGCTCCCCCGCGATGGTTGGTGAGGTCCTGGCCGACCGCTACGAGCTCGAGGAGCTCGTCGGCACCGGCGGCATGTCCAGCGTGTTTCGCGCGCACGATCGTCTCCTGGACCGAAAAGTCGCGCTGAAGATCCTTCATCAGCAGTACTCCGACGACGAAGACTACGTCGAGCGGTTTCGGCGCGAGGCGCGCGCCGTCGCGACGCTCTCGCACCCGAACATCGTCACCGTGATCGACCGCGGCGAGCACGGCGGCCGCCAGTTCATCGTCTTCGAGTACGTCGACGGCGAGAACCTGAAGCGCCTGATCGAGCGGCGCGGCCCCGCACCGGTCGCGACCGCGCTCGAGCTCGGCATGCAGATCGCGCGCGGCCTCTCCTTCGCACACCAGCAGGGCCTCGTCCATCGCGACGTGAAGCCGCAGAACGTCCTGCTGAACGGCGAGCTGCACGCGAAGGTGACCGACTTCGGCATCGCGCGCTCGCTCGACGTCCAGCGCGGGATGACGCAGACCGGCACCGTCCTCGGGACATCCGACTACATCGCGCCCGAGCAAGCGCAGGGGCAGCGGGTCGACGAGCACACGGACGTCTACTCGCTCGGCGTCGTGCTGTACGAGCTGCTGACGACCGAGGTGCCGTTCCCCGGCGAGAACTTCGTCGCGGTCGCGATG
>DATAUN010000041.1:0-6325 GCA_036268235.1 Gaiellaceae bacterium
GAGCCGGCGCAGCCAGTCGGAGCCCATCTTCACGTGGGTCACCTCGTCGGCGAGCATCCAGTCCTCGCAGAACGTGAGGATCGGGTCGCTCGAGCTCTCGCCGAACTCCTTCATCGAGTTGAAGACGTCGATCGCGAGGCCTTCGAGCGCGCGGTTCACACCGGTGAGGCGCAGCACGGGGTCGGGGTTGCACGCGGCCGCGTACAGGAAGGTCGACTCGCCGTACTCACCGATCTCGGTGCCCATGTGCTCGCCGAGCTTGATCGAGATCTCGCAGTGACGCGACTCGTCCCAGCACTGACGGGCCATGTCGAGCTTGAGCTGGAAGGGCGCTTCCTGGTCGTCGAAGTCGAAGCAGGTGCGGCCCGCGCCCTCGAGCGCCTGGATCTCGCCGACGAAGATGCCGTGCATCAGCGAGCGGGAGCGCTCGGCGGCGGCGGGTCGGTCGGCCGCCATCCTGGCCGGCCCGAGATCACGCTGACCGAGCCGCGGGCCGCGAGGGTCGAGGATCGCGTCCTCGATGCGACTGCGGACGAAGCGCTCGTCGCGAGCCAGCTCGGATTCCGGGAGGAGCTTCTTCATGCGCCGTTCTCCTTGTGCTCCAGAGCGTCGCCCAGGCTACCGGGGCCGGCGATGCCCCCCGAGGCGAAGACCAACGCCTCGAGCTCGGCCTGACGCTTCATCGCCCGCTCCACCTTCTCGGGCGTGTCGAGCAACGACTGGAGCAGCATCTCGCCGTCGCGCCAGTCCTCGAACTCGTCCTGCAACGCGAACTTCAACGACCGGATGGTCGGTGCGTCGGTGATGCGGCTCGTGCCGTTGAGGTGGTACGTGTACGCCGCGATCTTGCGCGGGATCAGCACGCGGTAGACGCCGACGAGCTTCTCGATCGTCTGCTCGGGCGCCTCGGGCTCGCGCACCGCGGCCATGAACTTCACGAACTCGTCGTTGGCCGGCTTCGTCATGCGTTCGGGGTTCATCTCGCGCAGCTCGGGCAACCGCTTGTGCCACAGCTCGGCGTGCCACGCGTGGTGATAGGTGTGCCGGCCGAGGACGAGCTTCACGTCGAGCTCGGGCACGGTGGCGACCCAGCCGCCGAGCACCTCGAAGAGGCGCATCTCGGTCCACTTGTAGTTGCCGACGCGCCGCGCCGACTCCTCGACCGGGAACAGTCCCGGCAGCTCGCGCCGGTCCCACGGTGCGAAGGGTGCGCGTGCGGTGCTCATTCGCCGGCTCCCCGTCGGGTCGCCGACCCGCACGCTCGCCGGCGAACCTCCACCCTCGCTCCGCTCGCGGCTTCGGCCGCGTGAGCGGTCAGCGTCGCAGTCATACGGTCTCGTGCCCCCCGAGTCAGTGGACGCTCAGTCTCTCCAGGGCTTGACCAAGCGGTCAAGCAGTGTGACCTTCGTCTCAGCCGGCGCTCGCGGCCCGCGCCGAGGAGATCCACGACGGCGCTTCGGCGACGAGGATGCTCGCAAGGATCACGACCGCGCCGATGTAGCCCTTCACGCCGAGCCGCTCGCCGACGGCGTAGCCGACGAACCCGGCGACCACCGGCTCGAACAGGAGGATGACGGCCGCGCGTGCGGGCTCGATCCGGCGCTGGCCCCAGAGCTGCACGGTGAACGCCGCGGCCGAGCAGACGACGCCGGTCACGAGCACGGCGAGCCACACGCGACCGCTGGCGTGGCCGAAGCCGGTCGCGAGCACGAATGGGAGCGAGAGCACGCTCATGACGACCAGCTGCACGCACGTGAGCGCGATGGGATCGAAGCGGTTGGCGAGCTGGCCACCGACGTAGATCCAGAGGCCGAAGTCGGCGGCGCAGCCGAGGGTGAGCGCGTTCCCGTAGCCGATGTCGAAACGCGCGCCGGTCAAGAGGAAGAGACCGACGAGCGAGACGACGACTGCGATCGTCACGAATCGCGCGGGTCGGCGCCGGCGCACGATCGTCTCGATGATCGGCGTGAACACGACGAACAGCCCGGTGATGAACGCGGAGTCGGACGTCGTCGTGTGCTGCAGGCCGACGTTCTGGAACCAGTAGCCGACGAAACCGATGACGCCGAACGCGATCCCGATGCGCAGGAACGTCGCGAAGTCGTCGGTCGTGCGCGGCGCGTCAGGCTCGCGGTTCCGCCAGCCGCTCGCGAACGCGAACGGTGCCAGCGCGAGCGCGGCGACGCCGAACCGCAGGACCATGTAGCCGAGCGGCGTGATGTCGAGCAGCGCGTTCTGCACGAGCTTGAACGTCGAGCCGTACGCGGCCGTCGCCGCGACCAGCGCGAGCTCGGGCAGCAACGGTCGCCGCGTCTCCCACGCCGCCGGGGCGCGCCGGGCCACCGCGACTCAGCCGGGCCAGCGATTCGTGATCGGCAATCGCCGGTCCTTGCCGAACGCCTTCGGCGACACGCGCACGCCGGGCGGAGCCTGCCGGCGCTTGTACTCGTTGCGGTCGACGAGCGTCGCGATGCGGCGCACGGTGCTCGCGTCGAAGCCGCCCTCGACCAGCTCCGCGGTCGCAAGGTCGTCCTCCACGTAGCCCTCGAGGATCGGGTCGAGCTCGTCGTAGTCGGGCAGCGAGTCGCTGTCCTTCTGATCGGGGCGCAGCTCCGCGCTCGGCGGCTTCGTGAGGATGCTCGACGGGATGAGCTCGCGTCCGGCGCGCTCGTTGCGCTCGGCGCACAGCGCATACACGAGCGTCTTCGGCACGTCCTTGATGACGGCGAATCCACCGACCATGTCGCCGTAGAGCGTTGCGTACCCCGTCGCCATCTCGCTCTTGTTGCCCGTCGTGAGCACGAGCGACCCGAGCTTGTTCGAGATCGTCATGAGCACGTTGCCGCGGATGCGCGACTGCACGTTCTCCTCCGCGAGACTCGGTGGCCCGCTCGCGAGCACCTCGGTGAGCATCGACTCGAACGCCTCGTGCGCGGGCTCGATCGGGACGACGAGCGTCGCGATGCCGAGGTTCGCGGCCACGGCTTCCGCGTCGGTGACGCTGTGGTCGCTCGAAAAGCGCGAGGGCATGAGCACCCCGGTGACGTGCTCGGCGCCGAGCGCGTCGGCCGCGACGGCGGCGACGAGCGCGGAGTCGACGCCGCCCGAGAGGCCGAGGTGCACGTCGGCGAAGCCGTTCTTGCGCACGTAGTCGCGCGTGCCGAGCACGAGCGCCTCGTACACCTCGCGCACCGTGCCGAGCACGGGCTCGACGCGCGGCGCGGCGTCGTGCGTCGCCAGGTGCGCGGCGGAGACGGCGACCTCGGTCAGCGGATTCGTGCGCGCGCGGCCGCGCGGGTCGAGCAGGCGCTTGCGGAAGGTCGGGCGCACGTCGAGATCGACGACGAGCAGGTCTTCCTCGAACTGCTTCGCGCGTGCGACGAGGTCGCCCTGCGCGTCGAAGACGAGCGAGCCGCCGTCGAACACGAGCTCGTCCTGCCCGCCGACAAGGTTGGCGTAGACGACCGGGATCGACGCGTCGGCGGCGCGCGTCGCGAGCATCGTCTCGCGCTCGGGCAGGCGGCCCGCGTAGTACGGCGACGCGTTCAGGTTCACCGCCAGCTCGGCGCCCCCGGCGGCCTGGTGCGCGATCGGGCCGATCGGGCTCCACGCGTCCTCGCAGATCGACACGCCGACGCGCACGCCCGCGATCACGAACAACGGACCGTAGGTGGTGCCGGGCACGAAGTAGCGCTGCTCGTCGAACACCGCGTAGTTGGGCAGCAGGTGCTTGCGATACACGCCGTGCACGCGACCGTGCGCGAGCACCGCGGCCGCGTTCGTGAGATCGCGACCGGAATCGGGGAAGCCGACGATCGCGGCCGTCTGCCCGGTGCGCGCCGCGACCTTGTCGAGCGCCTCGCCCGCGGCGGCGACGAACGCAGGCCGCAGCAGGAGGTCTTCGGGCGGATACCCCGTGATCGACAGCTCGGGGAAGACCACGAGATCGGCGCCGGCGGCGGCGGCCGCCTCGTACGCGTCGACGATGCGCGTCACGTTCCCGTCGAGATCGCCGACGACGGTGTTCAGCTGTGCCGCCGCGATGCGCACCCTCGCCATGCGGGAATTCTACGGCCGGTCAGAGATACAGACCGGCGGCGACATCGGGCTGTTCTTCCACCGCCCGCAGATCGCCGCGCAACGCGAAGAGCTCCGCCAGCGTCGCGCCATCGTGGGCGATCGGCACCGACCGCCCCAACCATGCGCGCGCCTCGGCCGGCGACAGTCGTCCCACCTCGACCTGCGCGATGCAACGTCCGGGCCGCGTGACCGCGGGGTGCAGCCGCGACACCGGCTCGTTCGTCGAGATCGCGACGACCACGTCCATCCCCTGACCCAACAGGCCGTCGGTGAGGTTCAGCAGACGCGCCATCGCCTGACCCGCGCCGGACTTCGCATCTGCGCGCATCACCTCGTCGCAGTCCTCGAGCAGGAGCAGCCGCCACGTCGGCGCGTGTTGCGGAACCCGCTCGAGCACGTCGACGAGATACGACGTCTCACCGAGCAGCTGATCGGGATCGAGCACGCACTCGAGGCGGCACCACTCGCGCCATGCGTTCGCAAGCGCCCGGATCGCCGTGGTCTTGCCCGTACCGGGCGGTCCGTGCAGGAGGAGGAGTCGGCCGGTGAGGTGCTCGGGACGCGCCGCCATCAACCACTCGAGCGACCGCACCGCGCTCGCGGTGTAGTTGCGGGCGATCGTCGGCCACGACTCGATCTTCACCGAGCGCACGTTGCGCGCGGGGAACGTGTCGAGGTACCAGAACCCGACGTCGACCCGGTCGTCGACCACCGGCGGCGGTTCGCACACGCCGTCGATCGTCCGGGCGAGCACCGTCGTCCCGACCTCCTCGTTCGACGCGCAGACCACGATGGTCGCCTCGTCGCCGCGCCGGCTGATCCGCATCGTCCAGTCGCGACCCTCGGCGAGCATGACCCGCGAGAAGGGCATGATCGCGACCCGGCTCGCCTCGGATCCCGGCGGCAGCAGCGTCGCGTCGAGTCGAACGCGTGCGAGCTCGACCGTCGTGCTCCAGGGCTGCGCGCCGGAGCAGAAGGCGCGCAGCGCGAGCGCATCGACCGCGGCGGACGCGCTGAGGTCGTCGCTGCTCAGGACGATCGGAAACACGGATTCGGTCATGGCTTTCTCGCGCGACGACAGAGGTCGCGATGCGACCACGGATTCGGGGGCTCGGGTGAGCAGCGGACGGATGGCCCGAGCCGACGGCGCGGGACCCTTCACCGACCAGAAGCGCCGCCCGACGAAGAGTCGTTGATCGTGAACGATCGCGTGCGGCGGGTCAAGCCGTTTCGCGATCCGATCCGCGCTTCCGAGCCGAGGCTGCACGAGCCAGGCGATCAGCACGACGAGCACGAGTGCCGCGCCGCCCACGACCGCGACGCCACGCGCCGCGGCCGCGAGCGTGTCGCCGTCGACGTGCGGCGACAGCTCGTACAGCGCGGCGAGCAACGCGGCGTGCACGCCCACGATCGCCGCGATCATCGAGCGGCGCGCGAACGCGAGCGGCGGCAGCGCCCACGCCGCGTACCACGGCAGGACGTACGCGCCGGCGAAGAGGTACGCCGCGAACGCGATGCCGATCGGCAGCCAGGGCGAGCGCGCGTGCCGGAACCGGTACGCGCCGACGAGTGCGAGGAGCACCACCGCGATGGCCGCGGCCGTGCCGGCGATTGCGGGCGCGAAGTAGCTGACGATGCTCCAGAGCGACGCACGACTCGTGCGCGACGCACCGGCCGCGATCGCGTGCAGCGCGGCGGTGCCGGTGAACGCGTAGCCGGCCACCGTCGTGCACGACGCCGCGATCACGAAGCGCACGACGAGATGGCGGGCGCGCGCGAGCGCCCAGAACACGAGGCCGAGCAGTCCCAGCGCGGTCGACGCCTTCACGAGCAACCCCAGGCCGACGACGATGCCCGCGCCCGTCGCGCGTCCCCGGGCGAGCAACACCGCGGCGCCGAGCACCGCGAGCCCGACGAGCGCGTCGTTGTGGCCGCCGTTGACGATCGAGACGACGACGGCCGGGTGCAGACCGACGAACGCGAGGGCGCGCATGCTGCGGGTCTGGTGCCAGACGATCGCGAGCGCGCCGGCGACGGCCGCGAGCGCGAGACCCTGGAACAACAGGCGGGCGCGCAGCACCGACGTCCCCGCGAGCTTCACGAGGATCGTGGAGACGCCGGTGAACAGCGGTCCGTACACCGACTGCGTGTCGCGCCAGCCTGAGCCCACGAGGTGCAGGAAGGGATCGCTCGGGAACGCGCTCGGCGCTCGCACGTAGGGGTTCGCGTGGTGCACCGCGACCGT
>DATAUN010000042.1:0-3285 GCA_036268235.1 Gaiellaceae bacterium
GTGTCAGACACGAGTCTGACTCCTGTCGGACACCAGGTGATCGCCGCGACCGGCTTCAAGCGCGGCTGGCGGCACGATCCGCTCCTCGCCGACCTGGTCGACGCACACACGCTCGAGACGCACGGACGCTTCATCGTGCTCGCGCCCGACTCGACCGTTCCCGCCCTCACCGACGACCGCCGCACGCTCTCCGTCGCCGGCGTCGCCGGCCAGTGGGCGTTCCCCGCCTCCGACACGATCGCGGGCGCGAAGTTCGCCGCGCGCGCATTCACCCGCCGATGTCGTACACGCTGAGCGGCCGCATCCAGACGCGCCTGCTCGCGGCGCTGCCGGCACTCGCGGTCGCGTTCGGCGTCCACCGCTGGTGGGCGATCGAGCTCGTCGTGCTGATGCTCGGCGTCGGGCTCGCACTCGACATGCTCGTCTACCACCGCGCGTTCTCGTACCAGCCCGCGTGGCTCGCGATCCCGCTCGGCGCGCTCGAGCTCGCGATCGTCTACCCCACGATGCGCTGGCTCGAGATCGACGTCCCGCAGGTGAAATACGCGCTGCTTCTCTTCGGGCTCGGCTGGCTCTCGCAGCAGGTCGTCGCGCACGCGGTGCTGCCGCGTCTTCGCCTCGAGTACGGCGAGTCAGGAGGCGAGCCCGGCCGTGCCGGCGCGATCACCGCGCTCGCGGTCGCCGTCGCAGCGGTCGGCGGACTCGCCGGCGCACGCGCGGTCGAGCCGCCGACGATCCACCTGCACGGGACGATCAAAGGCCCGCTCGTGATCCGCCACGCGCAGACGCTCGTCGGCGGCGTCGTCACCGGCGGGATCCAGATCCGCGCGAACCACGTCACGCTGCGCGACGTGACGATCGTCGGCGGCGATTACGGCGTCGACATCGAGCACGCGCAGCACATCATGCTCGACAACGTGCGCCTGTCCCGCTTCAAGCTCGACGGCGTGCGTGCGCTCGACGCGGGCGTGATGGTGCATCGCTGCTCGGTCAGCGACCCGGCGAGCGACTTGACGACCGGTGTGCTGATTGCCTACTCGATGGGCCGCCCGATGAGCATGGTCTCGAAGTGCACGATCGTCGGCACGCGCGAGGGCATCTCGACGCACTCGTCGATGGCCGACGTGATGGACAACCACGTGATCGGCACGACGACGCGCGGAATCTCGCTCTCGGAGATGTCGATGGACATGGCGAGCGGCAACCACGTCGACGGCGCAAAGGGAATCGGCATCCTGTGCATGGATCACTCGATGTGCCAGATCGAGCACAACACGGTGACCGGCGCGAAGCCGAACGGGGACGACAACCCGAGCGAGAGCGGCGTCGCGATCGAGTCGTACTTCTATGCTGAGGCGACGGTGAAGCACAACACGGTGATCGCGAGCCCGGGCGGCGTCAAGGCGCTCGACGAAAGCTCGATCTTCCCGGGCTGATGCCGGCGACGTTCCAGCTCGTCGCGCGGACGGGCCATCCGAGCTTCCTCGACCTGCCGTGGGATACACCGCTCGAAGAGTGGGACTCGCCGCGCCTCGTCAACCTGATCCGCGGGATCAGCCGGCACGTCGTTCGCTTCGTCGAGTACGACGGCGCGCTGTACGCGCTGAAGGAGCTGCCGGCGAGGCCGGCGCGCCGGGAGTGGACGCTGCTGCGACGGCTCGAGAGCCAAGGGCTGCCGGTCGTCGAGGCAGTCGGGATCGTGACCGGGCGCGACAACGACCTCGACGCGATCCTGATCACGCGCCACCTCGAGTACTCGCTGCCCTACCGCGCTCTGTTCGCGGGCGCAGCGATCCCCGACCTGCGCACGCACCTGCTGAACGCGCTTGCCGAGTTGATCGTGCGCCTCCATATCCGCGGCTTCTTCTGGGGCGACTGCTCGCTCTCGAACGCGCTCTTCCGCCGCGACGCGGGCGCGCTGACCGCGTACCTCGTCGACGCGGAGACCGGCGAGCTGCACCCGCAGCTGTCCGATGGTCAGCGCGCCTACGACATCGACATCGCGCAGACGAACATCATCGGCGAGCTGCTCGATGTGGACGAAGAAGTCGGGCTGCCGTCCGACCTCGACCCGGACGAGGTCGGCGCCGAGGTCGTCGCGCGCTACGAAGCGCTGTGGAGCGAGCTGACGCGCGACGAGACGTTCGGCGCCGACGAGCGCTTCAAGCTCGACGAGCGCCTGCACCGGTTGAACGACCTCGGCTACGACGTCGAGGAGATCCAGCTCGAATCGACGCCGACCGGTTACAAGCTGCGGCTCGACCCGCATGTCGTCGAGCCTGGCCACCACCGCCACCGGCTGCTGCGGCTCACCGGCCTCGACGCGCAGGAGAATCAGGCGCGCCGGATGCTGAACGACATCGCGCGCTACCGCGAGGCGCGCGAGCGCAAGGAGAAGCGGACGTTGCCGGAGTCGGTCGTCGCGTCGCAGTGGCGGCAGGACGTGTTCGAGCCGACGGTCGCGGCCGTGCCCGAGGAGCTGTGGGCGGCGCTGCCCGCAGCCGAGGTCTTCCACCAGGTGCTCGAGCACCGCTGGTTCCTCTCGGAGAAGGCGCGCAAGGACGTCGGAATCGACGAGGCCGTGCGGTCGTACGTCGAGAGCGAGCTGCCGTCGCGGCGGCCGGAGCGCGTCGTGCTCGAGGTGCCGGACGCGGAATGAGCATCTACCGCACACCCGACGAGCGGTTCACGGGCCTGCCGGGCTGGAACTACGCCCCGCGCTACCTCGACCACGACGGCCTGCGCATGCACTACGTCGACGAGGGCGCGGGCGCGCCGGTGCTGCTGCTGCACGGCGAGCCGACCTGGGGCTTCCTCTACCGGAAGCTGATCGCCGGGCTCGCGCCCCAGCACCGGTGCCTGGCACCAGACTACTTCGGCTTCGGCCGCTCCGACAAGCCGACGGATCCGGGGTTCTACTCGTACGACGGCCACTACGCGTCGGTCGAGCGCTTCGTGGACGAGCTCGACCTGCGCGGCATCACGCTGGTCGTCCAGGACTGGGGCGGGCCGATCGGCTTCCGGCTGTGTGTCGAGCGGCCGGAGCGGATCGCGCGGCTCGTCGTCCTGAACACCGGCATCGGCGCGCGGGCGCCGAGCGACGAGTGGCTGCGCTTCCAGGCGTTCATGCGGCGCGTCGGCACTGAGATCGTGCCGGGGAATCTCGTGCGCCTCTCGCTCGTGCAGCCGGTCGCCGACGAGGTGATCGCGGGCTATGACGCGCCGTTCCCCACGCCGGAGTCGCGGGTCGGCGTCGTGCGGTTCCCCGAGCTCGTCGCGACGAGC
>DATAUN010000043.1:0-17323 GCA_036268235.1 Gaiellaceae bacterium
GGCTTCGGCTCCGCGAGCGGCGGCGACTGGGGCGGCTACTGGGGCAAGCAGGGGCCTGAGCTGCTCGACCACCGTCTCGCCTTGTACAGCAATGAGCAGCGGATGGTCTTCGGGGCCAACACCTATCGGCTCTTCGCAGAGATGCTGGCCTCGAGCACCGAAGAGTCCGAGGTGAGGGACCCGTGGGTCACCGCGATGGTGAACCTGCCGGCGATCGTCGTGTCGACCACGCTCGCAGGACCGCTTGACTGGGCGGACGGGACCGTGGTGAGCGGTGACGCGGTCGATGTCGTCGCCCGGCTCAAGGAAGAGTCCGAGGTGCCGCTGCGCTCGCATGGGAGCCTGTCGATGAATCGGGCGCTCATGGCGGCCGGCCTGGTCGACCGCGTCCAGGTGACCATCTTCCCGGTGATCACCGGGAAGAACGGATCGGATGCGATCTTCGAGGGTGCGGCCGACTTCGACCTCGAGCTGATCGAGAGTCGAACGCTCGACGGCGACATCCAAGAGCTCACCTACCGGCCCACCCTGCATGTGTGACCCGCCCACGCACAGAGGTAGGTTCCGGAGGTAGGTTCCGGCGCGTGGAGCTCACCGACGAGCAGCTCGTCGCGGCGCTGCGTGCGGGCGACGAGGCGGCGTTCCGCACCGTCGTCCGCGAATGGAACGCGCCGCTCGTGCGCGTTGCGCAGATCTTCGTGCCGTCGCGCGCGGTCGCCGAGGAGGTCGTGCAGGAGACGTGGCTGCGCGTCCTCGGTGCGCTCGACCGCTTCGAGGGTCGTTCGTCGCTGAAGACGTGGGTGTTCCGCATCCTCGTCAACACCGCGAAGACCCGCGCGCAGCGGGAGGGGCGCACAATCCCCTTCTCGGCCCTCCAGGACGCTTCACGGATCCCCGAGGCCGCGGTCGAGCCCGAGCGCTTCCTGCCGTACGACGACCCCTCCGACCCAGGCGGCTGGTCCGCGCCGCCGCGCGCGCTGCCGGAGGAGCGGCTCATCGCGTCGGAGACGCGCGCGATGATCGCTGCGGCGATCGCGGACCTGCCGGCCAACCAGCGCGCGGTGATCTCGCTCCGCGACGTGGAAGGCTGGTCGAGCGACGAGGTCCGTAACGCGCTCGACATCACCGATGTCAATCAGAGAGTCCTCCTTCACCGCGCACGCGCGCGGGTGCGCCGCGCGCTCGAGGATTACCTTGCCCCGACGGAGAGCCCATGATCGATCTAGAAGCGCTCAACTGCCAGGAGTTCGTCGAGCTCGTCACGGACTATCTCGAGGGTGTGCTCGACGCGCGCGACCACCGCGCATTCGAGGAGCACCTCGACGCATGCGACGGCTGTACCGAGTACATCGCGCAGCTACGTGTGACGATCGAGCTGACCGGGCAGATCACGATCGACGACTTGTCACCGACCGCTGAAGACGTGCTTTTGCAGGCATTCCGTAGCTGGAAGCAACCCTCTTAACACCACCCTCAAAGCCCCTCGCTACGGTGCCCCGCGTTCGCCCGCCCGCGACCCGCAAGGAGGGAGATCCTTTGCCGAGACTTCACCGTTTTGTGCTGCTCGCCGCGCTCGTCCTGCTCGCCGCACCCGCGGCCGCCGCGCGCGCCGCGCACCAGATGCCCGTTGGTTTCTTCGACGACGTCAGCTTCCGGTTCTCACCCGACAGCCAGACGAACATCGCCGCCGCCGCTTCGACCGGGGCGTCCATCATCCACACGACGGCGAACTGGTCGACGATCGCGCCGACGAAGCCGGCCGACGCGACGAACGGGGACGACCCGGCGTACCGCTTGACCGACATCGACGATCTCGTCGCGAACGCGTCGCGGGCGGGGATGCGCGTGATGATCAACATCACCGGCGCGCCGAAGTGGGCGAACGGCGGCCACACGCCGAACTACCTGCCGAAGAGCACGAGCACGTTCGCGACGTTCGCGCGCATGCTCGCGACGCGCTACAACGGCCACAACGGCCACGGCTCGGTCACGCTGTGGTCCGTCTGGAATGAGCCGAACCTGCAGCAGTTCCTCTATCCGCAGTACTCCGGCAAGACGATCGTCAGCCCCGCGCATTACGGCGCGCTCTTCAAGGTCGCGTACGCGGCGATCAAGGGCGCGAGTCCGCTCTCCAAGGTCGCCGTCGGCGAGACCTCTGCGCAGGGCCGCGACAAGAACCTGAAGGGCGTCAGCCAGACGGTGTCGCCGGGCACGTTCGCGAAGCTGCTCGCGAAGGTGAAGGGCCTCAAGTTCGACGCCTGGGCACATCACCCGTATCCGACGTCGCCCAGCGCGAAGCCGCTCGAGAAGGTCAAGTACCCGAACGTCACGCTCTCGACGCTGCCGACCTTCGAGAAGGACCTGAAGACGTACTTCCATCACGCCGTTCCGATCTGGATCACCGAGTACGGCCATGAGACCAAGCCCGGTGAGCCGCACGGCGTCACGACCGCGCAGCAGGCTGCGTACGCGAAGCAGGCGCTCACGATCGCGCGCAACGATCCGAACGTGCAGATGTTCATCTGGTTCACGTTCCGCGACAACTCCGGCAACCCGTGGCAGAGCGGCGTCGAGAACACGAACGGCTCGCACAAGCCGTCGTTCGCCGCGTTCTCGGCGCTTGCGCGGCTGATCAACGGGACGATGACGACTGTGAAGCACGGTGCGCATCCGACGGTCACGGTCTACGTGCCGGAGCTCGCCGCCAACGCGGGCGTCGGAGCGACGGTCGGCCTCACCTACCGCGTCTACGACGGCGCGAAGCTCATCACCGACAGTCAGCCGACCGCAGTGATCGGCGCCGACGAGTCGATCAAGTTCGTGGCGAACTTCGCGACTGTGAAGGGGCACACGTACACCGTCACGGCCGACGTGAACGACGCGAACGGCCTCAGCGAGACCGGATCCGCGACAGTCGTCGCGACCTAGCTCTTCTTGATCTCGTAGATCACGCCTCGACCCCAGTCGGCGACCAACAGGCCGCCGCTGGGGTCGACGGCGAGTGCGAGTGGATGCTCGAAGCCGCTCGCGAATGTCGTCGCGCGGCCGTGCACGATGCGCACCAGCACGCGCCCGTGCTCGCTCGACAGGTACTCGCCCCACTCGGCGACGAAGAGGTCGCCGCGCCAGAAGGCGATGCCGTCAGCCGACGAGTGCGGCTCGAGGTAGGCGATCGGCGGCCTGACGCCGCCGCACTGCCCTTCGAGGCGGCGCAGCGCGTAGTTCGGCCAGCACGCGGGCCAGCCGTAGTTCGCGCCCGGCTGAACGCGCACGACCATGTCCGCCGGCTCGCTGTCGCCGAGATCGTCGCGGCCGTTCACCGTGGCATACAGCGTCTTGCCGACGAACACGAGCCCGTACGGATTGCGTACGCCGCTCGCCACGACGCGCAGCGCTGAGCCGTCGGTGCGGAACGAGAGGATTGCCGCGCTGCGCCGGTCGCTCTCGACGCACGCGTCGCACGTCGACCCGGAGCCGAGATAGAGGCGGCCGTCGGGCCCCGCCACGATCGCGTCCTGCTGGTGCTCGTTGTACGGAAGCCCGGAGACGACGACGCGGCGCGCGCCGCCCGCCCGGAGCGCTTCGACGCGGCCGCTCTCCGAGACGTAGAGCGTCCGGCCGCGCCAGAGCAGCCCGAGTGGCACGAGGAGATGCGATGCGAACGGGCGGGGCTTCGTCGTGCCGCGCGCGGCAGAGACGATCGAGCCGACGTCCTCGGAGACGTACAGGCGCCCGTTCGGCCCGAACGAGAGCGCCGTCGGATGGTCGAGCCCGGAGGCGTAGACCGACGCGTGATAGCCGACGGGCAGATGCAGCGCGGCCGCGAGTGCCGCGATCGCGAGCGCCCTCACGTGCGCACCAGCCGTAGGATCGTCCCGACCGCCGCGACCGCGGCTGCGACGCCGACCGCCGTCAGCAGCAGGCCCGCGCCGGCAGAGATCGCCGCGGCGCCCACGAGCACGAAGCCGACGAGCACCGAGACCGTCACGAGCGTCGCGATCGCCGCCGACCTGCGGATGACGAGCCGCCGCTCCCACACGACGCGCCGGTCGTGGTCGATCGACCACCAGGCGAGCTCCGCCGAGAGCAGAAGCGCGCCGCCGACGGCGGCCGCCCAGCCGTCGACGGTCCTGTGGTGGGTGCGGCCGACGGCGTAATCGACCGCGGCGAGCACGACCGCCCAGGGGATCGCGACCGGGAGCCGGAACACGATCCCGATGACGAGCACGAGCCCTCCGGCGCCACCGGCGATGTCGCCGAGCCCGGCGAACGTGCTGCCCCCGAACGCTGCGTACGCGGCGACTGCGCCGAGCGCGGCGAGCGAGCCGGCGCCGGTGATCAGGCGCGCGCGGTCCGGGCGTAGCGCCGGAATGACCTCACCTCCTCGAGCACTGCCTGCAGCGGCGTCTCGCCGCGCCACTCGGCGACCGCGACGCCGGCGCGCTGGAGGCGGTGGCGCAGCGCCTCGCGGTGCAGCGTCCAGATGTCGTAGGCGATCGCGTCGAGCCCGTCGCTCGGCCTGCGCGTGTACGGCACGGGGGAGACATCGATCACGGCGAGGTCGACGCCGCGGCTGCGCAGATCGAGCAGCGCGCCGATCGAGCGCCGGTCGAGCAACGGCGACAACGCGATCACGAGCGCGTTCGGCGGCAGCGTGCGCCGTGGCAGCACGTCGATCTCCGTCCAGTAGTACGACAGGATCACTTCGGTATCGAGCAGCGCGTCGACGATCTTGTAGAGCTGCACGGTCCCCATGCCGGGCTGGAGCCAGCGGAGAATGCCCCCGAACGACACGAGACCGACGCGGTCGCGACGACCGACGTACGCATCGGCGAGCGCCGCGGTCGCGCGCACGGCGAGGTCGAGGGTCCCTTCGTTGCCGAGCCGGGCCTCGGCGAACGAGTCGACGAACAGGATGACGTCGGTGTTTCGCTCGGGGTGGCTCTCGTTCACCCACAACTCGCCGCGCCGCGCACTCGCCCGCCAGTTGACGCGCTTCAGCGCATCGCCCTGTGCCCAGGGGCGAACGTCCGCGAACTCGATCCCTTCGCCCTTCCGCCGCGCGACCTCGCTGCCTGCGAACACCTGCGTCTCGCGCGGGCGCAGGACTCGGCGGAGCGTCGCCTCGCTCGGATAGACGCGCACTGCCGGCGTGCGCAGGACCGCGCCTTCCAGGACGAGCAGCCCGAGCGGGTCGCGCGCGCGCACGTACAGCGGGCCGAGCTCATGCGCGCCCCACCGCGTCGCGGCGAGCGTGAGCTCGAGCTCGCGGCGCTCGCCGCGGCGAAGCGAGATCGCGACCGGGTTGTCGCCGTCGGCCGCCTCGAGCCCGTCCGGGAGGCGCAAGTACAGATCGAGCTGTTCGACGGGCGTCGCCGCGGTGACGATGATCGTCGTATGCACCTCTTCACCCTCGACGGCGCGCTCAGCCGCGACCAGCTCGAGCTCGAAGCGCGGCGGGGCTGCGAGTACGAGGCCCGCGCCGAGCGCGAGCAGGAACGGCGCCGTCAGTGCCACGAGCTCCGGTCGGCCGAGGATCAGCGCCGCGAGCAGCCCGACGGCGGAGAGCGCGGCGTACGCGCCGAGCTTCGGCGACGCACGAAGCCTCACGCGCGCGCGAGGTCTTCGGCGGCAGGCGTCGGCACCGTCTCGAGGCGCTCCCGCACGATCTCCTCCGCCGAGATCCGCTGCACCCAGAGCTCGGGGCGAAGCGTCAGACGATGCGCGAGCGCCGGCACGGCAACCGCCTTCACGTCGTCCGGTGTCACGAAGTCGCGGCCGTCGAGCGCCGCGCGGCAACGAGACAGCTTCAGCAGCGCGAGCGAGCCGCGCGGCGACGCACCGACCTGAATCGACTGCGAGGTGCGCGTCGCTGCGACGAGGTCGACCATGTAGAGGCCGACCGGCTCCGAGACGTACACCTCCTCGCACGCAAGCTGCATCGCGAGCAGCGTGTCGCGGTCGACCACAGGGCTCAGCTCGACGTCGTCCGTGCGCCGCTCCGCGCGGTCGGCGAGCAGGCGCCACTCGTCCTCGCGCGACGGATACCCGACCGACATGCGCAGCAGGAAACGGTCGAGCTGCGCCTCGGGCAGCGGATAGGTGCCCTCGTACTCGATCGGGTTCTGCGTCGCGAGCACGAGGAACGGCGGGCCGAGTTTCCGCGTCTCGCCTTCCGTCGTCACCTGCCGCTCCTGCATTGCCTCGAGCAGCGCGGCCTGCGTCTTCGGCGGGGCGCGGTTGATCTCGTCCGCGAGCAGCAGGTTGGCGAAGATCGGTCCGGGCCGGAACTCGAAGTCGGCCTCGCGCTGGTTGTAGACCGACGAGCCGGTCACGTCGGACGGCATCAGGTCGGGCGTGAACTGGATCCGCGAGAAGTCGAGCGACGTTGCGCGCGCAAACGAGCGCGCCATCAGCGTCTTCGCAAGCCCCGGGTAGTCCTCGAGCAGCACGTGGCCGTCGGCGAGCACGCCGAGCAGCAGCAGTTCGAGCGCTTCGCGCTTGCCGACGACGGCCTTCTCGACCTCGTCGACGACGCGCGCGGAGATTCTCCCGACCTCGGCGAGGTCCATCGTCACATCCTCTCAGAGCTTCTCGAGATCGGAGAGGAGTGCGCGGAGGTCGGCGGTGCGGATGCCCGGCGCGAACCGGTCGGTCGGCTCGGCGCGGTCGGCGCGTAGCAGCTCCCACGAGCGTCCGAGCGTGTCCGGCCCCGGACGCCTGCCGCTCCGCTCGAGGCGCGCTTCGGCGATCTCGCGCAGGCGCGGCAGGAGCCGCGCGTGCAGGTCGTACGCGTTGCCGACCGCGAGCGTCACCTCGCGCTCCACCTTCGCGAGCTCGGAGACCTGCTGCGGCTGTGCGGGCCGTGCGTCGAGCGCGCGGCGGAAGTCGGAGCGGCGGCCGCCGGGCACCGCGGAGCCGACTCCGGCGAGCAGCGCCGTCATCAGGATCGCGCCGAGCACGAGCAGATAGACGTGCACGACGAGGCTGCGGTCGCCGGGCAGGGCGAGCGAGAGGTAGACCGTGATGCCCGTTGCGAGCAGCACGAGCACGGCGACGTCGGCGCGCACCCTCATGCGGGCGCGCCGTGGAGGTCGTCGCGGATCGTGCGCAGCGCATCGATCGCCTCCTGCTTCATCGCGCCGTCGATCTCGTGGTGGCTGAACTTCGCCTGCTCGAACAGGCCCGTCAGCCGCGTCACCGCGTCGGCGCGCGACGTGAGCCCGAGCAGAACGCGCCCGAGGTACTCGACCGCAGTCTCGCTCTGCTTCCGGCGCAGACCGTGTCGCGCCAGCACGCGTTCCATCCGCGCGTACGCCGCGATCACCGCGCGCCGCGCGTCGGGCTCGGCCTCCAGGTCGTCGATCGCGCCTTCGATCGAGGCGAGCACGTCCTCCGAGATGTCCTCCGCCGGCGACGACCACGCCGGCACCGCCTGGGCGATCCCGCGCTTCCGCCACCAGATCGCGCCGACGGCCGCGAGCACGAGGAGCGTCACCCAGAGCACGGGCCAGCGGAACGTGGGGTTGTACGGCGTCGTGTGCAGCCCCTTCTTCCCGTTCGCGCCGGCGGCTCCGCCGGCGCCGGTCAGGCCCTTGAAGAGCAGAACGTGCAGACCGTGCTTCTTGAGCAGCGTGAAGACCAGCGCGGCGACCATGACGACGGCGATGACGGCGAACCCGCGCAGCACGCGCGACTGGAAGCTCTGGCGGTCGCGCTGTGCGCGGAACTCGCGCATCTGGATGCCGTAGGCGTAGACCGCGACCGGGATCATCAGCACGAACAGGATGAGGAAGATGCTCATCGCCCAGTCGATGTAGCCGGGCGTCGGCCGCGCCTGCGTGCCGCGGCCGAGCGCGCCGTCGCGGCTGCCGATCGCGATCAGCGCGAGCAGCACGAGCAGCAGCGCGCACGTGATCAAAAGGCGGAGGCTACGACTGCGTCCGGGTTCGAGCGGCTGCACGGTCGGGAAGTTAGACGTCGGTGGGGCCGATTCGTTCGTCTAGGGTCTGAGGCCGTGGGCAAGCTGGACGGGAAACGGGCGATCGTCACGGGCGCCTCGAGCGGCATCGGCGCCGCGACGACGAAGGCGCTGCAGGACGAAGGCGCGACCGTCTACACCGGCTCGCGCCGCGAGGGGAACCTCGACGTCACCGACCCGGAGAGCTGCCGCCGCTTCGTCGAGGCCGCGCTCGCCGAGCTCGGAGGGCTCGACATCCTCGTCAACAACGCCGGCCTGTCGCGCGGCCGCGATCCCGTGTGGGATGCGCTCGAGGAAGACGAGCGCGAGGTGATCGAGACGAACGTGCTCGGCCTGATGCGCATGACGCGGCTCTCGATCGAGCACCTGATCGAAAGCGGCGACGGGCACGTCGTCAACATCGGCTCGGTCGCCGGCATCTGGGCCTACGCAAACGGATCCTCGTACGTTGCGTCGAAGTTCGCCGTGCACGGCTACACACGCGCATTGCGCGAGGATCTCTTCGGCAAGCCGGTGCGCGTCAGCAACATCGCGGGTGGGCTCGTCGAGACCGATTTCTCGAAGGTGCGCTTCAAGGGCGACGCGCAGAAGGCCGCTGCGGTCTACGCGAACGTCGGCCTCGGCGGGCCGCTGCACGCCGAGGACATCGCGGAGTGCATCCTGTTTGCGGTGACGCGCCCACCGCATGTGAGCATCGACGAGATGCTCGTCCTTGCGCGCGCCCAGACGACCGGCATCAACGTCTACCGCGAGGGCTAGGTCTTTCGCTCGAGCGTCCGCACGTCGTGCGAGAGGAGCACGGCTGCGGTGACGAGGATGGAGACCGCTGCACACCCGAGCAGCGTTGCGTGCGCGCCTGCTGCGGCGCCGATCGGGCCGAGCACCGCGAGGCCGACGGGCATCAGCGCCCACGACCCGAGCGCGTCGTAGGCGGAGAGCCGCGAGAGCTTGTCGTGCGGGATCTGCTGCTGGAACGCCGTCACCCAGCAGACGCCGAAGACCTCCTGCGACGCCCCGGCGAGGAATGCCGCGGCGATCACGACGAGCAGCGGTGCCGGCCGGGCGAGAGCGAGCAACGGCAGTGCAAACGGGAAGACGGCGAGCGTCGCGACGAGCAGGAGCCGCCGCGGCTTGTAGCGCAGCATCAGCACTCCCGAGCAGACGAGCCCCACCGACATCGCTGCGAGGACGGCGCCCCAGGCTGCGGCTCCGCCGAGGTGCGTCCTCGCAATCGACGGCCCGAAGATCTGCAGCGCGGCAAAGTACACCGCGTTCACGATCCCGAACTGGATCACGATCGCCCAGAGCCACGGCCTGCTCCAGAACTCGTGCCAGCCCTCGCGCAGCTCGTGCAGGGCGTTGCTGCCTGCGATCCGGAATCCCGGAGGGAGCCGCATCGACCCGATCAGCGTGGTCGCGAGTGCGTACGTCGCCGCGTCGAAGGCGATCGCCCAGCCGGGGCTCGTCGCTGCGACGACGAGCCCGCCGATCGCGGCGCCGGCGATGTTCGTCGCGTTGAGGCCGAGGCGCAGGAGCGCATTCGCCTCCTGGAGCAGCGACGACTCGACGATCTGCGGAATGACGCCGGCCGACGCAGGGAAGAAGAACGCGGACGAGGTCCCGTTCACCGCGCCCAGGGCGGCGAGCTCCCACAGGTGCGCATGCCCGGTCAGGAGCAGGACCGCGATCGTCGCCTGGCTCGCCGAGCTGACGGCGTTCGAGACGACCATCACGCGGTGCCGGGGCAGCCGGTCGGCGATCACGCCGCCGACGAGCACGAAGACGACCGTGGGGATCGACCGCGCCGCGAGGACGAAGCCGAGGTCGCTGGCGCTCCCGTGCAGCGTGTCGAGGACGGCGAACGCGAGCGCGACGGGCGCCATCGCGCTGCCGGCCATCGACACCGTGCGGCCGGCGAAGAGCAGGCGGAAGTCGCGCCCCCGCAGCGGGCCGAGCCTGCTCACACGCCGCGCTTGACGTCCCAGTAGCGCTTCATGCCCTGCCAGGACTGCCAGAACGGCGCGACCCGGTCGTAGAGCTCCGCATCCTCGCCGGCGTCCGCTTGCGCGGCTTCGACGAACGCCTCCTGATCCATGCCCGCACCGACGCGCTCCGCCCAGCGGTCGAGCTCGAGCTCGAGCCGGTCGAGATGCTCGCCGACGTCCTCGTGCACCCCGAAGTGGATCAGCGCAAGCCGCTCGGGCTCGCGCGCGCGAATCGCCGCCGCGGTCGCGTGCCACGCCTCGACGTCGACGTCAGGCGGCGGCGACACCGGGAGCACGTAGGACGCGCCCGGCATGCGCACGCCCGCGGCGTCGCCCGCGAGGATCGTGCCGTCGCGCTCGTAGCTGACGTGGTGCGAGGCGTGGCCCTGCGTCGGGAAGACGTCCCAGCCGAGCACGTCGCCGGACGCGATGCGCGCGTTCTCCGCCGGTACCGGCGCGAGCTCTCCCCACAGCGGGTCGAACATGTCGCCGTAGAGCCGGCGCGCGGACCGCTCGAGCCGCGACGGGTCGATCAGGTGGGGGTAGCCGATCTCGCTGACCCAGACGGTCAGGCCGGGATGCCGCCGGACGAGCGCGCCGGCCGCGCCTGCGTGGTCGAGGTGGATGTGCGAGAGCAGGAGATGGCGAACATCGGTGAGCTCAACGCCGTTGGCTGTGAGGCCCGCCTCGAGCGCGTCGAGCGTCGAGGACGGGCCGCAGTCGAACAGTGCGAGACCGTCGTCGGTCTCGACGAGGTACACGCCGATCGCGTGCGGGGCGCCGCCGAAGTGCAGGTCGATCAGCCGCAACGCGTCGGGCCTAGACCTTCGCTGCGCGCCTGATCAGCGCCGCTTCGAGGTCGGCGACGAGGTCGTCGGCCGACTCGATCCCGACCGACAGCCGCACGAGGTTTCCCGGCGGCGCGAACGGCGCGCCGGCCGTCGAGGCGTGCGTCATCCGCGCGGGATGCTCGATCAGGCTCTCGACGCCGCCGAGCGACTCGGCGAGCTGGAAGAGCTTCGTGCGCGCGACGAGCGCGACCGCCTCGTCCTCGCTCTCCATCAGGAACGACACCATGCCGCCGAAGTCGCGCATCTGCGCGCGCGCCACCTCGTGGTTCGGATGGGACGGCAGGCCTGGCCAGAGCACGCGCTCGACGCCCGGATGGCCGTCGAGAAACTCGGCGACTCGACGGGCGTTCTCGCAGTGCTGGCGCATGCGCACAGCGAGCGTCTTCAGCCCGCGGAGCACGAGCCACGCGTCGAACGGCCCGGGCACCGCGCCGAGCGACTTCTGCAGGAAGTAGAGACGCTCGGCAAGCGCCTCGTCGTTGCACGCGACGAAGCCGCCGACGACGTCGCTGTGGCCGCCGAGGTACTTCGTCGTCGAGTGCACGACGAGGTCGGCGCCGAGCTCGAGCGGCTGCTGGAGGTACGGCGACGCGAACGTGTTGTCGACGACGAGCAGCGCGCCGGAGGCGTGCGCGGCGTCCGCGGCGCGGCGGATGTCGACGACGTTCAGCAGCGGGTTCGACGGCGTCTCGACCCACACGAGCCGCACGTCCTCGTCGAGGTGCGCCGCGAGGCCTTCGTCGAACTCGGCGGCCGGCACGTAGGTGAAGCGGTAGCCCTTCTCCTCGTAGACCTGCGACGTCATCCGGTAGACGCCGCCGTAGACGTCCGCGATCAGCACGACGCGCTGGCCGGGGTTCACGAGGTGCATCAGCGTCGTCGTTGCGCCGAGACCGGAGCTGAACGCGACGCCGTGCGCGGCGTTCTCGAGGCTCGCGAGCGCGATCTGCAGCGCCGTGCGCGTCGGGTTGGCGACGCGCGCGTAGTCGAAGCCCTTGTGCACGCCGACGGCCTCCTGCACGAACGTGGAGGTCTGGTAGATCGGCGTGATGATCGCCCCGGTCGCGGGGTCGGGCTCCTGCCCGGCGTGGATGGCGCGCGTCTCGAAGTCCATGGCTAAGACTCTAGAGATGCGCCGAGCCACCGGGCGAGGTCGCCGAGCGGCTTCGTCACGGACACCGGCTTGCCCTCCCACCACGTGCCGAGCACGCGCAACACGCCCGCCTTGCGGTCGTGCACGGGCTCGATCCGGCCGACGACCCTGTCTCCGGCGAGGATCGGCAGCACGTAGTACCCGTACTCGCGCTTGGCCCGCGGCACGTACATCTCGAGCCGGTAGAAGAAGTCCCAGAGCGCGTGCGCGCGATCGCGGTTGTGCACGAGCTGGTCGAACGGGGAGAGGAGCGTGACGCGCTTCCCGACCGGGGCGTCGTCGGCGTCCGGGTGCGCGACCAGCTTCCCGCGGACGAGCTTCACACCGAGGGCGTGGAACCGCTTCTCCTCGAAGACGGCATTCGCATCGCGCCAGCTCACCTTCTCCGTCTCCGGATACCAGCGGTCGGCGAGATCCCAGAGCCGCTGCTTGCCGCTGCGCCCGACGACCGCGACTTCGCCGCGCGCCGCGAGGACCTCGAGCATGAGCCCCATCTGACGTGCGCCCCACCAGCTGCTCTGCGCGCGCGTGCCCTTGTGCGTCTCGATCTCCCGCGAGAGCAACGGCCCGCGCCGCTCCAGCTCCCGCAGGACATAGCGGCGGAACGACGCCTCTTGTTTCAGGTAGTCGCGTAGGCGCTTGTCGATCGGACGGTCGGTACGCCGCATCCGCGCCCGGAGGAACGGCAGGTCCTCGGCCGGCCACAGGTAGGCGTTCCACTCGACGAGCTTCCGCTCCTTCCAGAGCAGTTTGTCGAGCTCCGCCGGGTCGTAGCCGGGACCGAGCCTGCTCCAGAGAACGAGCTGCTGAGGCGGCGCGACCGTCGAGATCGGATCGAGCTGGAGGAATCCGAGCCGGCGAACCGTGTCGAGCACGTTCGTTGCGGAGCCGTCGAGCAGTTGTGCGCGCACCGCGATGCGCCGCGCCTGCTCGATCGTCACCTCACGCGTGCTCGACTCCATCGAGGCCGATCGTACGGGCGAGCCGCGCGGCCGCGCGCTCGAGCTTGTCGAGCACGTTGCCGCGCACTTTCGGTTCCGGCATGAAGCGCTTGATCCTCAGCACGCCTGCTGCACGGTCGGCCTTGAGGTCGGCGCGGCCGAGGAACCGGTCGCCGGCGAGCAGCGGCAGCACGTAGTAGCCGTACGCTCGCTCGTGCTCGCGCTTATAGACCTCGATCACGTGGCGGAAGCCGAACACGCGCTCGAGCAGCGGGCGATCCCAGACGAGGTTGTCGAAGGGGCAGACGAGAACCGGCGGCGCCGCGTCACCGCCGAGCTCCGTCTCGGCCGCGACGTAGAACGGTGCGCCGCCGTCGTCGGCGTGCACCTCGCGCAGCTCGCCCGCCTCGACGAGCGCGAGCAGGTGGTGGTGCAGGAGCGCCTTACCGCCCTTCAGCCGCCAGTGCTCGCGGATGGCGGGCTCGGTCAGGGCGCCGCGCGCACGCACGGCGAGCACCGCGAGTGTGCGCAGCATCTCGTCCTCGCTCGGCGTCGGTGCACCGAGCATGTCGTCCGGGATGACGCGCTCCGGCAGGTCGTAGAGGCGCTGGAAGTTGCGCCGGCCGGCGATCACCAGCTGCCCGCGGTCCCAGAGCGCCTCGAGCACCATCTTGGACGGCTTCCAGTTCCACATCCCGCCGCCCTTAAAGGCCCCGCCGGCTTCGAAGTCGCGCGAGCCGAGCGGGCCTTCTTCGCGGATGCGCGCGAGGATCGGCTCGGCGAGGTCGCCATGGTCGCGCAGTGCGCGGTCGTAGATCCCCCAGTGGCCGGCGGCCGTCATCGTGCGGCGGAACAGCGGCCAAAGGTCGATCGAGAGCAGCGACGCCTCGTGCGCCCAGTACTCGAAGATGCGGCCGTCGCGGAGCAGCTGCGGGACGGCGTCCGGATCGAACGCGCCGATCCGCGCCGAGAGCGTGAGCCGGTGGGCGCGGTCGACGGCCGAGATCGAGTCCAGCTGGACCGCCGAGAGCCGCCCGATTGCCGCTTCGACGTCGCCCTCGGTCGCGCGGCGGAAGCGCCCCGCGTAGCCCTGAGCGGCGACGATCGTGCGGCGAACCTGTGCGAGGCTGACGGTGGTGGACGCAGTCGACACGTATCTCTCAACGTATCCGGGGTCGCCGATCGTCCTCGACGTGCTCGGCACGCTCGACGGGGACGAGATTCGGGCGCGCGTGCGCGAACTCGATCCCGGCGCGGTCGAGATCTTCTCGTTCGCGGCAAGCGTTGGGGCGCTGTTCGGCATCCGCCGCGACGACGGCTCGCGCGTGGCCATGAAGATCCACAAGCTGTTCCGAGACGAGCGGTTCCTCGACGATCTGCAGACGGTGCAGAGAGCGCTCGTCGACAGGGGCTTCCCCGCGCCGCGGCCGCTCGGGAGGCAGGGCTACGTGACCTGGGAGGCGTGGCAGGACCAAGGTGTGTTCGTCGATGCGCACGACCCACGGGTCCGGCGTGTGCTCGCGCGGACCCTCGCCCGGCTCGTCGAGCTCGCGACTGCAACGGGAGTTCGCCCGCGGCGGCCGTTGGAGCTGCTCCCCGGCGGCCTCTGGCCGGTCCCGCACAACGCTCTATTCGACTTCGGGGCAAGCCACGAGGGCGCGGAGTGGATCGACGAGATCGCCCGGAACGCGGCGGCGGCTCGCGATGCGGTCCCGGGTCGAGAGGTCGTCGGCCATACAGATTGGGCCGTCAAGCACCTCCGCTTCGATGCAGAGCTTCACCCGACAGTCGTCTACGACTGGGACAGCCTCGACACCCAATCCGAGTCGAGGATCGTCGGCTCCGCCGCCGCGAGCTTCGTCTACACCGAGGAGCTGGAGGTCGAGTCGCTTTGGCCCAGCGTCGAGGAGAGCCTCGCGTTCATCGCGGAGTACGAAGAGGCGCGCGGCAAGCCGTTCACCGACGCCGAGCGCAGCGCGGTGCACGGCGCCGCGGTGTACCTCGGCGCGTACGTCGCGCGCTGCCACTGGGCGCACGTCCGCCAGGTGAACCGCGGCGTGCTCGAGGAGCTCGCGAGCGCGCTGCTCCAATAGACGTGCGCGAAGAAGACTTGTCTTTGGTGCGAGGCGCACTTCGCGTCGGCTGCCACCGGACGTGGCTCGCCCCGACCTGTCTCCGTTCGCTACCCCGGCGTGCGGACGCCTTCACGCAGCATCGTCGCGGCCTTCGCGACCCGGCGCGTGCGGGTCTCCTCGCGCTTCGCGGACTCGATCCACTGCACGTACTCCTTGCGATGCGTGAACGAGAGCGATTCGAAGAACGTGCGCGCGTCGGCATCGAGCGCGGCGGCAAGATCGGCCGGAACGTCGACCTCGCGGGGCGCCTCGTCGCGCTCGAGCTCGACGGTGACTCGCTCACCGAGGTCGACGCCTGCCGCCTCGCGGATCTCGCGCCGCACGGGGAAGCACCACGTTCCGTTCATGCGGACGATGGTCGTTCGGTATGCGAATCCGTTCAGTTTCGCGACCACCGGCACGCGACCGGCGCCGAACACCTCGCGCACGTCGAACGGCACCTCGATTCCGACGCCGCCCTCGCCGACCGCGGCGTCGAACTTCATCGGACGTGGGCGAGGTACTCGAGCAGATCGGAGCGCGTCACCACGCCGATCGGCCGACCGGCGTCGGCGACGACGACCGCGTTCGTGCCGCCCGTCAGCGCCGTGACGATCTCGTCGACCGACGCGTCCGCGTCCACCGCGGTCAGCGGGCCCTGCATGGCGACGGCCACGTCCTCGTGCAGTGCGTCCGCGTTCTTGAACACGAGGTCGAGCAGCGCGCGGTCCTGGAGCGAGCCGATCACGTCGGCGAGCGAATCGATCTCACCGTCGCGAACGACGGGCAGTTGCGAGATCGAGTAGCGCTCCATCACGTCGATCGCCTCGGCAACCTTCTGGTGGGCGGAGACGGTGACAAGCACCGGCGTTTCGCCGGGCTTCGCGCGCAGCAGGTCGCGCACGCGGGGCGTGGGCGCGCCGCGCTCGAGGAAGCCGTGCTCGATCATCCAGTTGTCGTCGAGGAACTTCGAGAGGTACGAGCGGCCCGAGTCCGGGAGCACCGTCAGGACCTGCGCGCCCGGCTCGAGGTCGGCCGCATAGACCAGCGCGCCGGCGATCGTCGAGCCAGCCGACCCACCGACGAGCAGACCCTCCTCGCGCGCAAGCCGGCGCGCGGTCAGGAACGAGTCGCGGTCCGAGACGCGGATCCAGGTGTCGACGACGTCCGGGTCCATCGTCTCCGGCCAGGTGTCCTTGCCGATGCCCTCGACGAAGTACGGGTGGAGATCGTCCTCGCTCTTCGCCGTGTACACCGAGCCTTCCGGGTCGACGCCGACGATCTTCACGTGCGGCGCGTGCTCCTTGAAGTAGCGGCCGACGCCGCTGATCGTGCCGCCGGTGCCGACCGAGATCACAATCGCGTCGAGCTCGCCGCCGGTCTGTTCGAAGATCTCCGGCCCCGTCGTCAGGTAGTGCGCCTCGGGGTTCGACATGTTCGAGTACTGGTCGGGCTTGAAGCCGCCCGGGATCTCCTCCGCGAGCCGCGACGACACCGAGTAGTACGACTCGGGCGAATCGTGGTCGACGGAGGTCGGCGTGATCACGACCTCCGCGCCATAGCCGCGCAGCATCGAGATCTTCTCCTGGCTCATCTTGTCGGGCATGACGAAGATGCAGCGGTAGCCCTTCAGCGCCGCTGCGATCGCAAGCCCCACGCCCGTGTTGCCGGACGTCGGCTCGACAATCGTCCCGCCGGGCTTCAGCTTTCCGTCGCGCTCGGCCGCCTCGATCATCGCGAGCCCGATGCGGTCCTTGTTCGACCCGCCCGGGTTCATGAACTCGAGCTTGGCGAGCAGCGTCGCGGGAACGTCCTGCGAGATGCGCGACAGGCGCACGATCGGGGTGTTCCCGACGAGGTCGAGGACGGTCGGGTACTCGCGCGCCATGCGGCGGAAGCCTACCCGCCGTCCTAGTGCCGGAAGTGGCGCCGGCCGGTGAAGACCATCGACGCACCGGCTGTCTCGACTGCGGCGCGCACCTCGTCGTCGCGCTTGGAGCCGCCGGGCTGGATGAGCGCGGTGATGCCCGCGTCGAGTGCGATCTGCGGTCCGTCCGCGAACGGGAAGAACGCGTCGCTCGCGAGCACTGCGCCCGCCAGCTCATGGCCGTGCTCGCGCGCCTTCTCAACCGCGATCCGCACGGCGTCGACGCGGCTCATCTGGCCCGCGCCGACCCCGATTGTCTGCAGGTCGCGGGCGAGCACGATCGCGTTCGACGAGACGTGCTTGCAGACCCGCCACGCGAAGAGCAAATCGCCCCACTGCTGCTCGGTCACCGAGCCGCTGACGACCTGCAT
>DATAUN010000044.1:0-6655 GCA_036268235.1 Gaiellaceae bacterium
GCCGACGACGACCAGCTTCCGTACCTCGTGAATGCGCGAGAGCTCGAGGACGTGGGCACCCATCATCAGGTTCGCGTACCAGTACCGGCCGGGGTTCGCGCGATTCGCACCGATCCCGCCGACCTCGGCGGCAAGGTGGTAGACGACCTCGGGCTGCGCGTCGCGAAAAAGCCGCTCTGCCTGGTCGAAGCGCGTCAGGTCGTGCTCGCGGCTCCGCGCGACGATCACCTCGTCACCCGCGTCTTCGAGGCGCGCGACGAGCCTCGACCCGAGGAAGCCGCCGCCGCCGGTGACGAGCGTGCGGCTCACTGCGCCGCGGTCGGCTGACGCGTCAGCCAGTCGACGCGGCCGATCCAGCGCTCGCGGTTCTCGGCGTACCAGCGGATCGTGCGGAGGACGCCTTCTTCCCACGAGACCTTGGGCGCCCAGCCGGTCTCTTTCGCGAGCTTCTCGTACCCGACCCGCAACGCCATCACGTCGGTCACGCCGGGGCGAAGCCGGCCCTCATCGGTCACGACATGACGGTCGCTGCCCCAGAACCCCTGCTGCTCGCCCGTCTTGAGGATCAGCTCGCTCCAGTCGCGCATCGAGATGTTCTCTCCCTGGCCGTAGACGTAGTGCTCGCCCGGCAGGCCGTGCGCCGCGACCGTGAGGTGACCGCGGACGCCGTCGGAGCAGAAGCAGAAGTCGCGCAGCGGCTCGAGCGCGCCCAGCTCGATTTCCGGGCGAGACAGCGCCTGCGTGATGATCGTGCCCGTGACGTAGCGGGGATTCTGACGCGGGCCGTAGTTGTTGAACATCCGCGTCACGATGCCCGGCACGCCGAACGCATCGTGGTAGTTCATCGTCAGGAAGTCTGCGGCGACCTTCGCGGTCGCATAGATCGACTTCGGGTTGATCGGCGAGCGCTCGTGGAGGATCAGGCCGCCGAGCTCGTCGAAGTCGTGATGATGAGCGACCGATTCGCGGACGTTGCCGTACTCCTCGGAAGTTCCTGCGGTGTCGAACGCCTCGAGCTCGACGTTGTGGTCGACGAGCGACTGCAGCAGGTTGAGAGTGCCGACGGTGTTCGCCATGACGGTCTCGTAGGGCCGGTGCCACGACTCGCCGACGTGCGCCTGTGCGCCGAGGTGGAAGACGTAGGGCTTGTCCGGTGCCTTGACCAGGTAGTCGCGGACGAGATGGTCAATCGACGTCTTGTCGGTCAGGTCGGCGAAGACGACGGTCAGGTCACGGCGCAGGTGGGCGATGTTGTTGAGCGCGCCCGAGGAGGTCGCGCGCACGAACGCGATCACGTTCGCGCCGAGGCCGACGAGGGCCTCGGTCAGATGTGAGCCCATGAAGCCGTCGGCCCCGGTGACGAGGCACGTGCGGTTGCGGTACAGGTCGCCGAACTCGGCGGCCAGGGCTTCGTGCTCGCGAGTGGCTGTATCGTCGCCGGGCATCGATGGAGAGTACCGCGTCATCTGGTCGGGGAACGGTGCGGAGCGGGCTCGTAACGGGCATCTCGACCGCCGCTGTCAGCGCCTCGGCGGCGGTGCTCGGGGTCATTCTCTCGCGGAAGTTCGGGCACGGCGTCAAGACCGACGGGTTCTTCGCCGCCTACAACGTCTACCTCGCTCTCGTGCTTGTGGCGAGCGGTCTCCGGGTGATCGTCCTGCCGCGCTTCGCGGCCGCGCGCGCCGAGGGACGCCTGCCCGCCGAGCTCGGGGCGTGGCTCGCGGCGCTCACGCCGCCGCTCGGGGTCATCCTCGTCGTCTGCCTCGTCTGGCCGAAGGCCGTCGCCGACGCGCTGGTCTCCGACGGCGCGACCGCGGACGTCGCCCGGCGACTGCTTCCGTGGGTCGTCGTCTCCGCCGTCGCGCAGGTGTACGCAGGTCTCGTCGCGAGTGCCCTCGCAGCCCTCGACGACTACGACTGGGCCGCCTGGGGGTTCGCGGCGGGCTCGGTTGCCGGCGTCGCGCTCACGCTCGCGCTCGTCGGCCACGGCGTGATCTCGTTCGGCTGGGGGCTCGCGCTGAACGGAGTGCTGACGCTCGGGATCCCGGCGCTGCCGCTGCTCGCGCGCCGGCAGATCGGCCTCGCGGGCCGGCGTCCGTTTGGCCGCCTGATCGAGCTCGGCGAGGGAATCGCGATCCCCGTCGCGCTGCAGGGCCTCTACGTGATCGGCTACCGCTTCGCGACGGGCACCGGTGCCGGTCGCGCGACGACCTTCTCGTACGCGTACCTGATCGCGGCGCTCCTCGTCGCCGTGACCGCGACGTCGATCGCGCTCGTCTCGACCGTGCCGTTCGCGCGCGAGGGCGCGGCGCCGGACCGCGTCGCGCGGCATGTCGTCGCGGTGTCGTGGATCTCGCTCGCGCCGATTGCCGGGGCCGCGGCGGTGTTCGCGCTCGTCGGGCAGCCGGTCGCGCGCGCCGTGCTCGGCGCTGCCTACGGCGGCGGGACGGGCAGCGAGCTCGGGCGGCTCGTCCTGTACCTCGCGCCGTGGATGGTCGCGTCCGTGGTCGTGACGGTCACCTACCCGCTCGTTTTTGTCCGCGGCCGCGCACGCTGGCTGCCGGTCCTCGCGGCGGCCGCGCTCGTCGCCCAGGTCCTGCTCGCGTGGGCGGGCCGCGCCGCGTTCGGGCTCGCCGGCGTGGCGGCCGCGCTCGCGCTCAGCACTGCGCTCGTCCTCTGCGTCCTGCTCGTTGCGCTCGGCGCGTTTGCTCGGGTCGCCCGCGGCGTTGTCGCCGCGGCCGCGATCTGCGGCGCGCTCGCGGCGCTGGTCTTCGCGGTGCCGCGCATCGTCCTCGACCCCGCAATCGCGGCCGGGGTCGGCGTCGTGCTGTACGCCGCCGTGCTCGCGGCGTGGCGGCCGCCCGGCCTGCGCGCTGCGTGGGCGTATCTGCACGCGTTGCAGTAGCGTTCGCCGCCGTGCTCAAGGACCTCGTCCGGCGGCTCGGCCGCACGCCGATCGGCAAGAACCTGATCCACGCGGCCGTGCTGCGCGACCCGACGACGATGCGCTTCCGCAATGTCGAGCGCTGGCCCGACGACGTGCGCGGCTTCGAGGATCTCGCGTTCATGTTCTCGTCGAACCAGCTGAACCACGGCGTCGCGTCGCTGCAGTTCGACGAGGCCGCCCTGCTCTACCGGCTCGCGCGCGACGCCGAGTCGGGGCCGTTCGCCGAGATCGGGCGGTTCAAGGGCGGCAGCACGCTCGTGTTCGCGACCGCGCTGCCGGAGGGCGTCGAGCTGTGGTCGTACGACCTGCACGTCGCCCTCCGCTCCGATATGCCCGGCGCCCAGCTCGACGACGAGCTGACGGCCGCGCTCACGCGCTACGGGCTTGCCGGCAAGGTGCACCTCGTCGTCGCCGACTCGCGGAAGGTCGAGCCGCCCGCCGAGCCGCTCGAGCTGCTCTTCGTGGACGGCGACCACAGCTACGCGGGCGCGAAGGCGGACTTCGAGCGCTGGGGCGCGTACGTGCGGCCCGGCGGTCACCTGCTGTTCCACGACGCCGTCGACACGGGCGGCTACGGCAACGTCTACCCCGGTGTCGCGCAGCTCGTCGCGGAAGTGGAGCGCGACGGTGGCTGGTCGCGCCGGCCGGGCGCGGGCTCGATCGCACACTTCGTCAAGGAATAGCGATGCGGCTCTTTGCGGTCGTCCTGAACTGGAACGGCGGCGACGACACGCTCGCGGCGCTCGCATCGCTCGCCGGCGTCGAGACGATCTGCGTCGACAACGGATCGACCGACGGCTCCGACAGCCTCGTCGAAGAGCGTTTCTCGGAGGTCGAGCTCATCCGCACCGGCGAGAACCTCGGCTTCGCCGGCGGCAGCAACGTCGGCATCAGGCGGGCGCTCGAGTGCGGCGCCGACTGGGTGCTGCTCCTGAACAACGACGCGGTCGCCGACGCCGCGCTGCCCACGGCGCTCGCAGCGGCCGCCGAGACGCGCCCCGACGCGGGCGTGCTCGCCTGCAAGGTCTACTTCGCCGAGCCGCCGAACGTGCTCATGTACGCGGGCGGCAACGTCAATCTGGGCCTCGGCTACTGGGGCCGGCAGGAGGGGTTCGGCAAGGTCGACGACGGCACGTACGACACGTTGCGCGACACCGGACGCGCGACCGGAGCGGCAATGGCCGTCTCGCGCGCCGCGATCGAGCGGGCCGGGCTGCTCGACGAGACGCTGTTTCTGTACGGCGAGGACGCGGAGTGGTGCATCCGCATCCGGAACGCGGGCTTCGCCATCGTCTACGTGCCGGATGCGAAGGCGTGGCACGTCGGCTCCGCGGCGACCGGCGGGCTGCTCTCGCCGGCGAGCCTCTACTACGACACGCGCAACCTGATTGTCGTTGCGGAGCGGCACCGGCCGCTGCCACGCGGCGCGCGGGCGCTGCGGCGCGGGGTGATCTTGGGCGCGCATCTGCTCGTCGCGCGCAGTCGTGCCGGCAGGCGCGCGGTGCTCGCGGGCTGGCGCGACGCGCGACGTGGCAGGCTGGGCAGGCGATGACGGAGCGGATCGGGTTCTACGAGCGTGTGCTGCGGGAGCTCCTCGAGCAGGGGCTCGTGCAGCGCGAGTGGCGCGTACTCGTCGTCGCGGGCGGTGAGATCGATCGCGCCGCATTCGCCGCGAACGGCTTCACCGACATCACCGTCACGAATCTCTCCGGTGACGAGGACGAGGTGCAGGATGCCGAACAGCTGACGTACGAGGATGGCTCGTTCGACTTTGTCGTCATCTCGGCCGGCCTCCACCACTGCGCGTCGCCGCACCGAGCGCTGCTCGAGCTCTACCGCGTCGCACGGCACGGCCTGCTCGCGCTCGAGGCGCGCGACTCGACGCTGATGCGGCTCGCTCAGCGCATCGGCGTCGTCGACGAGTTCGAGCTGACAGCCGTCGCCGACAACGCGTTCGCGTCGGGCGGCGTACGCAACACCGCGGTACCGAACTTCGTCTATCGCTGGACGGAGCGCGAGGTCGAGAAGACGATCGCGTCCGCCGCACCGCAGCGCCGCCACCGTTTCGTCTGGTTTCGCGAGCTCGAGCTGCCGGGCTCCGTTCTCGAGCTGGGCGGCAAGGCGCGGTGGCGCTCCGCCGAGGCTCCGCTTCGACTCGTCACGAAGGTCTTCCCGAAGCAGGCCAACCTGTTCGCCTTCGCGGTGTTCCGCGAGGGGCTGCAGCCGTGGATGCAGGACGAGGCGACGCTCGACGTCGCCGAGGTCGAGCGCCGGCTAGGTCGCAAGTAGCTGGCCGTAGACCGCGTCGGTCAGCCGCGCCGTCTCGTCCCAGGAGAACTGCGCCGCGCGCACGAGGCCGCGCTCGATCCACGGCGCCGGGTCCTCGAGCACCTCGCGGACCGCGGCTGCGATGTCGTCCGGGTCGTTCGGGTCGAAGAGCCGCGCCGCATCGCCGACCACCTCCGGCAGCGCAGCGGCGTTCGAGCACGCGACCGGCGTCCCGCACGCCATCGCCTCGAGCGGTGGCAGTCCGAAGCCTTCGTAGAGCGATGGGAAGACGAGCGCAGAGGCGCGCTGGAGCAGCGACACGACTTCGCCGCGCGGCAGCTGCCCGCGCGCCTCGACGCCCGGCGGGAGCCGAGGGTGGTCGCCACCGCCCGTGAGCACGAGCCGGAGCTCCGGGCGCTCGAGGCGGAGCTGTGCGAACGCCGTGAAGAGCCGCGCGTGGTTCTTGTGCGGCCAGGGCTTCGCGGGATAGAGCAGGAAAGGCTCCCGCACCGCTTCCCCGGGGCGCAGCGTCGCGTGGTCGATGCCGAGCGGCGTCACGGTCACGCGCGCGGGATCGATGCCCAGCCGATCGACCGCACGCCTCTTCACGAACTCGCTCACGGCGATCACGTGGTCGGCGCGCCGCGCGGTGCGGTTGTAGGCGATCGCGCGGTACGCACGCTCGGCGCGAGGGAACATCTCCGGCAGGTCGAGATGCTGCACGTCGTGCAGCGTGACGACGCGACGGGCGCGCGTGCGCGGCAGGGGAACCGTGAGCGGGTAGTGGACGACGTGCGCGTCGCCGAGCAGGCTTGCGTAGCGCGGGTCGACCGCGCCGCGCGCCATCGCGAGCAGCCGGTTGCCGCCGTAGCTCTCGGCAACCACCGAGGGCAGCTCGCCCGCTGCGTCGCGGGCGGCGGGCGGGAGCAGGACGCGGTATTTCCGTTCGCCGACACGGCCGAGCGCCCGCAGTAGCTCGCGGACGTAGGTCTCGCTGCCGCCAACGACACCGGGCACGAGCGTCAGCACGGGGATCGCGATCACGCCCGGCGATCGTAGTCTCACGGGATGCGCGAGGCGATTGCCGTCCTGCTCGCGGCGCTGACAGCGTCGCTCTACGCCCTGTCGACATCGCTGCAGGCGCTGGAGGCGCGCGGCACGTCCCGCGAGACGGCGCTGCGCGCCTCGTTGCTCCGAGAGCTCGTGCGCCGGCGGCGTTGGGTCGTCGGCGCTCTCGCGGGGCTGCTCGCGTGGCCGCTGCAGGCGGTCGCGCTCGCCGTGGGCTCGCTGGCGCTCGTGCAGCCCACGCTCGGCTTCGGTCTCGTGGCTCTGCTCGTGCTCGGCGTGACGCTGCTGCACGAACAGGTCGGAGCACGGGAGCTCGGCGGCACGCTCGCGATCGTCGTCGCCGTCGCGGCCCTCGCCTTCGCCGTGCCGCCC
>DATAUN010000045.1:0-2813 GCA_036268235.1 Gaiellaceae bacterium
GCAGGGCAACCCGTGGACGCTGCGCGAGATCATGGGCGACGACACCGAGCCGTCGCGCGAGGAGATCGTCGCCGAGCTCATCCTGTTCATGCGCGAGACGGTCCGGGAGCTCGGTGCGGAGCGTGCGTTCGGGTTCCTGAAGAAGTTCTACGGGTGGTACCTCGGGCGCGGGCGCTTCCCGCGGCCGTTCAAGCAGGAGCTCGTGATGCTTCCCTCGCTCGACGAGGTCGAGACGCGGCTGCTCGCCGCGGCGCCGGGAGCGCGCTTCGTGCTGGAGCGGCTGCTCTCCGAGCTGCCGGACCCGGGCGACGAGGTCCTGCTCGACTCGCTGCCGATCTCGATCTACGGCGGCGGTTAGGCCTCGCGCGCGGCGGGTATCCGCGCGCGTGGGCATGGCAACGACCGCGACACGCGCCGACGCGCACACGCCGCGCCTCTTCGAGCACGACCTCGATCCGGCCCTCTTCACGGGGGAGCGCCTCGACGAGCTCGTTCGCGCAGCACAGAGGCGCGACGCGCTCGGCGTGCAGTGGACCGACCCGGGTCGGCAGCGCTACGGGAACGATCCCGTCTACACCACACCGCGCTTCCCGGTTCTCGACGACGCGCGCACGCGGCCGGTGCAGTACCGCATCTACGGCGTCGCCGAATGGGGGCCCCAGGAGTATCGCGACGCGAAGGAGCGGATCGTCGCGGAGCACGCGCCGGACGTCGACATCGCAATCGTCGACTCGGTCGTGCGCGTGTTCGCACCGCATGCGGTCGTCGCGCTGCACGGCGATCCCGATCTGAAGCTCGTCTGCGACGTGAGCGGCAAGACCGTCTGGTACGTCCGTCCGCCCGGCCGCATGTCGACCGCCGAGCACGAGAACCTGCTGCGCGGCGAGTTCTTCCTGCGCTGGCAGGAATCGGAGGACGAGGTCGCGCTGCCGATCGAGCCCGGCACCGGCTGCTTCGTGCCCTCGCGCTGGGCACACTGGCTCGACCATCCGTCCGACGAGCCGGTCGTGAGCTTCGAGCTCGGCTTCTGGTCGCGCGAGTCCGTCCGCGAGCGCAAGGTCTACGACGTGAACTGGCTGATGCGGCGGCTACGGCTGCCGGTCGACCCCGCAGGCCCCGGCGGACGAAACGACGCGCACAAGCACCGGCTCTTCGACGCGATCAGCCGCGCCACCGGCAAGGGCGCCCGCTTCCGCGGGATCTAGATGCCCCCGCGTCTCGACGCGCTCGTCCTCGATCTCGACACACGGGCCGGGCTCGCGATCGCCCGCGCCCTCGGGAGGCAGGGCCTGCGCGTCGCGATCGGCTCGCGCGATCCCTCAGCGTCCGGGATGCGCACGCGCTACGCGGCGGCCCGCGTCGCGCTGCCGCAGCCCGAGGCCGACTTCGCGGCGTACGCGGACGCGATCGTGCGCTTCGTCCACGAGCAGCCGGTCGGCGCGATCGTCCCTTCGATCGACTCGAGCGTGCTGGCGCTCCATCGCCGGCGAGTGGAGCTGGGCGCCGCGGGCGCGCCTGCGATCGGGTCGGTCGACGCGGTCGAGGTCGCCGTCTCGAAGCCGCGCACGCTCGAGCTCGCGGCGGGGCTGGGCATCCCGGTGCCGCGGTCGATCGCAGCGGCGGCACCGGAGGAGATCGAGAAAGCCGCGCGCGAGCTCGGACTGCCGGTCGTCGTCAAGCCGGACGAGTCGTGGCGCGACGAAGGCGCCGGCGGCGAACGGCTGAGCCCGGAGCTCGTGACGAGCGAGGCGGAGCTCGCCACAGCGCGCAGGCTCGCCCCCGCGCTCGTGCAGGAGCTCGCGCCCGGCGTGCGCGAGACGATCAAGCTCTTCCGCGTCGACGGCGAGGTGATCGCGCGCTTCGCGATGCGCGTCGACCGCTGCTGGCCGCCGCTCGGCGGTTCGTCGGTGTTCCGCGAGTCGATCGAGCTGCCGGCGGACGCGCTCGCGCACGCAGAGGCGCTCGTCGATGCGATCGGCCTCGACGGCTACTCGGAGGTCGAGTTCCGGCGCAGCCGTGACGGGAGGCCGCTCCTGATGGAGGTCAACCCGCGCCTCTCGCAGTCGGTCGAGCTGGCGCTCCGCGCCGGGGTCGACTTCGCGCGTCTGCAGGTCGAGTGGGCGCGCGGCGGGCGCGTCGAGCCGGCCGCGCGCTACCGCACCGGCGTGCGCCTAGGCTGGCTCGGAGGAGAGGCGCGGCTCCGCGGCCGCCACGCCGGCGACTACCTGCGGCGCCGCACCTACCTGGACGGGCTCGCGCTCGACGACCCGCTCCCGGTCGCCGGCGCGCTCGCGTGGAACGTCAGACGCCTCGGAACTCGGTCCCACGTCGCGTCGCGACGCTGATCGCGTCGAACGCCCGGTGCTTCAGGCGGTCCTTGGCGACCGACTCGCGCGGCGGGCGCGGCTTCACGACGCGCGTCTTGCGCAGCATCCAGTTGACGTCCCAGACCTTGCGATCGCGGATGTCGTCTTCGGTGAAGAAGCCGACCTCGAAGCTGATCGCGGGGTCGGGCCCGGGATGCTCGAGCCAGTGCGGCCACCGCGGCGGCGCCGCGCACGCCTGACCGGGATGCAGGTCGTAGGTCTGCCAGATCTCGAGCTCGCGCCACGGCAGGAAGTGGCCTCCATGCAGGAGGTTCTCGTGCTCCTCCTGCGACAGCCCGCTCGGCCAGGAGAAGTGCCAGACGTTGCGGCCGCCCAGGCCGGTGTTGATCTGGGTCTCGGGGTCCGCGTGCAGGGCGACCGGCCCCTCCGGCGAGAAGATGCGGATGTTCGCGACGAGGTTGAAGAGCCGCTGCGAGCGGTCGATGC
>DATAUN010000046.1:0-3752 GCA_036268235.1 Gaiellaceae bacterium
AGGAGGAGTTACGCGAGCGCGAGCAGCTCTACCGCGGCGACCGGCCCGCCCTCGCGCTCGAGGGCCGGGCCGTCGTGCTTGTCGACGACGGCCTCGCGACCGGCGCGACGATGCGCGCCGCCGTCGCAGCCGCGCGGCAGCGGCGACCGTCCCGCGTGCTCGCCGCTGCTCCGGTTGCAGCCCGCGAGACGCGTGCCGCGTTCGAGCGCGACGGGATCGAGCTCGTCTGCATCGCGACGCCGTCGCCGTTCCGCGCCGTCGGCTACTGGTATCGCGTGTTCGCGGCGGTCAGCGACGAGGACGTACGCCGGCTTCTTGCTCCAGCTGCCGGATGACGATCGCGAAGTCCTCGTCCTCGTTCGAGACGGCCAGCGCGCGTTCCGAGACCTCGGCACTCGCCTTCGTCGCCGGCAGATCGATGCCGTGCTCCTCGGCGTGGGCGAGGACCAGCCCGAAGTCCTTGGCCATCAGGCGCAGCGCAAACTCGACCGGGTAGTCGTTCTTCGCGGCGTGCTCGAGCTTGCCGTGGTGCGCGGGCGCGACGACGGCGAGGTGCCCGAACGTCTCCAGCACCGTCGCGCGGTCGAGTCCGGCGCCTTCCGCGAAGACGATTGCCTCGGCGAGTGCCTCCATGCCGACGCCGAGCATGATGTTCACCGCGAGCTTCATCTTCGCGCCCGCGCCGAGCGGTCCCATCAGATAGATCGACTTGGAGAGCGGATCGAGGAACGGGCGGACGCGCTCGAGCACGGCCTCGTCGCCGCCCACGAGCAGCACGAGCTCGCCGGCGTCGAGCGTCGGCGTCGAGCCAGACATCTCGACGTCGAGGATGTCGGCGTCGCCGGCGCGCGGAGCTTTCGCGAGGTCCTCGACGAGCTCGGGCGACGTCGTGCTCAGGTCGACGAACACAGCGCCGTCGCGGAGCGACTCGAGCAGGCCGGTGCCGAGCACGACCTCGCGCACCGCTTCGTCGTTTGCGAGCACCGTGAAGACGACGTCAACGTCCGCGGCGATCTCGGTGACCGCTCGGAGCGGCTGGTCGCGCCGGTCCCACGTGCGCACCTCGTGCCCGGCGTCGAGGAGCCGCTGCGCGACACGGCTCCCCATGTGGCCGAGGCCGATGACGGCCGCCGCGCTCACTTTTGCTTTGTCGCGATCGCGCGGGCGAGCTCGCGCTTCGTCATCGTCGAGCGCCCGTCGATCCCCAGCTTCTTCGCGCGCTCGTAGAGCTCGTCCTTCGTGTGCCCCTCGTAGTCGACGCCGCCGAAGGTCTCGCCGACGTTGCGGCGCTTCAGGCTCGTCGGTTCCTTGGAGCGCGGGTCGGACGGTCCGGGCTCGCGCTTCGGCTCCCAGTGGTCGCCGACCTTCTCGAAGTCGTGCTTGAGGGACGCGTAGGCGACGCGGTGCGCGCGCTCGCCGTCGCCGTACTCCTCGACGGCAGCGTCGTGCGTCTTCGCGAACTGGCGCTGCGCCTTCGCGGGCGAGCGCTTCAAGGTGTCGGGCAGCTCCTCCTTGCGGACGCCGCCGCTCTTCTTGGTCATGGGCATGTCTGGTCCGTCCCCCGGGAGGGAACAGCGAAACGCGTGTCGTTGACCGCGGGAACGGGCCCGTTCGGGAAGGAGCCGGCCGGCCGCTTCAACTTCGAGCCCAAGCCGCCCGGGGGCGTGGCGATCTACTGGGACCCGGTCCCCTACCGCGTCCGTGCGCTCGTCGACGGGCAGGCGGTCGCCGACTCCCGGCGCGCGCATCTACTGCACGAGACGGGCCATCTCCCGGTCTACTACTTCCCGCCCGAGGACGTGCGCGAGGACGTGCTCGCGCCGTCGGAGACGCGCACGAACTGTCCGCACAAGGGCGACGCGACCCACCACTCGCTGCAGGTCGATGTGCGGCTCGTCGCCGACGCGGCGTGGGTGTATCCGGAGCCGATCGACTCGGTCGCGTTCATCGCCGGTCACGTCGCGTTCTACTGGGACAAGATCGACGAGTGGCTTGCGGAGGACACGCCGGCGTTCGCGCACCCACGCGACCCGTACCATCGCATCGACGTCTACGACACGCGCCGTCGCGTCCGCGTCCTGCTCGACGGCAAGGTGCTTGCGGACAGCGTTCACCCGAAGATGCTCGTCGAGACGGGGCATCCGCCGCGCTTCTATCTCCCGCGCCACGACGTGAGCGACGACCTGCTGGAACCGAGTGAGACGACGACGAAATGCGCCTACAAGGGCTTGGCAGCGCACTTCAGCGCGCTCGGGCAAGACGACGTCGCCTGGACGTACCCCGAGCCGCTGTACGACGGCGAGCCTGTGCGCGACCTGATCGCGTTCTACGGCGATCGCGTCGAGCTCGAGCTCGACCCCCTGCCTGAGGAGTCGCCGCACCACGCGGGGCTCGTGGAACGGCTCGTCGCCGAGGAGCACCACATCCAGGAGATCGCGAAGGTGGGTTACGAACCGGCGACGCTGCCGATTCTGCTCGTCGTGATCGCGATCGCCGTCGGCGTCATCGTCTTCGTCGCGCTCGCAGTCTCGATCACGGTGTACTACCTCTCGTAGCCGAGGAGCCGGTTATCGGATGACGAGGTGCCGCTGTCTAGACTTTTGTTGTGAGCACCATTCAGCTGACGCCGCTGAGCAGGCCCGCACAATCCGCGGAGCGCGCGACGCTGCAACGTCAAGCGCGATGGCTCGCGCGGGGCGGGATTGCGTGGCACTTCATCGAGTTCGGGATCGCCGTTGGCGCAGGCATTGCCGCCTCGTCCATCGCCCTGCTCGGCTTCGGAATCGACTCGCTGATCGAGGCCCTCGCAGGCTTCGTCGTCTTGTGGCTCTTCACTGGACGCCGCGTCAACTCACCGACCGCCGAACGCCGGGCGCAACAAATGATTGCCGTCAGCTTCTACGTCCTCGCGGCGTACATCGGCATCGAGGCGATCCGGTCGCTCGTCGGCGGTCACGAACCAGACGCAAGCTGGATTGGCATCGGCCTAGCGGCGTTCACCGCGCCCACGATGCCGATGCTTGCGATGGCGAAGCGCCGGATCGGGGGGAAGCTCGGTTCCTCCGCAGCCGTGCAGGAAGCCTCGCAAACTCAACTGTGTGCCTACCTCTCCGTCGCGCTGCTCGTCGGCCTCGGTGCTAACGCGCTCCTAGGCTGGTGGTGGGCAGACCCCATCACCGCCTTGGCTATCGCTGCAGTCGCACTTCGCGAGGGCCGCAAGAGCTGGAACGGTGCCGGTTGTGACTGCTGCTAGCCGCAGTTAGTGCGCAGTCTGAGGGCGGGCACAGAACCGCCGTCTTGTTACCTCGCGTAGCGCAGCTCGCTCGGCAGGTCGCGTGCATGCACGACGACGAGCGTCTTCGTGGGCCGGCTGAGCGCGACGTACAGCTCGCGCAATTCGATCAGCGCCGGCTCGACGACGACCACGTGGTCGAACTCGAGCCCCTTCGCCTCGCGCGGCGTCAGGACGGGCACGAGCTCGTCGGTCGGCACGTCTGCGGCGAGCTCCTCCGGCACGATCACCGCGAGCAGCCCGTCGGGGGCGGCGGCCGCGGCGCGGAACGCCTCCGCGATCAGGTGCTCCTGCTCGACGCGCCGCACTTCGGGCGGCTCGGCGCCGGTGCGATAGGAGATCGGCGGCGCAACATCCGGCGCGATCGTGTCGAGGAGCGGCAGCGCGACCTCCATGATCTCGCGCGGCACGCGGTAGGCATGCCGCAGCTCCTCGACGCGCGCCTCGTCGCCGTGTGGCA
>DATAUN010000047.1:0-9037 GCA_036268235.1 Gaiellaceae bacterium
GATGAACGTGAGGATCAGGATGTGGCCCGCGAGCATGTTGGCGAAGAGACGAACCGAGAGCGAGATCAGGCGCATGAACTGGCCCAGGATCTCGAGCGGCACGATCAGGAACAGCAGCGCCTTCGGCGCTTCGGGGATCCAGCTCTTGAAGTAGCGCACGGGCCCGTTCCAGCGGATCCCCTCGACGTGCGTGAAGACGAACGTGAGCAGCGCAAGCGCGAGCGTGACCGAGAGCGAGCTCGTCGCCGCGTAGATGCCCCACGTCGGAATGCCGTGGTAGGTCTTGCCGGTCAACGGCAGCGGGATGAAGCTGATCAGGTTGACGACGAAGATGAAGAGGAGCAGCGACGCGACGTAGGGGAACCAGCGGCCGATCGCCTTCGACGGGAGTCCCTGCTCGGCGATCTGGGTCTCGGCGAGGTCGTAGATCAGCTCGCCGACCGCCTGCTTGCGGCTCACCGTCTTGACCTTGACCCGCATGAAGACGATCCCGATCACGATCGTCAGGACCGCGCCGAGCATCAGGTAGGCGACGGCCTTCGTGATCGAGAGGTCGAGCGGGCCGAGCTGGATCGAGACCCACTTGTCCTGCTGGAACTCGTCGGTCGGGTCGAACGACCCGCGAGCGAGCGCGCTCGACGGGGCGAGCAGCGCGAACGTGGTCGCAAGGACGAGCGCGCGGTTCAGCCTCACGCGGGACCGGCCTTCGGGTTCGTGTAGTACGTCACGAGCTGCAAGCCGAGCGCCGCCGAGTAGCCGGCCGCATACGTCAACGCAGCCGCCAGCCCGAGCCATTTGTCGGACACTGCGACGGCGAAGACCACCACCATCACGGCGATCGCGCGAAAAAGCATTCCGAAAGCCACCACGCCTGCGGCGGCGAGGTTACCCGTTTGAGTTCGCAAACGCGTCAGGATCGCACCGAACGCCTCCGAGCCGAACCACAGCACCGCGCCGATCCCCCAGCCGGAGACGCGCCAGCCGGCGATCAGGAAGATCGGGAGAGCGATCAGGATGACGACGCCACCCGCGATCGCGGGCAGGAATGTCGGCGGGGCCGTGCGCGGTTCGGTCCAGGTCGGCATCAGACGTTTCGGTACTTGATCACGGTGGCGGCGACGCCGACGGGGATGCCGACGACTGCGCCGAAGGCGAGCCCGTAGCCGAGGCCTCCCGCCGCCCAGCCGATCAGCGTGCCCGCGACGATGCATGCGGCCGTGAATCCGATGAGCACGCTGCCGGCGCCGGCGAGGGAGAACGTCGGGCGGGGCTCCACTTGGCCCGGAGCATACCAACTTTGTGACACCGGTTTCTCATATTTCAAGGGGCGGTATGGTGCTCTTTGTGACGCGACTTGTTCTCGTCCACGGGAGCGTCACGAACGGCGCCCGGTCGTGGCGGCGGCAGGCGCGGCTCGCCGAGCGCTTCGAGCTCGTGACGCTGCAGCAGGGCGCGGACGGGTTCCTGAACGAGCGTCCTCCTCACGAGGCGGTGGTGGCGTTTGTCGACGCTGCCTGACGCAGTCGTCATCGGCGCGGGCCACAACGGCCTCGTCGCCGCGAACGTGCTCGCGGACGCGGGTTGGTCGGTCGTCATCCACGAGGCGGACGACGAGCCGGGAGGCGCGGTCCGCTCCGGCGAGCTGATCGAGCCCGGGTACGTCAACGACCGCTTCAGCGCGTTCTATCCGCTCGGCGCAGCCTCGCCCGTCTTCGCGTCGCTGGGGCTCGACGTGCCGTGGCGGCACGGTCCGCTCGTGCTCGCCCACCCCTGGGCCGACGGGACGTGCGCCGTCCTCGAGCGCGACGGTGGGCCGGCTGCATGGCAGCGCATCGAGGCGGCGGTGCTGCGCGGCATGACGACGCCGTTCCCGCAACTGCGGGCGGCGCTCGAGTTGCTGCGCGCCCCCGAGGCGGTCTCGTTGTGGCGGCCCGACGGTGTCTTGGAGGCGCGGCTGCGCGAAGGGAACGCGCTGCATACCGACGCGACTCCGGGATCGGTCGCGGGCCGGGCCTTCGGCTTGATCCTGACGATGGTCGGTCGGACGCACGGGTATCCGTGCATCGCGGGCGGCTCCGGTGAGCTGACACGGCAGCTCGTCGAGCGCGCGATCGGGCGCGGCGTCGAGCTTCGGCTCGGCTCGCGCGTCAAGCGCATCCCGTCGGCGCGCCGCGCCGTGATCGGCGCCGTGCCGGTGTGGGAGCTCGCGGGGCTGCTCGGGCGGCGATCGCGCGTGCGCCGCGACCCGGCGACGCTAAAGGTGGACTGGACGCTCGACGGCCCGGTGCCGTGGAGCGCCGAGCCGCCGCGGCGCTCGCCCGTCGTCCACGTGGGCGGGCCGGGACGATTCGTGCTCTTCGGGCAGTACTCCATGGCCGACCCGTCGCGCGCGCCGACCGGCAAGGAGACGGCGTGGGCGTACTCGCACGATCTCGAGAGCGCGGAGGCGATCGAGGGGGCGGTGGAGGAACTCGCGCCGGGCTTCCGCGCGCTCGTGCGCGGCCGCCGCGAAGAGTGGCTCGAGCCCGGCCGGTTGAACGGCGGCACCGCGCGCCTCTCGAACCAGCTCGTCTTCCGCCCCCACTTCGGCCGCCCGCGCTTCGGAGAGGGCGTCTACCTCGGGTCGATGTCGGCGCACCCCGGCGGCGGCGTCCACGGCGCTCCGGGCTGGATCGCCGCTCGAGCGGCCATCCGAGACGCGTCCTAGCTAGTAACAGACTGTTACAAACGCGCTGCGCCCCGGCTCTGGGCGCAGGATCTAAGCGAACCTGAGCTTGTAACAGACTGTTACTTGCCCCGTCGCTCAGGCGGCGGTTCGCTCTGCCTCGCGGCGGCGGGCGCGCGGGCTTGCCAGTTTCACGAGCTCGAGCACGTAGACGACGTAGGCCGAGAACGCGATCGCGAGGATGCCTGCCGCGGCGTCGATCGCCGTGTTCGTCGCGCTCCATGCGCCGTGGCGGTGATGCGGCGGCGCGAAGCGCGTCGCAAGCGCGGCAAGAGCCAGCGTCACGCACCACGTCCACAGGTACACGACCGCGCGCCGCTGCGAGAAGCCGATGCGCATGAAGCGATGGTGCAGGTGGCGCGCATCGGCGACGTAGATCGGCTGGCCGCTTCGCAGTCGTTTCGCGACGACGAACGACGTGTCAAGCACCGGAACCGCGAGCACGAGCAACGGCAGGACGAGCGCCGCCAATGCCGCCGTCTTGACGAGGCCCTGCACGGAGATCGCCGCGAGCGTGTACCCGAGCAGCAGGGCGCCCGAGTCCCCCATGAAGATCCGCGCCGGATAGAAGTTGTGACGGAGGAAGCCGACGCACGCGCCGCACACCGTCGCCGCGAGCACCGCGGCCGCGATCTCGGCGCGTGAGAGCTCGATCACGCAGAACGTCGCGGCCGCGATCGCGCACACTCCCGCCGCGAGCCCATCCAGCCCGTCGAGGAAGTTGACCATGTTCATCACGGCGACGATCCCGAGCACGGTCACGGGAACGCCGACGCTCGAAGGGAGCTGGTGCACGCCGAGGATCGGGAACGTGAAGCTGTGCACCCACACGCCGAACCCGGTCGGGATCGCCGCCGCAAGCACCTGCCCACCGAGCTTCTGCCACCACGAGAGATGGCGAAAGTCGTCGATCGCGCCGACCGTCGTCGCGACCGCGGCGCCGAGCAGCACACCGCGCATGCCACCGCCGAGCGGCAGGAACGCGAGTGACGGGACGAGCACGCCCAGGAACAACGCGAGACCTCCGAGCCGTGGGATCGACGGGCGGTCGCGCCCGCCCTCGCGCGGACGCTCGATCAGCCGCAGGTACCGCGCCGCGCTGCCGACGGCCGGCGTGAGCAGCAGCACGATCACAAGCGCCCCCGCCGCGGCGTAGAGCACCTGGAGGTGGTCTGTCAGCTCGTCCCAGACCATGGCTGCACCCTACTTCGTGCCGTAGAGACGGTCTCCCGCATCCCCGAGGCCGGGGACGATGTAGCCCTTCTCGTTCAGGCCGCGGTCGATCGCCGCGACGACGATCTGCACATCGGGATGATGCTCTTGGATGTTCGCGATCCCCTCCGGCGCCGCGATGATCGAGATCAGCCGCACGCTCGTCGCGCCCGCGTCCTTGACGAGCCGCACCGCGTGCGCGGTCGAGTTGCCGGTCGCAAGCATCGGGTCGAGCAGGATCACGTGGCGATCGGCGACGTCGGCCGGCAGCTTGACGTAGTACTCGACCGGCTGGAGCGTCTCTTCGTTGCGATACAGCCCGATGAAGCCGACGCGCGCCCCCGAGATCAGCAACAGGACGCCGTCGAGCATGCCGAGCCCCGCGCGCAGGATCGGGCACACGGCGACCTTCTTGCCGGAGATGCGCGGCATCGGCGCCACTTCGAGCGGCGTCTCGACGTCGACGTTCTCGGTCGGGAAGTCCTTCGTCGCCTCGTACGTGAGGAGCAAGGTGATCTCCTCCACGAGCTTGCGGAAGTGGACCGTCGGCGTGTCCTTGTCGCGCAGGTACGACAGCTTGTGCTGCACCAGCGGATGGAGGACCTCCGTGACGGACACTTACGCGACGTAGGTCGTATAGCCGCGGAAGCCCGGATAGAGCGGCCGCTTGTCGCACAGCGCGAGCGCGCGTCTCCGCAGTGTCTCCACATCGGCGCTCTCGTCGAGCGAGTCGACGATGATCGCAGCGACCTCACGGAAGTCGTCGTCGTCGAAGCCGCGCATCGTCGCCGCCGGCGTACCGAGGCGCACGCCCGACGCGACCATCGGCGGCCGCTCGTCAAACGGCACCGTGTTGCGGTTCGCGGTCAGCCTGCACTCCTCGAGCCGCTCCTGCGCGGCGAGCCCGGTCCACTCGGTGTCGCGGAGATCGAGCTGCACGAGGTGCGTGTCGGTGCCGCCGGTCAGTACGTCGTAGCCGCCGGCGATGAGCCCGTCGGCGAGCGCGTCGGCGTTCACGCGGATCTGCCGCTGGTAGTCGCGGAACGCCTCCGTCATCGCGATCCCGAAGCACACCGCCTTGGCCGCGACCCCGTGCATCAGCGGGCCGCCCTGCATGCCGGGGAAGTTCGCGCGGTCGACCTTCGACGCGTGCTCCTCGCGGCAGAGCACGAAGCCTGCGCGCGGGCCGGCAAGCGTCTTGTGGCTCGTCGAGGTGACGAAGTCGCAGTGCGGCACCGGGTTCGGGTGCAGACCGGCGGCGACGAGCCCTGCGAAGTGCGCCATGTCGCACATCAGGAGCGCGCCGACCTCGTCGGCGATCTCGCGGAAGCGGTCCGCCTCGACGGTGCGCGGATACGCGGACCCGCCGCAGACGATCAGCTTCGGCTGCACGTCCTTTGCGATCGCGAGCACCTCGTCGTAGTCGACGCGCATCGTCTCGCGCGACACGCCGTAGTGGTGGAACTCGTAGAGCTTCCCCGAGAAGTTCACCTTCAGCCCGTGCGTGAGGTGGCCGCCGTGGTCGAGCGACAGCCCGAGCACCCGGTCACCCGGCGACAGCACCGCGAAGTAGACGGCCATATTCGCCGGCGCGCCCGCATGCGGCTGCACGTTCGCGTGCTCTGCGCCGAACAGCTCCTTCGCGCGTGTGCGCGCGAGCTCCTCGATCTCGTCGACGACCTCGCACCCGCCGTAGTAGCGCTTTCCCGGATAGCCCTCGGCGTACTTGTTCGTCGCTACGGAGCCGACGGCCTCGAGCACGCTCGGCCAGGTGAAGTTCTCGGAGGCGATCAACTCGATCTGGCCGCGCTCGCGGTCGAGCTCGCGGCCGAGGAGATCGGCGATCTCGGGATCGACGTCCGCGAGGCCGGCAGCGCGAAGGTGCTCGAACGTCTGCTGGGCGACCGCCATGGGATGGATTGTAAGGGCCTAGCCGGAGAGCGCCGCGCGGACCCGCGCGAGCGCCTCGGCGGCAGGCGCGATCCCCTCGCGGATCACGTACGGCTCGCTGCCGGTGAAGTCGATCACGGTCGACGGCGTTCCCGGCAGCGGGCCGAGATCGAGCTCGGCGCCGCAGCCGTCGCGGATCCGTTGGGGCACGTCGTCGAGCGTCGCCGGGCTCGGACCGCCGGGATCGTTCGCGCTCGTCGCGAGGACGGCGCCGACCGCCGCCACGACGGCGCGCGCCGGCTCCGGCAGCTCGGGAACGCGAACCCCGATCGCGTCGGTGCGCGTTCCCGCGAGCCAGCGAAACCGACGCGCCGGGTTCGGCAGCACGAGCGTGTACGGCCCCGGCAGCAGCGCACGGACGATCGTGCCCGAGTCGCCGCGCAGCTCCGGAAGCAGCTCGAGCAGATCGTCGACGCTCGCCGCGAGGAGCGCGGTCGGCTGGGTCTCGGCGCGGCCCTTGAGCCGGTACACGCGAAGCGCGGCCTCCTCGCTCTCGGCGCTCGTGCAGAGCCCGTAGACGGTGTCCGTCGGCAGCAGCACCGGGCGCCTGCTCCGGAGCGCAGCTATGCACTTCTGGATCGCGCCGTCGGTCCCCAACGTCCCTCCACCACTCGATCGCGACCCCCGAGATCTCGATTGACAGTAGCTGCCGCGTATCCCGTGGCCTCCAGCTCGGCGACAACGACCGCTGCGCGCGCCTCGTGCACCTCGAGCACGAGCCAGCCGTCGAGCATGTGCGTCGCGGAGCGCACGAGCCTCGCGGTCTGGCCCTCGTCGAGGAGCGCTGCGCGCGGCTCGAAGTCGCGCACCTCCGGCTGCAGCGAATCGAGCTCGGCCGCGTCGACGTACGGCGGGTTCGAGACGACGAGCGCGAAGGGACCCGCGACGCCGTCGAGCAGGTCGGTCTGCACGAGCTCGATCTCGAGCTGAGTCGCGGCGGCGTTCTCGGCCGCGAGCGAGAGCGCGTCCGCCGACGTGTCGGTCGCGACGACGGTCGCGTCGGGACGTTCGTGCTTCAGCGCAAGTGCGATCGCGCCCGAGCCCGTGCCGACGTCGACGACGCGCGGCTCCGGCACACCGTCGAGCAGCGCGAGGCAGCGCTCGACGACGATCTCCGTCTCGGGTCGCGGCACGAGCGCGCGCGCGTCCGTCTTCAGCGTCAGCCGGCGGAAGTCCCAGTCGCCGAGAACGTACGCGAGTGGCTCGCGGAGGCCGCGTCGCTGCACGAGCTCGCGCGCAGCGGCACGCTCGCTCTCGGTGAGCGGCCGATCGTGCTGTGTGTAGAGCTCGATGCGCTGCACGCCGAGCGCGCGCGCGAGCAGCAGCTCGGCGTCGACGCGAGGCGAGTCGACGCCACGCGCGGCGAGATAGTCGGTGGCCCCTTTGAGGACCTCGGCGAGCGTCAAACTTCGAGGGCGCGGCGGCGCTCGTCGGCGGTGAGCGCGTCGGTGTACTCCGCCAGGTCGCCCTGGAGCACCTGGTCGAGCCGGTGCGTCGTCAGCTTGATGCGGTGGTCCGTGACGCGGTTCTCCGGGAAGTTGTACGTGCGGATCTTCTCGGCGCGCGCACCCGTGCCAACCTGCGCGCTGCGCGCCGCGGCCTGCTCCGCCGCCTGCCGCGCGCGCTCGGCCTCGAAGAGACGTGCGCGAAGCACGCGCATCGCCTTCTCGCGGTTCTGAAGCTGCGAGCGCTCGTCCTGCATCGCGACGACAATCCCCGTCGGTACATGCGTGATGCGAACCGCGGAGTCGGTTGTGTTCACGGACTGCCCGCCCGGACCGGACGAGCGGAAGACGTCGATCTTCAGGTCGCTCTCGTCGATGTCCATGTCGACGTCCTCGGCTTCGGGCATCACCGCCACCGTCGCGGTCGACGTGTGGATACGGCCGGCTGACTCGGTCTCGGGCACGCGCTGCACACGATGCGTCCCGCCTTCGAACTTGAAGACCGAGTAGGCGCCGTCGCCCTTGATCGCGAACACACCTTCCTTCAGACCGCCGCCGTCGTTCTCGTGCGCCTCGAGCTGCTCGAACGAGAAGCCGCGGCGCTCTGCGTAGCGCTGGAGCATCCGCTGCAGCTCGAGCGCCCAGAGCGCTGCCTCGTCGCCGCCGACACCTTGGCGGATCTCGACGATCACGTCCTTGTCGTCGGCCGGGTCGCGCTCGGCGAGCGCGAGCTTCAGCTCCTCTTCGAGCCTCGCCACCTCGGCCTCGTAGTCGGACGCCATCTCGGCGAGCTCGGGATCGTTGCGCGCGGCCTGGAGGTCGGCCTGCGCCTGCCGCCACTGCTGCGTCAACGCGTATGGGCCTTCGAGCTGCTTCAGGCGCCGGCCGACCGTGGCCGCCTCGCGGTGGTCGTTGTAGACGGCGGGGTCCGACATGCGATCCCGCGTCTCGGTATAGGAGCGCTCGAGCTCCGCGATCAGATCGTCGAGCGCAGCCACTTACGCAAGCGACGCGTCGAGCGTCACCTCGGGGATCCCCGAGAGCGCCTTCGAAACCGGGCAGTTCTCCTTCGCGGTCTGCGCCGCCTGCGCGAACGCGTCCGCATCGAGACCCGGGACCGTGCCACGCACGGTCAGTGCGCCGCGAATGATCCCCTCGCCCGGCTGGAACGTGACCGTCGCCGACGTCTCGAGCTTCTCGGGCGGGTTGCCACCTTGCGCAAGTCCGTGCGACAACGCCATCGCGAAGCACGCCGCCCAGCCGGCGGCGATCAGCTCCTCGGGGCTCGTCTTGCCATTCGGCTCCTCGGCCCGGGACGCCCACGAAACGTCGAGCGGCCCGAACGCGCCGCTGCCGACCTCGCCGATCGTGCCACTCCCGTTCATCAGGTCGCCCTGCCAGACGACCTCTGCTTTGCGGTCCGTTGCCATTACGCCATCACCTCCACGCGTCGGTCGGCCGGTTCGAGCCGGCCCTCGAGCTCGAGTACTTCCTTGAGCGCGCGGATCGACACCTCGAGCTGCTCGAGGTCGGGCTCGCGCGTCGTCAGCCGCTGCAACCAGAGGCCCGGCGACAGCAGCGTCATCAGGATGCGGTTGTCGGCGTGCTTGCCTGCGAAACGGATCAGCTCGTACGCGACGCCGACGATCGGCAGCAGCAGCGCAACACGGCTTACGATCAGCCAGTACCACGGCAGCCGGCCGAA
>DATAUN010000048.1:0-2013 GCA_036268235.1 Gaiellaceae bacterium
GCGCCATGTACTCGGCGGTGACCGCGGCGTCGGGCGCGCCTTCCTCGGGGCTGTAGATCAGGATCGCGTACTTCATGTCTCCTCCTCGTTTCGGTTACGACCCTACGACGAACGGGAGGCGCCGAAATCGACAAGCCGCGAAAGAAATGTGAGTGCGCCCGCTTTGTCGAGCATGTCGTTGAGGTTCCCGCACTTCGGGCTCTGGACGCAGGAGGGGCAGCCGTCCGAGCACGGGCAGCCGCGCAGCAGCTCGCGCGTGTCCGAGACCCAGCCTTCGAACTGCTCGAAGCCGCGCTCGGTGATCCCGATCCCGCCCGCGTGTCCGTCGTAGACGAACACCGTCGGCCGTCCGGTCTGTGGATGGATGTTCGTCGAGAGCCCGCCGATGTCCCAGCGGTCGCACATCGCCCACAGCGGCAGCAGCGCGATCAGCGCGTGCTCGGCCGCATGCAGCGTTCCGAGCAGCTTCGGCATCTCCTCGAGCTCGGCGAGTTGGTACGCCTCCGGCAGGAACCAGATCGCCTCCGTCACGAACGACGTCGCCGGCAGCTCGAGCGGCACGAGCTCGATGCGCTCCTGGCCGCTGATCGTCTTGCGCTCGTAGCCGACGACCTGCTCGGTCACCTCGATGTCGCCGAACGAGAGCTCGAGCCCGAGCCGCCACTCGATGCGACGCGGCTCGACGATCGTCGTCATCGTCTCCTTCTTCGCCTGCGTGTACCAGTTGCCGTTGAAGGGCTCGACGACCGCGTGCAGCGTCGTCAGGTCGAGCTCGTGCACGAGGAACGACTCGCCGCGGTGGAGGTACACCGCGCCTTCGTGCACGGTCGAGTACGCCCGTGAGCGCTCGACGAGCCCGAGCACGTCGCCGGTCGTGCCGTCGATGACGGTGAACGCATCCGGCTCGCTCGAGCGGAGTGCGATCTGCGCTGCGGGATGGTCGCGGCCTGCCCACACGAACCCTGCGGGTGTCTCCTTCAGGAGCGGGTCGGTACGCGCGGCAGCTACGTACTCGGGCATATCGGTCTCCGTCAGCGGCGCCTCGTAGGCGGCGGCGCGGACGTGGCCGGCGAGCACGCGCGGGCTTGCGTGGTCGAGGATCGCCGCCTCCACCCGCCGTCCGAGCAGCTTGTCGGGCTCGCGCATGAAGAATTGGTCGAGGCCGTCCTCGCTCGCGACGAGCACCGCGAGCCCGTTACCGCGCCGCCCCGCGCGGCCCCATTGCTGGCGCAGCGAGGCGACGGTGCCCGGGAAGCCGACGCTGATCACGGCGTCGAGCAGCCCGACGTCGATCCCGAGCTCGAGCGCGTTCGTCGCCGAGACGCCGAGCAGGTCGCCCTCTGCGAGGCGCCGCTCGATCTCGCGCCGTTGCTGCGCCGTGTAGCCGGCGCGGTAGGGCGAGAGATGCGTGTCGTCGCCGAGCCGGTCGGCGGTGAAGCGGTGGATGAGCTCCGCCGCCTTGCGGCTCTTCGCGAACGTGAGCGTGCGCAGGCCGCGCTCGACGAGGGCCGCCTGGAGTTTCGCCGCCTCCGCGAGGGCGGATCCACGCAGGCCGAGCTCGGCGTCGAGCAGCGGTGGGTTCCAGAGGACGATCGTGCGCTCGGAGCGCGGCGCTGCGTCGTCTCCGATCACCGTTACCTGGTCGCCGAGCAGCGCCGCGCCGAGCTCGCCCGGGTTCGAGATCGTCGCCGACGCGAGCAGGAACTGCGGCTCCGAGCCGTACACCCGCGCGAGGCGGCGCAGGCGGCGCAGGACGTTCGCGACGTGCGACCCGAACACGCCGCGATACACGTGCGCCTCGTCGACGACGACGTAGCGGAGGTTCGCAAGCACGTCGCCCCAGCGATCGTGGTTCGGCAGGACGCCGACGTGGACCATGTCGGGGTTGGTGAGGATGACGTTCGACCACTTGCGAATCTGCCACCGCTGCTCCGTCGGCGTGTCGCCGTCGTAGATCGCCGGCTTGAGCCGCGGCACGCGATACGCGGAGAGCGTCCGGAACTGGTCCTGCGC
>DATAUN010000049.1:0-24123 GCA_036268235.1 Gaiellaceae bacterium
CCGCTCCGCATCGAGCTCTTCGGCGACGAGATCGAGCAGATCCGGGCGTTCTCCCCGTTCACGCAGCGCGCGCTGCGCCAGGTCGAGGAGGCGACGATCTTCCCTGCGGCCGAGCGCCGCCGCGAGCTCGTCGAGATCGACCTCGGCCTCGACGACGGCGAGGAGCGAGAGGAGGCGCATGCACCCGACGACCTCGTGCCCGCATTCGACCGGACGCCCGACCTCGTCTGGTCGCCGGACGAGGTGACGGGCGTCTGGGAAGAGGAGCGCCTGAAGCCTGTCGACCTCTCTTCGGCGACGGTCCTGACGCAGCTCCCGCAGGGGCAGCCGTTCAGCTTCGACGCGCAGCGGCCGGCGCTCGCGGCGCGCGGCCTGTCGGAGGCGGAGAACGAGCTGAACGGGCTGCTGCGCCAGGAGCTCGACGTGGTCGTCTCGTTCGTGCATCGCGGCGAGGCACTGCGGCAGCAGCAGTTGCTGCGGCGCGTCAGCGCGACGCTCCTCGACCCGGGAGACACGCCGGCCGGGCTCACGTTCGCCGTTGCGCCGGCGCGGCGCGGCTTCGTCTGGCGCGAGCTCGGCTTCGCGCTGCTGCCCGACACACAGGTTTTCCGCAAGCGGCCGCCGCGCGCCGCTACCGCGCCTGGCCGCGCGCTGCAGAGCTTCTCCGACCTGCGCACGGGCGACTACGTCGTGCACGAGGATCACGGCATCGCGCAGCTGCTCGGCTTCGAGACGCGCGAGGTCGCGGGCGTCACGCGCGACTACCTGCTGCTCGCCTACCGCGGCGACGACCGGGTGTACGTCCCGCACGAGCAGATCGGCAAGGTCAGCCGCTACATCGGCGCCGACGCGAAGGCGCCTGCACTCTCGAAGCTCGGCGGCAAGGCGTGGGACAACCTGAAGACGCGCGCGCGCGAGCACCTGCGCGAGATGGCCGGCGAGCTGCTGCAGCTCTACGCGCAGCGGCAGACGCAGCCGGGCGTCGCGTACGACGTCGAGCACGAATGGGTCGAGCAGCTCGAGAGCGAGTTCCCGTATCGCGAAACGGAGGACCAGCGCACGGCGATCGAAGCGGTGAAGGAGGACCTCGAGGCGCCGCATCCGATGGACCGGCTCGTCTGCGGCGACGTCGGCTTCGGCAAGACCGAGGTCGCGCTGCGCGCCGCCTTCGCCGTCGCTGTGAACGGCAAGCAGGTGCTGATGCTCGTGCCGACGACCGTGCTCGCGCAGCAGCACTGGAACACGTTCCGCAACCGCTACCGCGACTTCCCCGTGCGCGTCGAGATGGTCTCCCGCTTCCGCAAGCCCGCCGACGTGAAGCGCGTGCTCGCCGAGTTCGCCGAGGGAAAGGTCGACATCTTGATCGGGACGCACCGCGTGCTGTCGCGCGACGTCGTCTCGAAAGAGCTCGGGCTCGTGATCGTCGACGAGGAGCAGCGCTTCGGCGTCGCGCAGAAGGAGCTGCTGCGGCAGCTACGGCTCGAGGTCGACGTGCTCGCGATGTCGGCGACGCCGATCCCGCGCACGCTGCACATGTCGCTCGCGGGCCTGCGCGACATCTCGGTGATCGAAACGCCTCCCGAAGGGCGCCGCCCGATCCGCACGTTCGTCGGCGAGATCGACGACGAGCTGATCCAGAGCGCGCTCGAGCGTGAGGTCGCGCGCGGCGGCCAGGCGTTCTATCTCCACAACCGCGTCGAGACGATCGAGGAGGCGGCGCTGAAGCTGCAGCAGCTCTGCCCGAATGTGCGCTTCCTCGTCGCGCACGGGCAGATGGCCGAGCGCGAGCTCGAGGACAAGATGATCGCGTTCCTCGCGGGAGACGCAGACGTGCTCGTCTCGACGACGATCATCGAGTCGGGGCTCGACATCCCGCAGGCGAACACGCTGATCGTCGAGCGCGCCGACCAGCTCGGGCTGAGCCAGCTCTACCAGATTCGCGGGCGCGTCGGGCGCAGCGACCTGCTCGCGCACGCGTACCTTTTCTATCCCGATGCGCACGAGCTGACCCCCGAGGCGCGCGCGCGGTTGGCGACGCTCGCCGACCACACCGAACTGGGCGCCGGCTTCGCGATCGCGATGCGCGACCTCGAGATTCGCGGCGCCGGCGACTTGCTCGGCGCCGAGCAGTCGGGCCACGTCGCCGCACTCGGCTTCGAGCTCTACGTCGAGATGCTCCACGAGGCGGTCGCGGAGCTCCAGGGCCGGCGCCGCCTCGCCGTGAAGCCGATCCGCGTCGATGCGCGCGTCGACGCGTACGTCCCGGCCGCATACATCGCCGCCGAGGCGCTGAAGATCGACCTGCACCGCCGCATCGCCCTCGCCGAGTCGGAGGACGAGCTCCACGAGCTGCGAATCGCGACCGAGGACCGCTACGGGCCGCTTCCGGAGCCGGTCGAGAACCTGTTCGCGATCCAGGAGGCGAAGCTGAAGCTCGCCGTCCTCGGCGCCGACTACCTGGTGTTCCGAGGCGGGCGCGCATCGGTCGGCCCGGTCGTCCTCGGCTCGGGCGAGCTGCGGGAGCTGCGCGCCCAGGTCGAGACCGCGGTCTACTCGACGGGAAACCGAGAAGTGACGTTAAGGGGTAGTGAATTCAAGGAAGCACTCGATTTGGTCGATGCTATGCTGGCGGCGCGCCAGGCCGCCTGAGCCGGTGCAATCTATGCGGAATGTGAAGTTCCTTCTCCCGATTCTCCTTGCCACGGGCATCCTCGCCGGATGCGGTGGGGGAGGCGCCGCTGCCCTCAAGTCCAACGACGTCGCCGTCGTCGGCAAGGTGCACGTGACGAAGGGGGACTACGCCGCGCTGCTCCTGCAGGCGCAGCAGAGCTTCAAGTCTCAGGGCCGCGCGTTCCCGAAGCAGGGCACGACCGACTACGAGACGATCAAGGGCCAGGCCGTCCTGCTGCTCATCCAACAGGGTGAGCGCGAGGACAAGGCGGACTCGATGGGCATCCACGTCACCGACAAGGACGTCCAGACGCGGCTCAACCAGATCAAGAAGCAGTACTTCTCGAGCAGTGAGGCGAAGTACAAGGCCGATCTCAAGAAGCAGGATCTGACAGACGCACAGGTGCGCGAGGACATCCGCCAGCAGCTGATCTCCGAGGACATCTTCAACAAGGTGACCAAGAGCGTGACGGTCTCCGACGCTACGGTCGACGCGTACTACAAGGCGCATCCGTCGCTCTACTCGCAGCCCGCGCAGCGCGATGTCCGCTACATCCTCGTCGGCAAGAGCAAGCCGACCGCTGAGTCCGTCTACCAGCAGCTGAAGAACGGCAGCGCGAAGACGTGGTGCACGCTGGCGAAGAAGTATGCGAAGGACGCGAGCGGTCAGAACTGCGGCAAGGCGACGTTCTCGAAGGGCCAGACCGTGCCTGCGTTCGACAAGATCGCGTTCTCGTCTCCCGCGAACGTCGTGCACACGCCGTTCTACGACCCGACGCAGTACAAGTCGTGGTTCGTCATCGAGCCGCTCGGCCCGGTGAAGACGAAGTCGACGACGCCGGAGAAGCAGGTCGCATCGTCGATCCGCCAGCAGCTTCTCCAGCAGAAGAAGAACACGACGATGTCGACCTGGACCACCCAGCTGACCAAGTCATACTGCAGCGGCTCGAAGGTCAAGTACGCGGTCGGCTACTCGGCGTCGCCGGATCCGTGCACGGCGACGACGACCAACTCGACCACCGGGTAGCAGGTTGTCGCTCGCGGATGCGCTCGTCGAGCTTCAGGAGCTGACGGAGCGGCTGCGACGCGACTGCCCCTGGGACCGCGAGCAGACGACCCGCACGATCGTCCCGCACACCGTCGAAGAGGCGTACGAGGTCGCGGACGCCGCACTCGCAGGCGACGACGCCAAGCTGCTCGACGAGCTCGGCGACCTCCTCTTCCAGTCGTACTTCCTCGCGCTGCTGCTCCAGGAGCGCGGCGCCGGCGACCTCGAGGCGGTTGCGCGCGGCGTCCACGCGAAGCTCGTCTCTCGCCACCCGCACGTTTTCGGCGACACTGAGGCGCGCACCGCCGGGCGCGTGCGCGAGCGCTGGGACGAGATCAAGCGCGAGAACGAAGGACGCGAGGGGATCTTCCACGACGTGCCGGAGACACTTCCCGCGCTCCTGTACGCGCGCAAAGTGCAACAACGTGCGCGGTCGGTCGGGTTCGAGTATCCGGACCTCGCCGGCGCGCTCTCCGACCTCGACGACGAGCTGCGCGAGCTGCGCGCCGAGCTGCCCGAGGTCGACCCTGACCCCGAGCTCGAGCCTGCGCGGCGCATTGCGTCCGAGCTCGGCGACGTTCTCTTCGCGGTCGTGAACGTGGCGCGAAAGCTCAACGTCGATCCCGAGCTCGAGCTGCGGTCCGCGGCGAAGCGGTTCCGCGCTCGCGTGGACGCCGCCGACGCGCTCGCCGCGGCGAAGGGCGAGGATTGGAGCAAGCTTCCGCTCGACGAGCAGGACGCGTACTACGACGAGGCAAAGGAGCAAGCCGAGTGAAGATCGCCGATGTGAAGGGCCGCCAGGTCCTCGACTCCCGAGGCAATCCGACCGTCGAGGTCGAGGTACGGCTCGAGTCCGGTGCGACCGGGCGCGCGATCGTCCCCTCCGGCGCGTCCACGGGCGTGCACGAGGCGGTCGAGCTGCGCGACGGCGGCGCGGCGTACGGCGGGAAGGCCGTCACGAAGGCAGTCGCGAACGTGAACGGCGAGCTCGCGCAGCTCGCACGCGGGCGCGATGCCGCCGACCAGGAAGGCCTCGACCGCGCGCTCGTCGATCTCGACGGCACGCCGAACAAGGGCCGCCTCGGCGCGAACGCGATCCTCGGCGTTTCCCTTGCGACGGCCAAGGCTGCAGCCGCAGAGGCGGGGCAGCCGCTCTACCGGTTCCTCGGCGGCGAGAGCGCGGCGACCTTGCCGGTCCCGATGATGAACGTGATCAACGGCGGCGCGCACGCGTCCAACTCGATCGACCTCCAGGAGTTCATGGTCGTGCCGGCCGGCGCCGACTCGTTTGCCGAGGGGCTGCGCATCGGCGCCGAGGTCTACCACTCGCTGAAGAACGTTCTGACCGAGCGCGGGCTCTCGACGCTCGTCGGCGACGAAGGCGGCTTCGCGCCCGACCTCGAGTCGAGTGAGGCCGCCATCGACCTGATCCTCGAGGCGGCCGAGCGCGCAGGCCATCGCGACCGCGTCGCGATCGCGCTCGACCCGGCGACGAGCGAGGTCTTCTCCGACGGTGTCTACCGCTTCGAAGGGCGCGAGAAGACGAGCGCCGAGCTGCCCGGGTTCTGGGCGGAGATCGTCGAGCGCTACCCCGTCGTCTCGATCGAGGACGGTGCGGCCGAGGACGACTGGGAGTCGTGGCAGGCGCAGACCGCGCTGCTCGGTGACCGTGTGCAGCTCGTCGGCGACGACGTGTTCGTCACGAACCCGGTGCGGCTCCAGCAGGGCATCGACCGCGGCGTCGGCAACTCGATCCTGGTGAAGGTGAACCAGATCGGGACGCTCACCGAGACGATCGACGCGGTGAGGCTCGCGCAGCAGAACGGCTACACGGCCGTCATGTCGCACCGCTCGGGCGAGACCGAGGACGCGACGATCGCCGACCTCGCCGTGGCGCTCGGCACCGGCCAGATCAAGACGGGGGCGCCGGCACGGTCGGACCGCGTCGCAAAGTACAACCAACTGCTCCGCATCGAAGAGGAGCTCGCCGCGAAGGCCGTGTACCCCGGTTGGTCGGCCTTCCCGCGCGTGGCTCGCTAGTCTGGGAACGATGGCTGAAACTCCCCGCCGGACCAAGATCGTCGCGACGATCGGGCCGGCCTCGTCTTCGCGTGAGGTCATGCGCGAGCTCGTCGACACCGGCGTCGACGCGATCCGTCTGAACTTCTCGCACGGCAACCACGCCGACCACGCGGCGGTCGTGAAGCTCGTACGTGAGCTGCAGGACGAGACCGGCAAGCCGCTCGCGCTGATGGCCGACCTTCAGGGCCCGAAGCTCCGCATCGGCGACCTGGAGGAGCCGCGCATCCTGCTGAAGGACGAGGAGATCACGGTCGTCGGCGACCACGTTGCGTCGAACGGCGACCTGCCGGTCGCGCCGGCCGTGATCGGCGAGGTGCTGCGGCCCGGCCACGACGTGCTGATCGACGACGGCCTCGTCCGGCTCAAGGTCCAGGACGTCGAGCAAGGCCGCGCGCTGTGCCGCGTCATCGTCGGCGGCGAGGTGAAGTCGCACAAGGGCGTCAACCTGCCCGGCGTTCCCGTGCCCATCCCGTCGCTCACCAAGAAGGATCTCGAGGACTTGCAGTTTGCACTCGGGCTCGGCGTCGATTTCGTCGCGCTCTCGTTCGTGCGCGCCGCGGCCGACGTCCGCGACCTGCAGGCGATCATCCGCCAGCACGGCTCGCCCGCGCGCGTGATCGCGAAGATCGAGAAGGCCGAGGCGATCGAGGCGCTCGACGAGGTGCTGCTCGAGGCCGACGCGGTGATGGTCGCGCGCGGCGACCTCGGCGTGGAGATCGGCGCCGCGACGGTGCCGCTGCTGCAGAAGAGGATCATCCTGCGCTGCCTCGAGGCGGGGAAGCCGGTGATCACCGCGACGCAGATGCTCGAATCGATGATCGAGCACGCCGAGCCGACGCGCGCCGAGGCGAGCGACGTCGCGAACGCGGTGCTCGACGGGACGTCCGCGATCATGCTCTCGGCCGAGACGGCGACCGGCAACTATCCGGTCGAGGCGGTGCGCACGATGGACACGATCGCGCGCGCGGTCGAGCCGTCGATGGGGTACCGCCACCAGATGCCGGAGCCCGGCGAGGAGACGACCGTCGGCCGCGCAATGTCGAACGCCGCGTGCGACCTCGCAGAGACCCTCGGTGCGAGCGCCATCCTGGTTCCGACGTTCACCGGCCGCACCGCGTCCGCGGTCGCGCGCCTGCGCCCGCATCGCATCATTGTCGGCCTCTCGCACCACCAGACGGCGGTGCAGCAGATGGCGCTCGAATGGGGCGTCATCCCGGTGCTGATGCCGCAGACGGAGAACGTCGAGGACCTGTGGACCCGTGCGCTCGAGTCGGCGCTCAAATCGGGCGTGATCGAGTCCGGCGAGCGCGTGATCACGACCGCCGGCACCGCCGTGAACCTCCCCGGCTCGACGAACGTCATCAAGGTCGACATCGCCTGAACTTCGTTCGACGAAGTCGAACTACGTTCGAGAGTTTCGAGGGTTCCGCAGGGCGACGGCGAAGAGCCACCTGTGATCCGCCTGCGCCCAACCAGGCTGCTCGCGATCGGGGCGGTACTGCTCGTCGCGTTCCTCTACTGGAAACCGCTGCACTCGTACGTGCAGACGAAGCACCAGCTGCGCACGCGCGAGCTTCAGGTCGACTCGCTTCAGGCGCAGAACCAGAAGCTGCAGAAGAAGATCGCGCTCGCCGGGACGCCATCCGAGCTGACCCGCGAGGCGCGGCTGCTCGGGCTCGTCAAGAAGGACGAGCGGCTCTTCATCGTCACCGGCATCAACCCCTGGCGCCAGCGCAACCACTAACGTCGGGCGCATGACCGACGAGGAGCTCGTCGCGCGCCAGCTGGGGCGCAGGCCGCGCGCATTTCGCCGGGTCGCCGTTCGCTGTCCGTTCGGCAAGCCGGCGGTCACCGAGCAGGCGCCGTTCGACGAGGCTGGGCATCCGTTTCCGACGCAGTTCTACGTCACGTGCCCGTACCTCGTCGCCGCGATCTCCCGCCTCGAGGCTGCGGGCGGCGTCGAACGCTGGTCAAACGCGGCACGAGAAGACACCGAGCTCGCTGCGAGCCTCGCGGCCGCGCAGAAGAAGCAGCGGAGCCTTCGCCCGGAGCTCGACGCGGGCATCGGCGGCTCGACGCGCGAAGGGAGCCTCAAGTGCCTGCACGCGCACGCCGCGTTCGCGCTCGCGCAGCCGGGCTACGTGCTCGGCGAGCGCGTTCTCGCGGAGCTGCCGTCGCTCTGGCCGGACTCCTGCTGTACTGAGTGACCGTGGACCTCGAGCTCGCGCGCCAGCACTGGCAGGACGGAAACCGCCGCGTCGAGGCCGCGCGCGGCGACCGCCGCCGCTACACCGAGCTCGTCGGCGACGTCGAGCTCACCGTTGCGCAGCTGCGCAAGCGCGTGGGTCAGACGTTCACGCTCGCCGAGCTCGCATCCGCCTACGACGGAGCCGACGAGTGGGTGCGCGAGCTGCTCGACGACGCCGACCCGGAAGGCACCGGCCCCACTGAGCCCGGCACGGTCGCCGATGCCGCGTTCCACTCCTATGCGCGTGGCGCGTCGGACTACCGCCCATGATCAGGCGCGTCGCCGTCGCCGCCGGAATCGTGGTCGTCTTCGCCGTCGGCGTGGCCCTCGGCGAGGCCCTCCACGACGGCAGCGGTGGGAGCGGCACCCAGAAGATCGTCCGGACGCTCAACCCGCTGCCGCTCGCGCCCGCCGCGCGTCAAACGGTCACCGTCACGGTCCAGAACCCATAATTGGCGTTTAGATAGTGGCAGCTTTGGTTACTTTTGGGGCGTGACGCACCCCGGGAGACGCGCACCGACGACCGAGCCTGACTGGCTGACCCTCGGCCAGGCCGCCAAGTTCCTCGGCGTCGCCCAATCGACGATCCGGAAGTGGTCGGACCAGGGCCGCGTGCCGGCCTTCTACACGCCGGGCGGCCACCGCCGCTACCGGCGCCGCGACCTCGAGACGTTCCTCGACCGCTCCGGCCCCGGCGGCGCGACGACCGGCCCGCTCGTGCTCGTCGTCGACGACGACGCCCGCATCCGCGAGTACGTCCGGGTGAACCTCGAGATGGAGGGCTACCTCGTGCGTGAGGCGGCGAGCGCGGACGAAGCGCTCCACGCGATCGCCGACCAGGCGCCCGAGCTCGTTTTGCTCGACGTCGTCATGCCCGGCGTCGACGGCTGGCAGATGCTGCAGCGGATGCAGGAGAAACACGGCTCGATCCCCGTGATCATGTTCAGCGGCCAGGTCGACGAGCACGCCGCCGGCGACGCCGCCGAGCGCGGTGCGCGCGGCTTCATCGGCAAGCCCTTCGACCCGCAGCAGCTGATCGAGCGGGCGAAGCAGCTCGTCCCTGCTTAGAACAGATCGTCACCTCGAACGCTGGATCGTCGCTCACCGCGTCGGCTGGCTCGACTGGCTGTCCGTCGACCTCTCGAGGATCGGGGAGCTCGGGCTCGTCTGGCTCGCGATCGCGCTCGTCCTCGCGCTCGCGCGGCGCCGGCTTTCGATCTTCGCCTTCGTCCTGGCCGCCGACGCGGCCGCCGACCTGCTGACGGACCTCATCAAGGCGGTCGTCCCGCGGCACCGGCCGTTCGTGCACGAGCTCGGGCCGCGGCTCACATCGCACTCGTTCCCGTCGGGACACGCGGCGACGAGCTTCGCCTGCGCGCTCGTGCTTTCCGTCGCGGCGCCGCGCCTGCGGGCGCCGCTCTATGCGCTCGCCGTGCTGATCGCCTGCTCGCGGCTGTACAACGGCGACCACTATCCGCTCGACGTGGTCGCCGGCGCCGTGCTCGGGACGCTTACAGCTCTTCTGTTGCTCGCAGCAGTCCGCCGAGGATCACGCCGAGCGCCGCGACGAGGCTGATCCAGAGTCCGATGCCGCGACCGTTCGCCGGCAGCACGGCGTCCGGGATCGAGATGATGCGGATCACGACGAAGACCGTCGCGAGCGCGCCGAGCCCGAGCACGACGAGGCTCTCCGGGACGCTCGGCGGCAACTCGAAGCCCGACTCGTGCAACGCGACGAGCGCGAGCACGGCGAGGCCGACGAAGAAGACGAGCTTGCCGAGGACGCCGCTGTGCCAGCCGATCACGGCGAGCTTGACGCCGACGCCGGAGCCCGCGTACCAGTCCATGAACGACGAGAGCATGAGGACGAGCCCGGCGACCCAGGTGATCCGTTCGCCGGCCGCCCACAGGCCGCCGCCGCTCGGCGCGGGCCGCTGCGCATAGCCGGCCGGCTCCGGCGGCCCGGTGACCGGTAGCTCTAGCTCGAAGAAGTCAGGGGTTTCCACGTCGCTAAGTATGGGGAAGAAACCGGTCGGAAGGAATGGTGACCGGTCGACGGGAGGGGTCTCGTGCTGGACGCAGCGAGAAGGCTTGAGCCAGATGACGGCGATTTCGTCGAGTTTGTGACTACCGGCGCCACCGCCGCAGGTGCCTACCACTGCTCGAGTTGCGGCTACGGCGTCACCGTTCAGTCGACCCTGCCGCTCTGCCCGATGTGCGGCGGGAAGACCTGGGAGGCCGCCGGCTGGGGCCCCGTCTCGCGCCGGCCGCTCCAGTAGCTAGACCCCGAAGAGGGTCTGCACTTCGTGCCAGGCGGCGAGGATCAGGAACGCCGTCACGAACGCGAGCACGCCGAGCGTGACGAAGAAGCGGACATTCGAGCGGCGCGTTGCGCTCCGCTTCTCGACGCGGGCGCGTCGCCGCGCGCGCTCACGCCGGTAGTTCCGCTCGATCGCGAGCGGGTCGAGCGAGGGGGAGTCCTCAGGCGGGGCAGGGGTCTTCCGGGCGGACTCGGCCATTTCCGGCGGCAATTGTAGGCACACTCCGTGTCAGCGATGGTCGTCGAAGCCCAGCGGCTCCCCATCGAGGCGCTCGCCGGTGCGGCGGGGCAAGTCGCCGCGGCGACCGACCTACGCTCCGCGCTGGGCGCGATCGCGTCCGCCGCCGTCGAGGCGACCGGCGCCGAGCTTGTGGTGCTGCGCGTGCTGGACGAGAACGGAGAGCTCGCGGCGCGTGTGGTCGCGCCCGACGCCTCCGCGCTCGCGGCCGAAGTTGCGGGCACGCGCGCCTCGTGCGAGCTCATCGCGGACGGGACGCCGTCGGAGTCGGTAGCCCAGGCAGCCGAGCGCGCTCGTGCCGCGGGCGTGCTCGTCGAGCCCGCGCGCGCCGGCGCACGCATCGTCGGTTCCGTCGAGCTCGTGCGGCAGGAGCCGTTCGCCGTGGACGAGCGTGCGCTTGCGAGCCTCGTCGCCGCTCAGGTGGCGCTCGCGGTACGCACGCTCGCGACAGGCCCGCACTCGGCGGCCGGCTCCCGTCGCGCCGTCTGGCTCGAGCTTGCAGGCGAAGCGCTCGCGGCCGGGGGCGACCCGTGGCGCGCTTCGCAGCAGGCGGTCCGGATCGCGGTCGAGGCGACGAGCGCCCGCGGCGGCGTGCTCTGGCGGCTCGGCCCGGAGGGAAGCGTCGAGCGCCTGATGACGCACGGCGACGTGGACTCGGTCCTGCCGCACGCCTGGGCGCTCGTCCAGGCGGCGGTGGAGGTCTGGCGGCCGGCGTCGGTGGAGGTCGACACCACGCTCCCGGCCGCGTTCGCGCATGTGGCGACGCTGACGCTCGGCCAACCGCCGTTCGCGGCGCTTCAGCTCTTCTACGGCGAGGACTCGGCGCCGACGGAAGCCGAGCTCCCTGCACTCGTCGCGTTCGCGACGCGCGCGGCGCACGCGCTTCGCTCGGGGGAGCAGGCGCAGAGCGTCGAGGTCGAGCTCGAGCGCACGCGCGCGCTGCTCGACATCGTCAGTGAGGCGATCTCGCGGCTCTCGCTCGCGCACACGCTCGAGACGGCGGTCGAGCGGATCGCGGCGCTCCTTCAGGTCGAGCAGGTCGGCGTGTACCTGCGCGAGGACGGACGGCTTTTTGCCGCCGCAGGTCGCGGCATCGCAGGCGGGCACGACGAGATCGCCCAGCGGCTCTTCGACGCGCTGCACGGCCCGTTGCGCGCGCGCACCTCCGTGTATGCGCACACCGGCGGCCACGAGCCGGCCCTCGCGTCCGTGCGCGCCGCGCTCGAGACGTCCGGCCAGCGTGCGGCGGTCGGCGTCCCGCTGCACGTCGGCGAGGAGTCGATCGGGCTGTTGATCGCGTATCCCGGCGACACGACGCTTGGTGAAAGCGATCTCGCGCTGCTGAGCGCGCTCGCGGCACAGCTCGCGGTCGCAGTCCAGAACGCGCGGCTGCACGAGCGCGCGACCGAGCTGGGCAACGCCCTGTACGAGGTGCTCGATTCAGAGCGCCAGGCGTCCCGGCAGGTGAACGCGCTCTACGAGATCTCACGCTCCTTCGCGCAAACGCTGTCGCTCGACTCGACGCTTGCGGCGGTCACCGAGACGCTCGTCAACGAGTTCGGCGTCGACGCCGCCGTGATCCGCGTTCCCGACGAGCGGGGCGACCAGTTCGTGCCTCGTGCGGTCCACGTCGCCGAGACACGCCTCGCAGACGCCGTGCGCACGATCCTCGAGCGCCCGCAGCCGCGACCGCCGCGCACGTACCGTCCGGTGCTCCTCGACGTGGAGGCAGTCACGCGCCTCGGGGGCGCGCATGCGCTGCTCCGGCCGTTCCTCGAGAAGGGCTCGACGGCCGCGCTGCTGCCGATCGCGACGAGCACGGAGCTGCTTGCCGAGCTGACGATCGTCTCGCTCGACCCCGCCGACCCGATCACGCAGGAGACCCTGGCGACGGCGCGGACGATCGCGCAGCAGGCCGCGCTCGCGATCGACAACGCCCGCCTCTACCAGCAGCAGAAGCAGTTCGCGGAAACGATGCAGCAGTCGCTCCTCCCGCGCGAGCGGCCTTCCATCGACGGGCTCGACGTCGGTCGCGTGTACGAGTCGGCGGCGCAGGTCGACGTCGGCGGCGACGTCTACGACTTCCTCGAGCTCGCAGACGGGCGGCTCGCGGTCGTGCTCGGCGACGTGACCGGTCACGGGATCGACGCGACCGCGGACATGGCGATGGCGAAGTTCGTGTTCCGTTCGCTCGCCCGCGAGCATCCGGAGCCGTCCGAGTTCCTCGCACACGCGAACGAGGTCGTGGTCGGCGAGATCGCGGTCGGGAAGTTCATCACGATGGCGTACGTCACCGTCGCCCCGAACGGCGAGGTGCTGTGCGCCAGCGCGGGTCACCCGGAGCCACGCGTCGTGCAGCCCGACGGCCGCGTCGCTGCGCTCGTCTGCGGCGGCCTCGCGCTCGGGATCGACGCGCCGCAGGAGTACGAGCAGGTACAGACGGCGCTGCCTCCGGGCGCGTCGGTCGTGCTCTACACCGACGGCGTGATCGAGTCGCGTCACGAGCGTGAGCTGTTCGGCGACGCGCGGCTCGACGAGGTGCTCGCGGCGAACGCCGGGCGGTCGGCGCAGGAGATCGCCGACGCCGTGCTCGCTGCTTGCCGCGGCTTCGCCGGCGGCGACCTGCCCGACGACTGCGCGATCGTCGTCATCCAACGCTCCCGGTGAAGCTCGAGCGCACCGCCGGGCGGCCACTCGTGATCGGCCACCGAGGCGCGTCCGCGGTCGCTCCCGAGAACTCGCTCGCCGCGCTCGAGGCAGCCGTCGCTGCCGGCGCCGATCTCGTCGAGTTCGACATCGCACCCGGGCTCGTGCTCGCGCACGACGCCGACGGGACCGGGCCTGACCTCGACGAAGCGCTGACGATGCTCGCGCTGCACGCGATCGGACTTCATCTCGACCTCAAGCTGCCGGGCTACGAGCAGGCGGTGCTCGAGGCCGTCGACCGCCACCACTTGCGCGAGCGCGTCCTCGTCTCGACCGCCTACACCTCGGTCGGCCGCCGTGTCGCCGCGCTCGCGCCGGAGCTGCCGGTCGCGATCGGCTACCCGCGCGACCGCTACGAGGTCTCGCGTTTCCGCTGGCCCGAGTCGGTGACGCGCCCTGCTGCGGCGGCGCTGCGCGCCGCGATGCCGCTCCGGATCCCGCTCCTGCTCTGGCAGGCACGCGCGAACGTGCTCGCGCTCCACCACACGCTGTGCTCGCCGGATGCCGTGACCGCCGCCCACCGCCGCGGCGCGCCCGTGCTCGCCTGGACCGCGAACGATCCCGCCACGGTGCGGCGTCTCGAGGCCGCCGGAGTGGACGGAATCGTCTCCGACGACCCCAAAACAGTGCTGGCTACACTGCTCGGGCCGTGAAGCGCCTGCACGCAGTGATTCTCTTCGTGCTCGGCTTTGCGGCCGCCGGTGCGTTCTCGGGGGCCGTGATTGCCGACGTCACCACGTCGACCGCGACGACGACTGTCGCGACGACGACCACGACGACGGAGACGACCACCACCACGACCACGACGACGACCACGACGCCGTCCGGCGGCGTCCTCCCGCGCGGCGTCCGCATCGCGGGTGTGCGCGTCGGCGGCCTGCCGGTCGCCGAGGCGGTCTCGGCGGTGCAGGACGCGTTCGGTCGAGAGCTCCCGGTCGTCGTCGATCGCAGCAAGCTGCTGCTCGACCCGACGAGCGTCGCGGTCGCCTACGCAGCGACTGCTGTCGCACGCGCGCGGATCGCCGCGCCTGGCACGAACGTGAAGCTCGCGGTCGCCGTCCACCGTCCGGCGCTGAACGCGTGGGTGAAGGCGGTGGACAAGCGGTTCGCCCATCCGGCGGCCGACGCGACGCTGACGTTCAAGAGCGCGAAGCCCGTCATCAAGCCGGACGTCCTCGGCCGCACGCTGAGCGCGGCGACGCTGACCGCGCGCGTGGTCGCGGCGCTCAACGCGAACTCGCGCCTCCCGGTGCGGTTGAAGACGCGCACGATCGCGCCGACGGTGCCCACGACCTCCTTCAAGGCCGTGATCGTCGTCAACCGCGCGCTGAACCGCTTGTATCTCTTCAACGGTATGAAGCTCGTGCGCACCTTCCAGGTCGCGACCGGGCAGTCGATCTACCCGACCCCGGTGGGCACGTGGCATATCGTGGTCAAGGAGATGAACCCGTGGTGGTACCCGCCGACGTACGACGCGTGGGCGAAGGGCCTGAAGCCGGTGCCGCCGGGCCCCGACAACCCGCTCGGCACGCGCTGGATGGGCCTGAACGCGCCGGGAGTCGGCATCCACGGGACGGACGAGCCCGCGTCGATCGGCTACAGCGAGTCGCACGGGTGCGTGCGCATGCAGGTGCCCGACGCCGAGTGGCTGTTCACCCGCGTCCAGGTCGGCACGACGGTCTACATCGTCTGATGCGTGTCGTCCGCGCCGCCGCCGTCGTTGTGGTGGTCGGACTGCTCGGGCTGCTCGTCTGGGACGTCGCGCGCGGCAGCAACGGCGGCATCGCCTCGAAGGTCGACCACGGCCAGACGGTGAAAGCGCCGAACATCACCCTGCCGTGGTTGGGCAAGTCGGGCGACTTCAGCCTCGCCGCCTACCGGGGCAAGGTCGTGGTGCTCAACTTCTGGGCGTCGTGGTGCGTCGACTGCAAGCTCGAGGCGAAGACCCTCCACAATGAGGCCGTGAAATGGGCGGGCAAGGACGTCGTCTTCATCGGCGTCGACTCGAAGGACTTCAACTTCGCCGCCGACCAGTACATGAAGCACTACGACGTCGACTACCCGGTCGTCCGTGACGTGAGCGGCAACCTCGGCACGAAGTTCGGCGTCAGCGGCTACCCGGAGACGTTCATCGTCGATCGCAGCGGGGACGTCGTGCCACCGCACGTCGTCGGGCCGATCGTCGCCGCCGCGCAGTTCTCGCCCGCGAAGCTGAACGCCACGCTCCAGAGGCTCGCGTCGTGAGGCCCGTCCTCGCGCTTCGCCTGCTCGCCGTCGGCGGCATCGTCGCGCTCGCGGTCGTGCTCGGCTGGCGGCTGACGCACCAGCCGAAGACGATCGTCAAGGCGGTCTCGAAGGGCCGGATCGTGGCCGCTCCGGGCTTCGATCTGCCGCGCCTCGACACGAAGGGGAAGCTCTCGCTCGCGTCGCTGCGCGGCAAGGCTGTTGTCCTCAACTTCTGGCAGTCGGACTGTCAGCCATGCAAGCAGGAGATGCCTCGCCTCGAGGCCGGCTCGAAGCAGTGGGCCGGCCAGGCCGTCGTGATCGTGGGCGTCGACATGCTCGACACGCGCGGGGCGGGCAAGGCGTTCCGCAAGCGCTACGGCGCGACGTACCCGATGGTGTTCGACCAGCTTGGCGACACCGTTCAGCCCTACGGCGTCTACAACACGCCCGAGACGTTCTTCGTCGACCGGCGCGGCCGCATCGTCAAGCGCGTGCTCGGTCCCGTATCGAAGAAGGTGCTCGACGCGAACATCGAGCGCGCGCTCTCGACGTGAGGCTCCTCACGCTCGTGCTCGTCGCGGTCATCCTCGCGGGGTGTGGCTCCTCGCACTCTCATGCGAGCGTTTCCAAGATCGAGACCGAGCTCGTTTGCCCGGTCTGCCATGAGACGCTGGACGAATCGGATGCGCCGATCGCGCAGAAGATGAAGCTGGTCGTCCGCCAGAAAGTGGCGGCGGGCTGGACGGAGAAGCGGATCCTCGACTACATGGTCGTGAACTTCGGCCCCAACATCCTTTCGGAGCCATCCCGCCACGGCTTCGACCTGCTCGCGTGGGTGCTGCCGATCGGCGGCGCGCTGCTCGGTGTCGCCGCGCTCGCCGCCGGTGCGCGGTACTGGTCGGGCCGCACGCCGGGCGACGGTCCGCCCGGCGCGCGCCTCGACGCGGCGATGGAGCGGCGCATCGACGAAGAGCTCGCGCGGTTCGATGGCTGAGAAGCTGCCCGTCGCGTTCTTCGCGGGGCTCGCCTCGTTCATCCTGCCGTGCGTGCTGCCGCTCGTTCCCGGCTACCTCTCGGCGATCTCCGACATCGAGGTGAGCCGCCTCGGCGATCGCGGCGTCAGCAGGCGCGTGGTTGCCGCGAGCGTGCCGTTCGTGCTCGGCTTCACGGCGGTGTTCGTCGTCCTCGGCGCGGCGGCCGGCGCGGTGGGGAGCGCCGTCAACCCGCGCGACCAGGTCGAGATCGCCGGCTTCGTGCTCGTCGTGATCGGGCTCTCGTTCCTCGGCTTGCTGCCCTGGCCGCAGCGGGTCGTCGGGGCCGGGCTCTTGCAGCGGGCGCGCGGCACCGGATCGCGCGCGCTGCTCGGCGGCGCGTTCGCGGTCTGCGCGGCGCCGTGCATCGGCTCGGTGCTCGCCTCGATCCTCGTGCTCGCGTCGTCGAGCGGGACGCTCGTGCGCGGCATCGTGCTCCTGACCGCGTACTCGCTCGGCCTCGCGGCGGCGTTCGTCGCAGCCGGGGTGGCGTTTGCGCACACGATGAGCGCCTCCCGTTGGGTGCGCGACCACTACGCGATCGTCCGTGGCGCTTCAGGCGTCGTCCTCATCACGCTCGGGCTGCTGCTCTTCTTCAACCGCGACTGGTGGCTGCGCGTCGGGCTCGACCAGGTGTTCACGCGGATCGGCCTCGGCTCGCTCTAGAGCTCCCAGAAGTAGAGCAACGTCGAGCTCGCGGTGCTCCGGCGCGTACGCCGCGAGCCGCCGCAGCGCCTTCAGCCGCTGACGTTCCGCGGCGACCGGCTTGCCGCGTCCGCGCTGGTAGGCGGACACGACGACGTGGACGAGCCCCTGGAAGAAGTCGCGCTCGCGGTCGTCGCATGCGCGCCACGCCTCCTCGAACGCCTCGTGCGCCTCGAAGAACGCGCCGGCGTGCGCGAGCTCGAGGCCGCGCTTGTAGAACGACGTGACGCTGCTAGATTCGGCAGCAGGTATGGCGACGATCCTGTTGTGTGGGGTCGACCTCTTCGTCCGGGGCAAGCTCGAGGCGATGCTCCCCGAGCACCGTTTCACGACGACCGATGGGGTCGAGCCGCCGGATCTCGTGATCGCGGACATCGCGCGCATCGATGCGAACGACGTCGCGGACAACTTCCCTGACGTCCCGATCCTGGGCTACACGAACCACACGGACACCGCCGGATTGCGTCGCGCGCACGCCGCCGGCTTCGACCAGGTGGTCGCGAAGTCGGCGCTCTTCGAGCGTGGCAGGGAACTGATCGACGGTCTGATCGCGCCGGTAGAGTAGTGCGCCGTGACGTACATCATCGCTGAGCCCTGTATCGACATCAAAGACCGTTCGTGCGTCGACGTGTGCCCCGTCGACTGCATCCACGAGGCCGGCCGGATCCTCGTGATCGACCCGGAGGAGTGCATCGACTGCGGCGCGTGCGAGCCCGAGTGCCCGGTCGAGGCGATCTTTCCGGAGGATGCGCTGCCGGAGAAGTGGGAGCCGTTCGTGCGCATCAACTACGCGTACGGCGAAGGGCTCGCGGCAGTTGATCCGCTGGTCGACACGTACGCGACCGAGCACAACGTTCAGAACCAACCGCTCGATTAGCGCGCAGGAGGCGTCGACACGTCGACGTCGAAACGGTTGCGCAGTGCACGCGTGTAACACGTTTTCCTTTTCAGCAACGTGCGGGAGAAGTCGTGCTGTCCGCATTGCACGTTAGAAAGCAACGTGGTAGGGAATCGTGCACGCGCAATCCGACTCAGGAGGTCACTACATGACCCAAGAGGATTGGAGCGGGACCGGCGAGACGTCAGAGACGTCGAGCGCCGGCTCGTTGAGCGAACCGACTGCTCAGACAGCAGACGATTCGTGGGGCGAGTCCGCCATCGGCGAGACCAGCGAGAGTAACGAGCGCGCCATCGCCGTTCCGGCGGCAACGCGGTCTTCCTCTCGGTCGTCCGCACGCTCCAGCTCCCGCAGCTCATCCCGGAAGAAGAAGTCGACGGCCAAGAAGGCGACGGCGAAGAAGTCCGGGACGAAGAAGAAGGCAGCTGCGAAGAAGAAGACGGCGGCCCGCAAGACGACCGCCCGCAAGACGACCGCTCGCAAGTCGACAACCGCGCGCAAGAAGACTTCCGCCCGCAAGTCCACGGCGAAGAAGTCGACGGCGCGCAAGAAGTCGACCGCGAAGCGGAAGACGACCGCCAAGCGCTCGACCGCCAAGCGCAAGACGACCGCCAAGCGTTCAACCGCGAAGCGCAAGTCGACCGCGAAGCGCAAGACGACTGCAAAGCGCAAGTCAACCGCGAAGCGCAAGACGACCGCCAAGCGCTCGACCGCCAAGCGCAAGACGACCGCGAAGCGGTCCACTGCGAAGCGTTCGCCCGCGAAGCGCAAGTCGACCGCCAAGCGCAAGACCACGGCGAAGAAGTCGACCGCTCGCAAGTCGAGTGGGCGCAAGGCCGCATCGCGGTCTCGCACCGCTCGGCGCTCCACCAGGTAGTCCTGTCTGACGCCGGGCTCCGCCGACAGCTCGGCGGGGCCCGCGCGTCAGGGGATCCGCGTTTCGCCACCCGCATGGGCGTAGATAACGTTCCGGCGTGGACCCCCGCACACTCGATCACGTTGCATTCTGGGTCGCCGACCGCGAGCCGATCGCCGCGTTCTGCGAGCAGCATCTCGGCATGCACGCGATCGCGCACGAGGCGAACTTCACGCTCCTGGGCTCGAACGCCCGCCGCGGCAAGCTGACGCTGTTCGACGCCGAAGGGCCGCGCGAGCAGGGGCCGCTGAAGCACGTCGGATTGCGCGTGAGCGACCTCGACACGGCCCGGGCCGCGCTCCCGGAGGGGGCGCCCGAGGTGTTCGAGATCGGCGAGGGGATCTTCGTGACGCTCGTCGAGGCGCCGACGGACGTCGAGTACGACCTCGACCACGTCGCACTCTGGTCGGCGGCGCCCGAGGTGACGGCCGAGCAGTACCACCGCTACGGCTTCGCGCCCGCCGGGCCGAAGCGGGTCGAGGTCGGCGGCGCCTACATCGAGCTCCACGAGGGCGAGCCCGGCTCGTCCGACAAGCCGCTTCTGAACCATCTCGCCGTGCTCGTCGACTCGGCCGACGAGGTGATCGCGGATGCGAAGGATCTGTCGATCGACGTCGAGTCGGTCGTCGACGCCGCGAACACCTATGCGGCCTTCCTGTGGGGCCCCGACGGCGTGCGCATCGAGTACGTCGAGCACAAGCCCACGTTCAGCCTCACGTAGTGCAGATCTCGATTGCGGGCGCCGGCATGGCCGGCCTCGTCGCGGCGGCCCGGCTGCGGGAGCTCGGCGCCGACGTCGCCGTGCGGGAGAAGGGGCCGCGTCTCGGCGGCTCGATGCTTCTCTCGTCGTGCGTCGTGTGGCGCCACCGCGAATTCGACCAGTTCCGGGCGGAATGCCCCGGCGGCGACGAGCGGCTGCAACGCCTCGTCTGGGAGCGACTCGACGACGCGATCGACTGGCTGGTCGGCCGCGGCGCACCGGTCGTGTGGGAGGAGACGGGCAACCCGCGGACGGTCGGCAAGCGCTTCGACCCGCCCGGGCTCGTCGCGGCCCTCGCGGGCGAGACCGAGCTCGTCGCCGACGGTCTCGCCGATGGCCCCCTGATCCTCTGCACGGGCGGGTTCGCAGCGTCGTCCGAGCTCGTCGCGCGCTTCGTCGCGCCGGCCGCGCCGCTTCGGCTGCGCGCGAGCCCGTGGTCGGAGGGTGACGGGCTCCGCTTCGCGGTCGACCGCGGCGCCGCGCTCACCGGCGGCATGGAGGAGTTCTACGGGCGCAACATGCCCGACGCTGCGTGGGGCGAGGGCGAGCTCGTCTCGCTCTCGCAGCTCTACGCCCGCTACGCGCGCATCTTCGACGAGGATGGTGCCGAGTTCTTCGCGCGCGCGGACGTCTCGTGGTCCGAGACGAACGTCGTGCAGGCGACCGCCCGCCGCCCGGGCGCGAAGGCGTACTACGTGCTCGACGAGGAAGCGCTGCAGCAGCGGGTGCGCGACCGCACCGTCGCCGAGATGGTGGAGAGCGCGCCGCCGGAGGCGCGCATCTCGCTCGAGCAGCTGCCGTTCGATCCGCCGCCGGGGGCAGTCGCCGCCGTGCGCGTCGTCGCGTCGATCACGCATACGGTTGGCGGCCTCCGCGTGGACGAGCGTGCACGGGTGCTGCGCGAGGACGAGACGCCGGTCGAAGGACTGTGGGCCGCGGGGGTCGACGCGGGCGCCGTCGCGACGGGCGGCTACGCGAGCGGGCTCGCGCAGGCGCTCGTGCTGGGGTTGGCCGCTGCCGAGGACGCGGCTTAGGTCTTGCCGACCGAGAAGACGCAGGTGCGGTCGTCGCCGGGGAGCGGCGAGGCGCCGATCTTCGAGACGACGAGCGTCTGCTCGCCGTCCTCGAGCTCGTCGCCGACCTGCGGCGGGTCGCCGTCCAGCTCGCGCAGCGTGTAGCCCGCCGGCGACCAGACGAAGAGCACGTAGCCGTTCCCGTCGGCCATCGGGCCGGAGCTTACCGGCGCGTGGCGTAGGGCGGCAGCGAGACCACGACCTTCGTGCCGGAGGACTCGGACTCGACGCGAATCGTCCCGTGCAGCTGCTTGACGCGTTCCTCGACTGCCTCGAGCGAGCGGCGGCGGCGCTCCGGCTCGGCGTCGTCGGCGACGCACGTCTCGAGGCCGCCGTCGCCGGTGACCTCCATCGACACCTGGATGCGCGTGGGTGGGCCGCGGCGGATCGCCTGGTCGAGCAGCTCGCGGATGATCGTGTAGATCGCGACCTGCGCCGTCTCGCCGGCGCGCTCGGCGTCGTCGATGTCGAGGTCGATGCGGATGCGGTTCGTCGTACCGACCTGCTCGGCGAGTGCGTGCATGGCGGGCCCGAAGCCCTGGTCGCGCAGCACGACCGGCTCGAGCGCGAACGAGAGGTCACGCAGCTCGCGGATCGTCGCCCGCTGTCGGTCGAGCGCCGTGCCGAGCACGCCGCGCGCGTCCTCGAGCTTGCCCGTCTCGATCGCGTGCATCGCCGCGTCGAGCATCAGTGCGATGCCCGCGAGATTCTGGACCGGCCCGTCGTGCAGGAACAGCGCAATGCGCCGGCGCTCGTCCTGCTCCGCGGCGATCAGCCGGTCGAGTGGATCGTCAGTCAATGATCGCTTCGCGCAACGCGATCGCGACGGCGTGCGTTCGCGTGTCGGCCTCGAGCTTCGTGAGGATGTGCCGCACGTGGCTCTTGACCGTCTCCTGCGAGATGAAGAGTCGCGCGGCGACGTCGGCGTTCGACATCCCGTCGGCGAGCAGCTGAAGGATCTCGCGCTCGCGGCCGGTGAGCATGTCCGTCTGGTCTTTGCCGGAGAGGAATGCCGGCATCAACGCGGGATCGACGTAGCCCTCGCCCCCTGCGACCTTCTCGATGGCCCGCACGAGCGTCTGGTGCGGCGCCTCCTTGAGGATGTAGCCCTTCGCACCGCTCTCGAGCCCGCGGCCGAGCAGTGACCGCTCCGAGTAGGCGGTGAAGATCAGCACCTTCGACTCGGGGACTCGTTCCGTCAAAAGCTTCGTCGCCTCGAGGCCGTCCATCCCCGGCATCCGCACGTCCATGATCACGACGTCCGGCTTGCGCCGCTCCGCGAGCTCGACCGCGGACGCGCCGTCGGCGGCCTCGCCGACCACGCGGATGTGCGGCGCGCGCGAGAGCGAGAGCCGGAGCCCTTCCCGGACGACTTCGTGGTCGTCGACGATCAGCGTCGTGATCTCGTCAGCCATGTGGCTTTCAATCCTATGCGGAAAGCAGGGAAAGTTGTTCGTCGGGCTCCGGCGGACGCAGCTTGACGCGGCGGCGGTCGCGGATCGCATGGTCCTTCGCCAGCCTTCGCACCTCGTCCTTCGCCGGCCGCGCGTCGGCCGGCTTCAGGTAGCCGCTGCGGGCGTAGAGCCGTTCGTACTCGGGCAGGAGCTCGGGCCAGTCGCGGGCGAGACAGGCCAGGAAGTGCTCGCGTGTTCCCGGCTGGAGGTGGAGCAGGTTCGACCAGATGCCGCACGCGCCGGCCTCGCGCGCCGCCGAGACGACGCGCTCGATCGAGCTCGGATGGTCGGAGAGCCCGGGTAGGAGCGGCGCCATGCCGACGGACGCGCGCACTCCTGCATCCACGAGCGTGCGCAGCGCGCGCAGGCGCTGCCGGGGCGGGGCGGTCCCCGGCTCGGTCGTGCGCCACACGTCGTCGTCGATCGTCGGCACCGAGAACGTCACCGACACGTCGGCGCGGCGCGAGCCCTCGGCCAGCAATTCGGCGTCGCGCACGATCAACGGGCCGCGCGTGATGATCGAGAACGGGTTCGAGGCGCGCACGAGCACCTCGAGGCAGGCGCGCGTCAGCTTGTAGCGGCCCTCGGCCGGCTGGTAGGGGTCGGTCGCGGCGCCGATCACGATGCCGTCTCCCTGCCACGACCGGCGCTGCAGCTCGGCGCGCAGCACCTCGGCGATGTTCACCTTCACCCGGATCGACGAGCCGTAGCGATCGTCCGACGGGCGCTCGGCGCGCCGCTCGAACGCCCGCACGTAACAGAAGGTGCAGCGGTGGACGCAGCCCATGTACGGGTTGAGCGACCAGCCGAAGGGCATGCCCTTGACGCGGTTCAACGCGACCTTGCACGGCTCCTCGCGGTACTCGACCCGCATGCTGCCATGATAGAACATATGTTCGCTCCGTCCAGTCCGAAGCTATACTCCCGCGCACTGATTCGCGTGGACGACGATCTGCCGCCCAGTACGCACGCGCCAGCCGGGCGCCTATGAGCTTTCTCCTCCAGATGCTGGCCCTCGTGGGCCTGATCCTCCTGAACGCGTTCTTCGTGGCGGCCGAGTACGGCCTCGTCACGTCGCGGCGCACGCGGATCATGGAGCTCGAGCACGAGGGCAACAAACGGGCGCGGGCAGTGCTCCGCATCACGAACAACCCGCCACGGTTCATCTCGGCGATGCAGCTCGGCGTCACGATCTCGAGCCTTGCGATCGGTGCGCTCGGCGAGCAGGTGCTGGCGCGGAAGTTCGACGGCTTGATGGCGTCGTTCCTCGCGGTCATCGTCGCGCTGCTGATCGTCACGTACTTCGAAGTCGTGATCGGCGAGCTCGTGCCGAAGGGGATCGCGCTCGGCCACCCGGAGAGAACGGCGCTCTTCGTCTCCACGCCGGTCCGCTGGTTCTTCACCGTGTTCCGGCCGCTCATCTGGGTGCTGCAGGAGTCGACGGCGCTGATCCTGCGGGGGCTCGGCCTGCAACCGCCGGGGGCCGAGCACGACGCACACTCGGAGGCCGAGCTCCGCATGCTGCTCTCGAGCTCCGCCGAGCAGGGCGAGATCGAGCACGACGAGCAGCAGATGCTCTACAAGGTCTTCGACTTCGCCGACAAGGAGGTCGCGGACGTGATGGTGCCGCGGCCCGAGGTGGTCGCCATCTCGATCGCGCTACCGGCCGAGGAGGCGCTGAAGGCCGTGCTCGAGTCGCCGTACACGCGCTATCCGGTCTACCGCGAGTCGCTCGACGACATCGTCGG
>DATAUN010000050.1:0-15038 GCA_036268235.1 Gaiellaceae bacterium
GGGTTGCGGTTCCTGCCGATCACGCTGCTCGCGTTCTTCACGGCGCCGATCGCGGGGAAGCTGACTGCATATGCACCGGTGCGCCTCCTCATGGGTGGCGGCCTCGCGATCGTGGCGCTCTCGATGGCGCTCATGGCGCACGTCACGACGAACTCGCACTGGACGGTGCTGCTCGCCGGTTTCATCGTCGGTGGGATCGGGATCGGGCTCGTGAATCCGTCGCTCGCGACCACGGCGATCTCGACTGTGCCGCGCGAGCAGGCAGGCGTCGGGTCGGGGATCAACGCGACGTTCCGTCAGGTCGGGATCGCCACCGGGATCGCCGCGCTCGGCGCGATCTTCGAGTCGGTGACGGGCACGCACCAGCAGTCGACCGGCGCCGTCTCGGCGGCCGCGAAGGCCGCATTCGTGCACGGGCTCCACGACATCCTGCTCGTCGGCGCCGGCACGGCCGCAGTCGGCGCTGTGCTCGCCTTCGCGCTTGTTCGCCCTCAGGACTTCGTCGCCTCCGGCCCGCAGGCCGCGGCCGAAGCCGCCTAGGCGAGCTTCTCGCGGACGAGCTGGCTGACGGCCGAGCCGTCGGCGCGGCCTGCGATCTGCGGCATCACGTCCGCCATCACGCGGCCCATGTCGCGCATGTTCGTCGCCTTGTTCTCGGCGATCGCGTCGTCGACGATCGATTCGAGCTCCTCCTCGCTGAGCGGCTCCGGCATGAACTCCTCGAGCACGTCGAGCTCGTCCTCCTCCTTCGCCGCCTGCTCGGCGCGGCCCGCTTTCTCGAATGCCTCGATCGCCTCGATGCGCTTCTTGCGCTCGCGTTGGAGCACCTGGAGCTCCTCGTCCTCGGAGAGCGGGCGCAGCAGGTCCTTCTCCGCCGACTTGAGGCTCGAGAGGATCAGGCGCAGGGCGTCGCGGCGCGCGTTGTCGTGCGCGCGCATCGCCTCGCGAACCTCCTCTTCGATCTCCGTGATCAGCGTCACAGGAACGAGTGTCCCATCTCGCGGCCGCCGAGGATGTGCCAATGGAGATGAAAGACCGTCTGGCCCGCCGTCGGGCCGACATTGACGATGACGCGATAGTCCGTCAGCCCCGCCTTCGCGGCGGTGTCGGCGACGAAATCCAGCATGCGCTTGTCTTCGTCGGCGCTGAACTCGCCGATGTCGCGGAAGGTGTCGATGTGGTGCTCCGGCAACACGAGGATGTGCACCGGCGCCTGCGGGTTGATGTCCGCGATCGCGACGAAGCCGTCCGCGGCGTTCACGTGATCGCCATCCCGGACGAGCATGCAGAACAGGCAGTCCTCAGGCGGCTCGGGCAAGGATCCCCTCCTCGGTGACGGCCGCGGCGCGGACGCGGACGAGCGCGCCGACGGGCGCGTCGACGAGCCACGGCGTGTAGTCGTCGCCGTAGCCTCGGCCGGGACGATCGACGAGAACGGTGTCCTCGAGCTTCTCGCGCCAGCGGGTGAGGCAGAGCTCGTGCGAGAGCGCACGGAGTTGCGCACCGCGCTCCTTCTTCACGTGCGGCGGGACCGGGTCGTCCGCCGCCGTCGCGGTGCCGGGCCGCGGCGAGTACGGGAACACGTGCACCTTCGTGATCCCCGCGCGCTCGACGGTGCGCAGCGTCCGCTCGAACGCTGCGTCGTCCTCGGCCGGGAAGCCGACGATCACGTCGCTCGTCAGGTTGAGCTCGCCCGCGAGCGGGGCGAGCCGGCGCAGGTACGTGTCGACCGTGTAACGGCGGCGCATCGCCCGCAGGACGCCGTCGTCGCCGGACTGGAGCGGGACGTGCAGGTGGCTCGTCACGGTCGGCGTCTCGCGCAACGCGGCGATGAGCGCGTCGTTCACGTGGTTGATCTCGATCGAGCTGAGCCGCAGCCGCTCGAGCCCCGGCGTCGCCCCCGCTTCGCGCACGAGCTGAGGCAGGTCGTAGCCGGCCTCGCGATCGCGGAAGCAGCCGAGGTTGATTCCCGTGAGCACCACCTCGCGGTGTCCCTGCTCGACGCGGCGGCGAATCTCGGCGAGCACCGCATCGGCGCGGCGGCTGCGGGACGCACCGCGCACGAGCGGGATCACGCAGAAGTTGCAGGAGAAGGAGCAACCGTCCTGGATCTTCACGAACGCGCGCACGCGGTCGGCGCGCGCGTCGGAACGCACGCAGCCGATCGCGCCGACGTCGCCGGCGACGAAGGCGGCGGTCTCCTCGCTCCGCTTCGCGACCACGGTGACGTTCTCGGGCAGGCCGGCGAACGCGTCCCCGCCGAGGTTCGCGCCGCACCCGGTGAGGTAGACGCGCGCATGCGACCGGGCCGCGCGGGCGGCCGCCTTGCGGCTCTTCGCGACCGCCTCGTTCGTGACGCAGCAGGTGCTGATCACCGCGACGTCCGCCGCGCTCGCCGACTCGACGTGGCCGTCGCGAACCAGCGCGTCGCGCACCTCGTGGGCGTCGACGTGCGAGACCTTGCAGCCGAGGAAGTCGACCGTGAACGTGGCCATCACGCGAGATCGTATTCGGTCAGGCGCGTCGGTACACATCACACGCCCACCCGTCGAGCGTCGTGCGCGCCTCGTGCGCGTAACCGTCGAGGTCAGGCGCTTCGGAGGCGAAGTACCCGGACGTGACGAGCGTCGCCGCGTCGAGGCGCGGCGGCAGTGCGTGGACCGACTCGAGCGAGATGTTCGCGAGCGCGATCGCAGCCACCGGGAGCACTGCGTCGGGTGCGACGAGCCGGACCTCGACGGCGACGCCGTTCGCCGCAGCGTTCTCCTGCGTCGCCGCGACCGACGGCTCCTCGATGTCGACCGCGACGACCGGTGCGTAGCCGAGCAGCGCCGCTGCGATCGAGAGCACGCCGGAGCCGCAGCCGACGTCGAGCAGCGCCGCGGGCTCGAGGTCCTGGAGCGCCTGGAGGCAGAGCTGCGTCGTCGGGTGCGAACCGGTGCCGAATGCGCGGCCTGGGTCGATCACGACCGACAGCACGTCGCCGGGAGCCTCCTCCCAGGGCGGCCCGACCCAGAGACGCCCGACTCGGACGGGGCGGTGGAACGCGCGCCACTTGTCCTCCCAGCCGCCGTCGACGTCGGCGCTGCGCGCGCCGCCGAAGAACGCCCACACGCGTTCCTCGCCGGCTGCGTCGGTGTAGGCCGCGAGCTCGACTCCCTGCGGGCGATCGACCTCCTCGAAGCCCTGAGGGAAGAGCTCGATCATCGTCGCGCGCGCTTCCTCGAGCCGGTCCGGCCCGACCTCGATCGCGACTCGGCGGAGACCGGTCAGCGGAACGCGCTCTTCAGCTTGTCGAAGAAGCTCTCGTCGGTGCGGTAGGTGTGCTCGTCGCTCGCCGCGTCGAACTCGTCGAGGAGGCGGCGCTGCTCGTCGCTCAAGTGACGCGGCACCGCGACGTTCACGAGCACGCGCTGGTCGCCGTGGCCGAAGCCCTGGAGGACCGGCATGCCCTTCCCTTTCAGGACGCGCACCTCGCCGGGCTGCGTACCGGGCGGCAGCTCGAGGTCGACGTGGCCGTCCAGCGTCTCGACGGTCATCGTCGCGCCGAGCGCGGCTTGCACGATCGTCAGGTCGACCTGCGTGTAGATGTCGTTGCCCTCGCGCACGAAGCGGTCGTCGGGACGAACGTGCACGAGCACGTAGACGTCGCCCGCGCGACCGCCGAGCGCGCCCGCGTGGCCCTCGCCGGTGAGGCGAATGCGCTGACCATTGTGGATGCCGGCGGGAACGTCGACCTTCAGCTCGCGCCGCTCGACGGTCCGCCCGGCGCCCTCGCACTCTGTACAGGGATGCTCGACGATCTCGCCGCGTCCGCGGCACTCCGGGCATGGCTGCGTGCGGACGAACTCACCGAACATGCTCCGCGAGACCTGCTGCAGCCGACCGGCGCCGCCGCAGCGTTCGCAGCGGACCGGGGTCGTGCCGGGCTCCCCGCCGTCGCCGCCGCAGCGCTCACAGGCGACGGCGAGCTCGAACGGCACCGCCGCAGTCGTGCCATGCGCCGCCTCCACAAGGTCGATCACGATCTCGGCTCCGACGTCCGCGCCACGTTGACGGCCAGCGGCGCCGCGCGTACCAGCGCCGAAGATGTCGTCGCCGAAGAATGCCGCGAACAGGTCGCCGAGCCCGCCGATGTCGAAGTCCGTCGGCTTGAAGCCGCCCGAGCGCAGCCCCGCGTGGCCGTACCGGTCATAGAGCGCGCGCGTCTCCGAGTTCGAGAGCACCTCGTATGCCTCGGTGACCTCGCGGAAGCGAACCTCCGCGTCCGGCTCCTCCGAGACGTCAGGGTGCAGCTGGCGCGCGAGCTTGCGGAACGCCTTCTTGATCGTCTGCTCGTCACAGTCGCGCGGCACGCCGAGCAGCTCGTAGTAGTCGCGGTCAGCGCTCATCTGTGTACACGTCCTCGACGAAGCGCGAAAGCTCGTGCGCGGCGGCGCGGACGGAGCGAAGCGCCTTCTCGTAGTCCATGCGCAGCGGGCCGAGCAGGCTGACGACGCCGAGCGTGCGGTGCGCGACGCCGTACGTCGCCCCGACGAGCGCGACCTCGCGCAATCCCGGCTGCTCGAGCTCCTCGCCGACGCGCGCGAACGAGAGGCGCGGGTCGAGTTGCTGCGCGAGCACGTCGAGGAGCGCGGCCCGCTTCTCGAGCGCCTCCATCAGGCTGCGGTACGCACCGATCTCCTCCGAGCGCATCTCGTCGAGCAGGCCGGCGGTGCCGCCGACGAAGAGCTGCCGGTTCTCGTCGACCGCCAGCTCGAACGCGCTACGGATCGTCTGCAGGAAGCTGCGCTCGCGCGGGCTGAGGCTCGGCTCCTCGAACGCCTGCTTGACCGCGCGCGAGCCGATGCGCGCGCCGGCGAGCCGCTCGGCGAGGTACTCGCCCGCCCACATGACGAGGCCCGGGTCGACTGCGTCCTCGAACGCGAAGCGCAGATCGGTGACGCTGCCCGTCGAGGCGATCACGACGACGAGCACCACGTCGGGCTGAAGAAGCAGCACCTCGACATGCCGCACCGTCGCAGCCTGCAGCGGCGGCGCCGAGACGACCGCGAGCAGCCGCGTCACCTGCGACAGCATCTCCGTTGTCGCCTGGAGCGCCTCCTCGACCTCGGCGCGGACCGTCGGCAGCTCGAGCGAAGGCACGCCGACGGTCGACTCGGGCCGCGTGAGCAGGTCGTCGACGTAGACGCGGTAGCCGGACTCCGTCGGGACGCGGCCCGCCGAGGTGTGCGGATGCGTGAGCAGCCCGAGCCGCTCGAGGTCGGAGAGCTCGTTCCGGACGGTCGACGGCGACACGCCGAGGCCGGAGCGCTCGACGAGCGTCCGCGAGCCGACCGGCTGCCCGGTCGCGACGTACTCCTCCACGACGAGGCGCAGAATCTCGCGCTGCCGGACTGAGAGCAGGATCTGCATCCGCCCCATGGTAGGCCGTCGATCAGGCGAGGAGTCGCGCCGTCACGCCGCCGCCGAGGAAGCGGCCACGTGGCGTGAGCGTGAGCGTGCCCTCGCCGCGGACCGCCAGGCCGCCGGCCGCGAGCCGTTCCAGCTCGTCCGCGTCGAGCGCGGCCGCGAGCCCGTCCAGGGCGAGCGGCTCGTCGAGGCGGAGGCCGAGCATCAGCCGCTCCGTCATGCGAACGTCCGGGGACAGCTCCTCCAGCTCGCGCGCCGGCCGCTCTCCGCGCTCGAGCGCGGCCAGGTAGCGCGCCAGGGACGGTGCGTTCCGCCAGCGCCGGTTCTCGATTGTGCTGACCGCGCCCACGCCGAGGCCGAGGTAGTCCCGCCCGAGCCAGTAGCCGAGGTTGTGCTTCGCCCTCAGGTCGCGCCCACCCGCGTGCTCGGGCGAGCGGCAGAAGTTCGCCGTCTCGTACCAGCGATATCCCGCCCCCGTCAGCGTCTCGACGACGCGCTCGAAGTAGTCCTCCATCGCGCCTGCCTGCCGGTCGAGCTCGGCTCCGTGGGCGTGCGTGAAGCGGGTTCCGGGCTTCGCTTCCAGCTCGTACGCAGAGAGGTGCTCGGGCTCGAGCGCCATGGCTTCGGCGAGGTCGCGCTCGAGCTCGGCGGGCTCCTGGCCCGGGATGCCGTAGATGAGGTCGAGCGAGATGTTGCCAATTCCGGCATCACGTAGACGGTGCACGGCGCGCCGGACGTCGCCGGGCTGCGCGCGGCGTTCGAGCACGTCCAGAAGAGACGTGTGGAAGCTCTGTGCGCCAATCGACACACGGTCGACACCGTTTCGTGCGAGCAGCCGGGCAAGCTCGGGCGTGACCGTCTCGGGATTCGCCTCGACCGTCACCTCTGCCGCGCGCGGCAAGGATGCAAGCAGCCGCTCGAGCGCGGCGGGCGCGGTCAGCGTGGGTGTGCCGCCGCCGAGGTAGACGCTCTCGAGCTCGGGCGCGAGCAGCCCCCGCTCGAGCTCGAGCTCCGCGAGCAGCGCCGAGACGTAGCGGTCGTGCTCGCCGTCCCGGCCGACGACGGTGACGAAGTCGCAGTACCCGCAGCGCGACGCGCAGAACGGCAGGTGCAGGTAGAGGTGCCGGGCGCCCGCGCTCACGACGCGACGCGACGCGGGCGCGTGACGAGCTCGCCGCCGCAGTTCGGGCACGCGCCCATCTCGTCGGCGCAGCTCGCGCAGAACGTGCACTCGTGCGAGCAGATGCGCGCGTCCGGCGAGTCGCCCGGAAGGGCAACGCCGCAGCGCTCGCAGGCCCCGCGCATCTCGAGCCCCATCAGCGCTTCGCCGGCTCGTTGAGGTTCAGCACTGCGAGGAATGCCTCCTGCGGCACCTCGACGCCGCCCACGGACTTCATGCGCTTCTTGCCCTTCTTCTGCTTCTCGAGGAGCTTGCGCTTGCGGCTGATGTCGCCGCCGTAGCACTTCGCGAGCACGTCCTTGCGCCGCGCCTTGACGGTCTCGCGGGCGATGATGCGGGCGCCGATCGCAGCCTGGATCGCAACGTCGAACATCTGGCGCGGGATCTCCTCACGCAGCTTCTCGACGAGCAGCTTGCCGCGCTCGTACGCGAAGTCGCGGTGGATGATCAGCGAGAGCGCGTCGACCGGCTCGCCGCCGACGAGGATGTCGACGCGAGCGAGGTCGCCCGGCTGGAACCCGGTGATGTCGTAGTCGAAGCTCGCGTAGCCGCGCGTTCGTGACTTCAGCTGGTCGTAGTAGTCGAGGACGATCTCGCCGAGCGGCAGCTCGTACGTCAGGTGCACGCGCTCGGGAGACAGGTACTCCATGTGGTCGAACTTGCCCCGGCGGTCGTTGTTCAGCTCCATCACGGCGCCGACGAACTCCTTCGGGACGATGATCGACGCCTTGATGTACGGCTCCTCGACTTCCTCGAATGCGTCCGGGAGATCTGACGGCACATGCACTTCGGTCCAGTCACCGTTCATCGGCCGCACGCGGTAGGCGACGTTCGGCGCGGTCACGAGCAGGTCGAGATCGAACTCGCGCTCGAGGCGCTCGCGCACGATCTCCATGTGAAGCAGCCCGAGGAAGCCAGAGCGAAACCCAAAGCCGAGCGCCTGCGACGACTCCGGCTCGTAGAAGAGCGCTGCGTCGTTCAGCTTCAGCTTCTCGAGCGCGTCGCGCAGCTCCGGATACTGGTCGGAGTCGGTCGGGAACAGGCCGGCGAACACCATCGGCTTCACGTCCTTGTATCCGGGCAGCGCTTCCGCGGCGCCGTTCCGGTCCGTCGTGAGCGTGTCGCCGACGCGTAGCTCGGAGACGTCCTTCAGGCCGGTGATGACGTAGCCGACCTCGCCGGCGCTCAGCTCCTCCACCGGACGCATGACCGGCGTCATGAAGCCGATCTCCTGCGCCTCGAAGCGCGTGCCGAGCGCCATCGCGCGCAGCTGCTCGCGCGGGCGGAAGACACCGTCGACGACGCGGACGAACGCAACGACGCCGCGGTACTGGTCGTACGACGAGTCGAAGATCAGGGCGCGCGGCGGCGCGTCGAGCTCTCCGGCGGGCGGTGGGATCCGCTCGACGATCGCGTCGAGCACCGCCTCGACGCCCTGGCCGGTCTTCGCCGAGATGCGCAGGACGCGGTCGGGGTCCTCGCCGATCAGGTCGGCGACCTCGGCAGACGCGCCGTCGGGATCGGCCTGCGGCAGGTCGATCTTGTTGACGACGGGGACGATCTCGAGGTTGTTCTCGATCGCGAGGTACGCGTTCGCGAGCGTCTGCGCCTCGATCCCCTGCGCCGCATCGACGACGAGCAGCGCGCCTTCGCACGCCTGCAGCGAGCGCGAGACCTCGTAGGTGAAGTCGACGTGCCCGGGCGTGTCGATCAGGTTGAGCTCGTAGCCCTTCCAGTGCACTCGCACAGCCTGTGCCTTGATCGTGATCCCGCGCTCGCGCTCGAGGTCCATCGAGTCGAGCAGCTGGTCGCGCATCTCGCGCTCCGAGACCGTGTCCGTGAGCTGGAGGATGCGGTCGGCCAGGGTCGATTTCCCGTGGTCGATGTGGGCAATGATCGAGAAGTTGCGGATGTGCTGCTGGTCCATGAGCGTCTAGCCGCGCGCGACGCGGCTCCGCAAGGAGAGTAGCGCCTGCAATTCGCGCACTCGCAGCACGGAACAGGCAATCCAATACACCAGGCCGGCAGCGAGCAGCGCCGGCCCGAGCGACGCAACCTGGCCGGGGAACGAGCGCCCGACGGCCCGGTCGAGAGGGCGCCACACCTCGTAGGCGACCACGGCGACGAGCGCACAGGCGACGGCGACCCGAACGACCGTCGACGCGATCCGCGCGCCGTCGAGCCGCCCCAGACGCCGCCGCAGGAGCACGAAGAGAATCGTTGTCGAGACGATGTTGCAGACGGCGGTGCCGAGCGGGATCCCCCACACGCCGAACCGGTAGAACCAGAAATCGAGCAGCGCGTTCAGGAAGAGGTTGCCGAGCGCCACGTACGTGGGGATCCAGTTCGACTGGAGGCTGAAGAACGCACGGTTGAGCATCAGCATCGCGCCGTTGAAGACCAGGCCCGCGCTGAACGCGGCCAGGGCGCCCGCGACGACCGGGGTCTGGCCGGGAAGCCAGTGGCCGCGCTGGTAGAGGAGCCGGATGATCGGTTCGGCGAGCACCGCGCTCACGACGGCGGCGGGCGCGAGCAGGAAGGTGATCTGCCGCAGGCCGCTCGAGACCGTGTCGGCGAGGCCGCGCAGGTCGCCGCGCGAGGCGAGCCGCGAGAGCGTCGGGAACAACACCGTCGCGATCGCGACCGAGAACATGCCCTGCGGGAGCATGTAGACGAGGAACGCCTTCTGGATCGCGGTCGGCGCGACATTCGCATCGACGTAGCGGCTCGCGAAGAACGTGTCGACCGCGGCGTTGAAGTTGATCAGCCCGAGGCCGAGCGTGACCGGCACCATCATCTTGAAGACGCGCGCGACGGCGGGGTCGCGCCAGTCGATCACGACGCGGAGGCGTTCTTCGCCGCGGTCGAGACCGCGCAGCCACGGCATCGGGAGCAGCACCTGCACGACCGTCGCGGCGAGCACCGAGCCCGCGTAGACGTAGAGCTTCCCGTCCACGCTCGACACGCGCGGCACGCCGATGACGAGCCCCGCGACGATCGCAAGGTTCCAGAAGACCGGCGAGAGCGCGGGGACGGTGAAGTGATCGTACGTGTTGAGGATCCCGACGACGATCCCCGAGACGCCGAGCAGCGTGACGATCGGGAAGAGCACGCGCGAGAGCCCGACGGCGAGGCTGCGATGGTGCCCGGGGTTGCCGAACACGCCGATCACCCACGGCGCGACGAGGACGAAGAGCGCGGTCAGCGCCGTCAGCCCGAGCAGCATCAGCCAGAAGAGGCTCGAGGCGACGCGCCACGCGCGGCGGCGCTCGCCCTTCTCGAGCAGGTCGCTGAACACCGGCACGAACGCGGAGGAGAGCGCGGCGTCGGCGACGAGCGAGCGGACGAGGTTCGGGACCTGGAATGCGACGGTGAACGCGTTGATCCGACCGGTCGTGCCGAAGTAGTAGCCCGCCACCATTTCCCGGACGAGGCCCAGCACACGCGAGAGGCCGGTGGCGACGCCGAAGATCACGGTGTTGCGTGCGATTCCGGCGCGTGACGGCCCTGCCGGCGGAAGGATCACCGAGTCCGGCCCGAGCAGCATCGTCTCGGCTTCCGACGGCGCCGCGGAAACCGGCCACCATTCGTCGAGGTCGTACGTCTGCTTGCCCGCGGCACGCCGACGCTCGTTGCGCTGCTCCAGCCGCACTTTCCGCTCGCGCGCACGCTCGTCCACGGAGATGAGCATACGGCGCGCCTCTGCTACCCTTCGCGCGCTCGCGACTGCGGGCCTTTCTCACCATGCCGAACATCAAGCAGCAGAAAAAGCGCGTTCGCACCGCCTCCGAGGAGCGGCTCGAGAACCTGCGCTACCGCTCGACGATCAAGACGCTGACGAAGCGCCTCTCCACTGTCGCCGAGGGCGGCGACAAGGACGCGGTCGCCGAGGAGCATAAGAGCCTCGTCAAGTTGATCGATCGTGCAGTCGCCCGCGGCGCGCTTCACAAGAACACGGGCGCCCGCAAGAAGTCGCAGGCCGCGAAAGTCGCGGCCGCCAAGTCCTCTTAGCGCGCGACCGGTTCCGTGATCTCGACGAGCGCCAGCTCGAGCTCCAGCTCGTTGGCGAGCCGCGAGCCGCCCTTGAGCGCGTGGTCGAGCTGGGCGAGGCGGATCAGCGCGGCGTCGAGCTCCGGCGCGCTGTAGTTGCGCACCTGCGCATAGAGCTTCTGCGCCGGGTACGGCTTCATCCCGAGCTTCGACGCGGCGTCGGCGGCCGTGACCCCGTTCGCCTCGAGACGCTGCGCCGCGCGGGCGCGGCGCACATGGTTCGTCAGGCTGCCGACGAGGCGCGGGATCGTGCGCGAAACGGGATCACCGGTGCGGTCGAGCATGCGCTCCGCCGCGCGCAGGACGCCGCCGACGTCTCGCTGCCCCCACGCGTCGGTCAGGCTCCACGGCGGTGACTCCGCACGCGGCGCGACGAGCTGGTCGACGCTCTCGTCCGTGATCTCCGCGCCGTTCGCCCACGTCGCCAGCTTGTCGACCTCACCCGCAAGCTCGTACAGATCGTCGCCGACCAGCTCGGCGAGGCGCCGGCATGCGTCCGGGTCGGCCTTCGTGCCGTGCAGCGTGAACTGCTCGGCGATCCAGCGGTGGATCGCCTTCGTCTGGACATCCCACACGAGCACGTCGCCGACGCCGCCGACCACCTTGGCGATCGGTGCGTCCTTCTTCAGCTCACCTCCGACGAGCGCGAGCGTCGTCCCGGGCGCAGGCGCCTTCAGGTACTCGCCGACGGTCTTCGCGTCGGGCGCCTTCCAGACCTCGACGTTGTCCACGACCACGAGCCGCGTACCGGCTCCGAAGAGGCCGAGCGCGTTGCACGCGGCGACCGCGTCCTCGCCCGTCAGCTCGTTCGCGTCATGCAGCTCGACGGCGTCCGGCTCGAAGCGTCCGCGCAGGCGCGCCACCGCGCGGTCGACCTTGGGCCGGTCGCTCCCGGCGATCAGGTAGGCGGGCTTCAGGTCGTCGGCCACGACAGCAAGGATAGGCCGATGCTCCGGATCGAGCGCCACGTGGACGTGACCGCGTTCTACGAGCGGGTCTCGCCGTTCCTGCTCCGGCAGGAGGCGGTGCACTGCGTGCAGCTCGGCTTCCGGGAGACGCTCGAGGCGAACCCGCACGCCTTCGGCGACGCCGATCCCGACCTGCTTGCCGCAACCGAGGACGACGAAGTCGTGGGAGTCGCAACCCGCACACCGCCCCACAACCTGATGCTCTCGCTGATGGAGGATCGCGTTTCCACCGCCTTCGCGGACGAGTTCCGGGGCGTCGAGCTGCCCGGCGTGATCGCGCCGAGCGCCGTCGGGGCGATGTTCGTCTCGCGCCTGTCGAGAAACGCAGTGGTCGCGCTCGAAGAGCGCCTCTTCGAGACGACCGAGGTGGTCCCGCCGCCCCGGCCCACCTCGGGGCGGCTGCGCTGGTACGAGGACGGCGATCGCGAGCTCCTCGTCGCCTGGCTCACCGCGTTCCACGCCGAGGCGATGCCGGGCGAGCACGTCTACGACGCCGAGCAGGTGCTCGAGCGCCGCGGCGGCGGCCACGGGGAGTTCGCGTTCTGGGACGACGCCGGGCCGGTGTCGTTTGCCGGCTTTGGATCGCCGACACCGAACGGGATGCGCATCGGGCCGGTCTACACGCCGCCCGAGCTGCGGGGTCGTGGCTACGCGAGCGCGCTCACCGCCGCGGTGACCGAGCACGTCTTCGCAGGCGGGCGGCGCTTCTGCTTCCTCGCCACCGACCTCGCGAACCCCACCTCCAACTCGATCTACCAGCGGATCGGCTACCGGCCGGTGACGGACGTCACGGTGTGGCGCTTCGAAGACGCCGCAGGATGAGCGCACCTATCCCGAGAGCGCCTGCCGCTGCGAGCGCCGCCGCGCGACCGGAGACCTGCGCGGCGGGGAGCCCGCCGACCTGCCGCGCGCACGCGGCGATGTACGCCGCGACCCAGCCGTTCGCCCACGCGAGCAGCGACGCGAGCTGCGGCGAGACCGGGTCGATGACGGCCGCTGCGAACGCGAGACCGAGCAGTGGCCCGACCGCCAGCTCGACGAGCGCGTTCGCGAGCACGCCGTAGAGCGGCACACGGCCGAACTGGAGCCAGAGAAGCGGCGCGGTCGCCAGAGTGCACACGGTCGAGATCGCGATCACGGGCCGGAGCCGACGCGGCAACGGGTAGCCCTCGAGCGCGCGCGTCAGCGGGCCGCCGAGGACGAAGATCGCGATCACCGCCGCGAACGACAGCTGGAAGCCCGCGTCGAAGACGGTGTAGGGGTTCCACGCGAGGAGCACGATTGCCGCGAGCAGCAGCACGTGCCACGCGTCCTTGAGCCGGCCCGCGAGCCACGCCACCGAGACCGCGCCGCCCGCGACGGCCGCGCGGATCACGGAAGGCTGCGGCCCGACGGCGAGCACGTAGGCGCCGATCGCGACGAGCGCACCGACGTGGCCCCACGCGCGGCCGGCGCCGAGGAGCAGCGCGAGCCCCAGCACACCACTCGCGAGCAGCACCACGTTCTGGCCGCTGACCGCCAGCAGGTGGTAGAGGCCCGAGCGCCGGAACGCCGTTTTCAGGTTGTCGGAAAGCCCGGCGTCATCCCCGAGCAGCACTCCTTCCACGAGCGCGCGTCGTTCTCCCCCAAGCCGGGGCGATGAGGCGCTGCCGAGCCACGCCCGCACGCGGTCGGCGACCCCACCGAGGCCGGCGCGCCGCCCGACGATGCTCCAGCGGTCGACCTGCAGGACGACGTGCACGCCCTGCCGGCGCAGCCAGGTGCGCTCGTCGAAGCCGTTCGCCGGGCCTTTCGGCGCCTTGACGACTGCGAGCAGGCTGATGACGGCGCCCTGGGGAGGCGCGCGTCCCAGGGGCAGCTCGAGCTCGACGCGCTCGTCGAGCGGCGCGCCGTCGAAGCGGTGCAGCCGCGCGAACTGCCGCTGCGCGTACATGCCGACACGTACCGGAGCCGTGGTGACCGCGACGCCGTCGCCGGCCGTGCCGATGCGCGCGACGAGGACGCTGCGATCGAGCGCGTCGAGACGAGCGCTGCCCCACCACCAGCCGCCGACCAGAACGACACCAGCCACGACGAAGAGCCGGGTCGAGGCCCGCGCCAGCGCAAGCGTCAGCACTGCGACGGCCATAAGAGCGCCGACGACGTGCAGCCGGTAGGCGTTCGAGAGCGCGAGCCCGAGTGCACAGGCTGCGGCGACGACGTGAGCGGGCAGTACCCGCGTCACGGCGTCACGAGCCCTTGCAGCTCGGCAATGCGCGCCGGGCCGATGCCCGGGATCGCGTCGAGCCCGTCGACGGACTCGAATGGCCCGTGCTGCGCGCGGAACGTGACGATCTTCTGTGCGGTCACCGGCCCGATGCCTGGCAGCGTGTCGAGCTGCTCCGCGGTCGCGGCGTTGAGCGAGATCGGTGCGGTCGGCACACTGCCGCCCGGCGACGACGCGCTGGACGCGCCGACAACCCCCGCTCCCGGGACGAGCACCTGCTGGCCGTCCGAGACGAGGGCGGCGAGGTCGACTCCCGCACGCTGCGCTTTTGCGGTCAACCCGCCCGCACGGGCGACCGCGTCGGCGACGCGCGCGCCCTTCGGCAGCTGGACGAGGCCGGGCCGCCGGACCGCGCCTTCGACGTCGACGACGAGCAGCGCAGCAGCCACCGGCGAAGCGCGCGCCGGCGTGGCGGATACGTGCACCGGCGCGACCTGCAGCGGGGGCGCCGACGAGGCGCCCGAGCCGACATGCCGCAGCGCGACGATGACCGCGACCACGAGGATCAGCGCGACCGCGGCGAGCCGCCGCGCGGGCACCGGGACCGTGAAGGAGTGCATCCAGCCACCGTGCCTTGGAAACCGTCACGCGTGGGAAACGCGACCGTGCCGAAAGTGGAACTTCGCGCGCGCGCGCGGCGCAGCGCGCCGTACGGCCCCGCGCGCTACACGACGATGTTGACGAGCTTGTCCGGCACGACGATCACGCGCCGTTCCTCGCTGCCGTTCACGAACGCCTGCACCTTCTCGGACGCGCGCGCGAGCGCGACCAGCTCGTCCTCGGGCAGTCCCACGGGCACGCGCACGCGGTCGCGCACCTTGCCGTTCACCTGCAGCACCAGCTCGACCGTGTCGTGCTGGAGCTTCGATTCGTCGGCGACCGGCCACGGCGACTCCCACAGCCGTTCGTGCCCGAGCGCGATCCACAGCTCCTCGCACACGTGCGGCGTGTACGGCTGCAGCACCGACACCGCCGTCTCCGCGGCGAAGCGAGCGGCCGGGTCCGACGGCGCCTTCGACAACTCGTTGACGAGCTCCATCACCGCTGCGATCGGCGTGTTGAAGACGAAGCGACGCTCGATGTCGTCCGTGACGCGCGCGATCGTCTCGTGCGCCTTGCGGGCAAGCGGCGTGTCGACGCCGACCGGCGACGGCGCCTGCGC
>DATAUN010000051.1:0-9724 GCA_036268235.1 Gaiellaceae bacterium
CGTTGCGCCGAACGCAGGCCAGAAGGCCCAGCCGTGGTCGGTCAACGTCAAGCAGACGTAGGCGGACAGCGTCGCGAGCTCGGCCTGCGCGACGTTGAAGACGCCCGTCGCGCGCCGAACGAGGAGCAGCGCGACGCCGAGAAGCCCGTACACCGCGCCGGCGGCGAGCCCGGCGACGACGTGCTGGGCGAACGCGGCCACGATCAGCCTCCCACGACACGCGACGCGAGCCTGCGCACGAGCGCGTCGTGGCCGTCGACGAGGAGGAACGCGGCGCCGCGTGCGTTGATCGCGTGCAGCAGCTCGAACACCTCGCGCGCCGCAGTCGCGTCGACGCCGTAGGCCGGCTCGTCGGCGAGCAGCAGCCGCGGCTTCGCCATCATCACGCGGCCGAGCGCGACCAGCCGGCGCTCGTCGGCCGCAAGGGTCGCGACCCGGCGGCGGCGAAGATCGTAGAGCACGGGCAGCGCCTCGTAGACGCGCGCCAGGTCGCGCGGTGACACGGCACGATGCGTCCACGCGCCGAGCCGCAGGTTGTCGAGCACCGTGAACGCTGCGAACGTGCCGCCCCCGGCGGGGAGATGCACGACGCCGCGCCGCGCGAGGCGCTCGGGGGTGCGCCGGTAGAGCCGCGAGCCGTCGAGCAGCACCTCGCCCTGCGTCTTGGCCGTGCCCAGCACCGAGGCGAAGACTGCGCGGTGCGCGTCGCCGAGCGCGACGACCTCGCCCTCCTCGATGCTCAGCGAGAGGCCGGCGACGTCCCGCAGCTCAAGGAGTGACAAGGCGGTCCCGCAGCCGCTCGAGCTGCTCGTCTTCGAGCCCCGCTGCACGCAGGTAGCCGGCCACCCCACCGTGCTTGCGCTCGAGCTGCTCGAGCGCGCGCCGCATCGCCTCCGGCGGCGTGTGCTGCATGAACGCGCGCCGAGCGCGCTCGCGCTCGGTCGGCGCGGCGTTGACCCAGCGGCGCGGCCCGCGCTCTTGCATCTCGAACGTCAGCGCGTAGTCCTGCGCGGTCTCCTCGATCGACGCGCCCGCGAGGCGCAGCAGAAGCGCGGCGACGAGCCCGGTCCGATCCTTGCCGCCCGCGCAGTGAAAGACGACCGCGCCGTCCTCGACGTCCGCGATCGCCGCGAGGGCGCGCGCGAAGTTGTTCGGGTACTCCTCGAGCATCGAGATGTACGACGACGCCCAGTAGCCCGCCTGGTCGCCGACGGCCATGTAGTCCTCGACGTCGTCGCTGAAGTCGGGATCGAGCTCGCCGAGCAGCGAGACGTGCACGATCTCGATGTCGACGTCGCGCGGCGGATCAGCGTCGAGCTCCTCCTGCCAGCGCAGGTCGACGATGCGCGTCACGCCGTGCTCCGCGAGCGAGCGCCAGCCCGCGTCGCTGAGCGCGCGGATGCTGTCTGCGCGGACAAGCGCGCCGCGCCGCGTCTCGCCGCCGTCCTCGAGAGGGATGCCGCCGAGGTCGCGGACGTTGAAGCATCCGTCCCACTCGAGGGCGCGGGTCACGCGGCGGCCGGCTCGGCTCCGAGGTAGGCCTCGACGACGACCGGATCCCGCTGCACCTCGTCCGGCGTGCCCTCGGCGATCTTGCGACCGAAATCGAGCACGTGGATGCGGTCGGCGATCCCCATCACGAGCCCCATGTGGTGCTCGACGAGGAGAACCGTCAGGTCGAAGTCGTTACGAAGGTTCACGATGAACGCGCCGAGCTCGTTCACTTCCTCGTGGTTCAGGCCGCCCGCCGGCTCGTCCAGCAGCAGCAGCCGAGGCTGGGCGATGAGCGCACGCGCGAGCTCGACGCGCTTGAGCGTCCCGAACGGGAGCCCCCCCACCGGCCGCCGCGCGAAGTCGCCGAGCCCGACGTAGTCGAGCAGCTCACGCGCCTGGGCCTCGACGTTGGACGGGCGGAACAGCCGCGTACGCGTGTGCGCACCGACGAGCACGTTGTCGAGCACCGTCATCGTGCGGAACAGCTCCACGTTCTGGAAGGTGCGCGCGATCCCGCGGCGCACGATCCGATACGGCGGTGTGCGCAGGAGCGTCCGGCCGTCGAAGTCGAGCTCGCCGGCGTCGGGCCGGTAGAGCCGCGTGATCACGTTGAAGAGGGTCGTCTTGCCCGCGCCGTTCGGGCCGATCAGGCCCACGATCTGGCCGCGCTCGACATCGAGCGAGACGTCGTCGATCGCGACGATGCCCCCGAAGCGCCGGGTCACGTTCCGCACGGAGAGGAGCGCCATCGGGATGCACTTTAGTGGGCGAACCCGCAGCGCGCACTTCTCCGTTCTCTTGGAAAGGAGGCGTTTCTCACATGATGAACGGCGTTCTCAGAGCGCCGGCGACGCTCGTCGGCGCGGCTATCGCAGGCGTCCTGCTGTGGGTGGCCGCGGCCCACATCGACCGGCACACGACCGGCGGCTACTGGGCCGCCTACGGCATCGTCGCCGCGGCGGGGCTCGCGTTCGGGCTCTCGCAGCTGCGCGGCGGCGGCGGGCACCCGCCCGCGGTGCTCCTGCTTGCATTCGTGCCCGTCCTGATCGTGGCCGGCTGGGTGATCCTCGGCATGCAGCCGCACAGCAACTGGTTCCGCAACCACATCCTGGCGTGGTCCGGCGACATCGGCGTCCGGCACGTCGTCGACGCGCTGGCCACCTGGCTGGGTGTCCTTGCGTTCGGGATCGGCGCCACGCTTGCATCAGCGCTCGAGCCGATGACGCGGCGCGTGGTCGAGCCCGCTCCGGTCATGGACCGCGAGGCGGCCGACGAGCCGATGACCGCTGAGCGGCGCGAGGTCGTCGAGCAGGACGGCACGCGCGAGACGGTCGTCAGGTGACGGGAGCCCGGCAGGCAAACCGCTCGCAGACGTAGACCGCGGTCTTCCCACCGACCTCGGTGCGACCTGCGAGCAACGGAACGTCGTCCGCGGGGCCGAAGGCGATCACGTCCGTCGGCTCCGCGGACGACACGTGCTCGCGCGCGACGGGAGCATCCGGGTCGCCGACGATCGCGAGCTCGCGGTGCGGCGCGAGGTGCTGGTCGAGCGCGACGAGCATCCAGCCGAACGCGGTCGGCATGCGCGCAGCCGCGTCGCGCACGAGCCGCAGCACCGAGACGGCGTGCTCCTCGAGCTCGTCGTCGTTCCAGATGCGCGCGAGCCGCAGCAGCACATAGGCGAGCATCGCGTTGCCGCTCGGCGTCGGATGATCGTCGACTTCCTTCTTGCGCGCGACGAGCCGCTCGCCGTCGACCGGCGTCTGAAAGAAGCCACCCGCGCCGTCGTCGGCGAAGAGCGCGATCGCGAGGGTGGCAAGCCGGTGCGCCTCGCGCAGCCAGCGCGGGTCGCCCGTTGCGACGTGCAGCTCCATCAGGCCGTACGCGACGTCGGCGTAGTCCTCGAGGTAGCCGGTTCCCTTTGCGACGCCGCCGCGCCACGTGCGGTGGAGGCGGCCCTCCGGTGTCGAGAGCGGGCCGAGCAGGAACTCGGCGAGCTCGCTCGCCGGTCCGACGCGCCCGCCCTGCGCCAGCGCGGCGAGCATCAGTCCGTTCCACGACGCGATTGCCTTGTCGTCGCGGAGCGGCTGCTCGCGCTCGGCGCGAATCGCGAGCAGACGCGCGCGCGTCTCGTCGTCGAGCTCGCCGCGCAGGATGAACCGTCCGTCCTCGAACGGCTCGAACAAGTCCTCCGGCGCGCTCTCTCCCGGCGCCCAGCTGAACGTCAGCCCCTCGACGCCGTTCGTATCGGCGTCCTGCGCCGACGCGAAGCCGCCGCTCTCGAGCTGGAGCTCGCGCAGCGCGTAGTCGAGCGTGCCGTCGGCGATCTGCCGATAGCGGTCATCCCCGAAGCGCTTCGCTGCGCGCAGGTAGACGGACGCGAGCAGCGCGTTGTCGTAGAGCATCTTCTCGAAGTGCGGCACGAGCCATTTCGTGTCGACGGAGTAGCGGTGGAAGCCGCCGCCGACGAGGTCGTGCATGCCGCCGGCCGCCATCGCGTCGAGCGTGCGGCGCGTCATCTCTTCTTCGCCGCGGCGCAGCAGGAACTCGAGCAGGGGCGCGGGCGGGAACTTCGGCGCGCGGCCGAAGCCTCCCCACACCGGGTCGAAGACGGCGCGCGCGTTCTCCTGCGCGCGCTCGAGGAGCTCCGCGCCGAGCGGCTCAGCGGACGGCTCGAGCCGCGAGCTCGCACGGATGTGCTCGACCAGCTCGCCGCTCGAGCGGCGCACGTCTTCGCGCTGTGTCTCCCACGCTTCGGCAATCGCGAGCAGCACCTGCTTGAACGCCGGCAGCCCGTGGCGCGGCTCAGGCGGGAAGTATGTGCCGCCGAAGAACGGCTCGCCGTCGGGCGTCAGGAAGACGGTCATCGGCCAGCCCCCGCTGCCGGTGAGCGCGACCACCGCGTCCATATAGATCCCGTCGAGGTCGGGGCGCTCCTCGCGGTCGACCTTCACGCACACGAAGTGCTCGTTCATCACGCGCGCGGTCAACTCGTTCTCGAACGACTCGCGCTCCATCACGTGGCACCAGTGGCAGGCGGCGTAGCCGATCGAGAGCAGGATCGGCCGGTCCTCGTCGCGCGCGCGAGCGAGCGCCTCGTCGCCCCACGCGTACCAGTCGACCGGGTTCCCCGCGTGCTGGAGCAGATAGGGCGACGTCTCGTGCGCGAGCCGGTTCACGGAAGTACCGTAGACCCGTGCGCACGTACGAGGACTTCGCGGTCGGCGACGTCTACCGCTCGGCGGTCGGCCGCACGGTGACGGAGACGGACAACCTCCTCTTCACGATGCTCGCCATGAACACGAACGAGCTGCACTTCAACGAGGAGGCAGCGCGCGCGACCGAGTGGGGCAAGCCGCTCGTCAACTCGACGTTCACGCTGGCGCTCGTGCTCGGGCTCTCGGTGCGCGACACGACCGAGGCGGGCGGCGTGAATCTCGGCTGGAAGGAGATCCGGCTGCCGAAGCCGGTGTTCGTCGGCGACACGATCCGGTCGGAAACGGAGGTGCTGTCGGCGCGCCCGTCCGCGTCGCGGCCGGGCTACGGGATCGTCGAGGTGCGCACGCGCGGCGTGAACCAGCGCGGCGAGGTCGTGTGCGAGTACGAGCGGAGCTTCCTCATTCCGAAGGCCACGTCCAACTAAGTAACAGACTGTTACTAGCTCAACCGCGCGCGGCCGTGAGCCCTACGCGTTGCGCAGTTCGGTGCTTGTAACAGACTGTTACTAGCGCGGTTCGGGCGGCCAGGCCGCTGCTCGGTAGAGCGCCCCTTCGAGCCGGCGGCCGAGGGTTGCCTCGACCCAGCGCGAGACCTCGACGAGCGCATCGACGTCGATGCCCGTGCGCACGCCGTCGCGCTCGAGCTGCCAGGCCAGATCCTCCGTCGCGACGTTGCCCGTCGCGTTCGGCGAGAACGGGCAACCGCCGAGGCCGCCGACAGATGCGTCGAGCACCGACGCGCCGCCTGCGAGCGCGCCCCATGCCGACGCGTAGCCCGTGTTGCGCGTGTTGTGGAGGTGCGCACCGACGCGCGGGCCGAGAATCGACACACGCTCGACGAGACGTTCCACGCGCCGCGGCGTGGCCACGCCGATCGTGTCTGCGAGGACGAGCTCGTCGGCATCCGCGAACGACTCGCACAACGACGCGACCGCGCCCGGATCGACCTCGCCCTCGAACGGGCAGCCCCACGCACACGAGACCGTCACGGTGACCGGCTTCGTCGCGGCGTCGAGGATCGCGCGCACGTGCTCAACGGCCTCGGTGAGCGTCGCGTTGCCGTTCCGCTCGTTGAACGCCTCGGTCGCAGCGAGCGTGCAGTTGACCCGGTCGAGCGTCGTAGCCGTGAACCGCTCCCAGCCGCGCAGGTTCAACACGAGCCCGGAGAGCTCCGCGCGGCCGCGGTCGGCAGCGGCGACGACCTCCTCCGCGCCGGCCATCTGCGGCACGCGGTCGTCGCGAACGAACGACACCGCCTCGATGCGCGGCACGCCGGTGGCGGCGAGGCGCGAGACGAGTTCGGCGCGCACGGCGGGCGCGAGCGTCTCCGGCTCGTTCTGCAGCCCGTCGCGCGGGCCGACGTCGCAGACCGTCACCTGCACTAGGCGGGGACTGGAACCGGCGCCGGCAGCTCAACCGCGTCGCGCGGGCGCGCCGGCAGCAGCGCCACGACCACCGTCGTCAGCGCGACGCCCGCCCACTGCCAATGCGTGAGCGTCTGGCCGAACTTGAAGTAACCGATGAGCACCGCAGTAATCGGATAGGCGAGCTCCGCGATCGTCGCCGCGACCGCCGGCGTCGAGCGCAGGCCGTAGTAGTAGATGAACATCGCGGCGAAGCCGGTCACGACCGCGAGCACCGCGATCCAGAAGGTGTTGTGCCACGACGAGAACGCGGCCGAGCCGACCACGATCAGCGCGACCGCGCTCGCCGCCAAGCCGAAGAGGAAGCGCAGGGTCGTCACGTGCTCGAAGTGCATGTCGCGCGCGAGATAGCGGCCGAACACCGTGCCGAGCGCCCAGAGAAGCGCCGCGCCCAGCGCGTAGGCCATCGTCGCGAGGCCGTGCGCCTTCGGGTGGAACGGGTCGGGCACGCCCATCAGCCACGTGCCGACGAGCGCTGCCACGAGGTACGCCCCGAAGCGGTAGCGGGGACGTTCGCCGAGCACGATCATCGCGCCGATCACCGCGAAGACCGGCTGCACTTTCTGCAGCACGACCGGTGTCACGAAATCGTTGTGTGCGAAGAGTGCCTGGGTGAAGAGAATCGTCGCCACGGCCGACGCACCGGCGCCGACGAAGATCGCGGCCAGCACGTACCGCCACCCGAGCTTGAACACGGCGCGGAGCGCCGCGTAGGCGAACGGCAGCGTCAGGAGGACGAGCACGACGTGCTCGCCGAAGACGATCGTCGTCGCCGTTGTCGCACCCGAGAGCGACGCGCGGATCCACTGGTCGAAACCCCAGAGGGCGGCAGCGAACGCGACGAGCCCGACTCCGAGCGACTTGCGCACGGATGAAGCGTAGTTACGCGCTTGCGACGTCCGGCGGCAGGTCTGGCGGGCCGATCGGCTCGAACGCGACCTCACGGCGCACGGCGGCACCGGCGATGTAGCCGATCACGCCGACGACGACGATCACCGCGAGCGTGCCGAGCGTCAGCGCCTCGAACTCGCCCTGGCCCACGCCCCAGCTGTCCTTGAACCCGTAGCCCACGTGGAAGAGCCGCTCGAGCGTGTCCGGGAACACCGCGACGTAGGAGCCGAGCGCAATCCAGCCGGTCACCAGGATCGTCGAGATCCAGATCCCCGGCATGCCCCACGGGTGCACGTACGGGCGGTGGACGTTCGGATACGCGTAGCGAAGCTTGAGCACCGCCGGGAAGATCCAGAGGTACGAGATGAGCGTGGTCGAGATTGCGATGTCGAGCACGACGACGAACGCGCTCGAGGTGCTCTGATTACGCAGCAGGTAAATGCCGGCGATGCAGAACACGCTCGCGGCGATGCCCGACATGACGTTCACGCGAACCGGCGTGCCGAGCTTCCTGTTGAACACGCCGAAGAACGGGAAGAACGCGCCGTCGTATGACGCGACCGCCTGAATACGGTCGGAGCCGATCATCCACACCGCACCGGAGGTGACGAGCGCGCCGATGAAGGCGAGCGTCATGACGATCAGCATCGCGTGCGCGGCGCCGCCGTAGACGCCGTGGAAGGTGAGCGTGACCGCGTCGATGAACCCGCCGATCGACGTCACCTTGCTCGCGGGCAGCACGAGCAGGATGCAGAAGATCGGGACGACGTACATGAGGACGCCGGTGATGCCGCTGCGCAGCACGGAGAGCGGCACATCGCGCTGCGGGTCCTCCATCTCCTCGGCGGCGCCGTTCTGCAGCTCGAAGCCGACGTAGTTGAAGAGCAGCAACGGCACGAGGCCGAAGAAGATCCCCCGTGTCGGGCTGATGTGGCCCCACTGGAAGCCGGCGACGCCGTGCTTGATGCCGTAGATGATCACCGTCAGCGAGAAGAACCCGAGCACGACGCCGCGCAGGATCGCACCGGCGTTCGGGATCCACTTGCCGTAGCGCAGCGAGATGATCGCAACGCCGATCGAGATCCAGATGAACGCGAGCTTGAAGACGTAGTCGCCGACCGAGCCGGTGCCGACCTTGAAGACGTTGGCGCTCCACGAGTCGTGCGCGATGAACGCGAGCGACCCGCCGACCCACAGCGGGTTCGTCACCCAGTAGAGAATCGAGGCGATGCCGCCGTGCAGGCGCCCGAACGCCATCTTCGTCCACTCGTACGGCCCGCCCTCCTGGGTGAACGCCGAGCCAACCTCGGCCATCAGCAGCATGTACGGCGCGACGAAGACGACCGCGAGCACGACGAGCCAGAGGAAGCCCTGCGGCCCCTTGTTCGCAACGGTGCCGAGCGTGTCGAGGCCGACGAACGCGCAGATCGAGAAGAACACCATGTCGAATCGGCGCAGCGACTTGATGAGCTTGCTCTTCTCTTCAAGCGCGAACGTGGTCGTCTGCTCAGCGACTGCCATGGCTCCTCCTAGTGGATGCGTTTCCAGGCCTCGGTCAGTACCTCGCCGAGTATTCCGACGATCTGGGAGAACTCCTGCTCTCCGGCGATGAGCGGCGGCGAGATCTGCACGACGGGATCCTCGCGGTCGTCGGCGCGGCAGATCAGGCCGTGCTCGAAGAGCGCCTGTGACAGGTAACCGCGCAGCAGCGTCTCGCACTCATCGGCGCTGAACGACTCGCCTGTCTCCTTGTCCTTCACGAGCTCGAGCGCGTAGAGGTAGCCGGTGCCGCGCAGGTCGCCGACGATGTCGAGCTCGAGCAGCGTCGCAAGCTGTGCGCGGAAGTCGTCCTGCGTGTCGCGCACGTGCTCGACGATCTTCTCGCGCTGCATGATCTCGAGGTTCTTCAGTGCAATCGCGCAGCCGACGGGGTGGCCGCCGAAGGTGATGCCGTGCGAGTACATCGACTTCTCGCTGCCGAACGCGTCATAGACCTTGTCGGCGACCAGCACGGCGCCGATCGCTGCGTAGCTCGACGAGAGGCCCTTCGCGCACGTGATCAGGTCCGGCTGGATGTCGTACTTGATGCTGCCGAACCATTCGCCGAGGCGGCCGTAGCCGGTGATCACCTCGTCCGCGCAGAGCAGGATCCCGTAGCGGTCGCAGATCTCGCGCACGCCGGCGAAGTAGCCGGCCGGCGGGGTAAAGGAGCCGCCCGCGTTCTGCACCGGCTCGAAGATCACCATCGCGACCGTCTCCGGGCCGGCCTGCTCGATCGCGCCCTCGAGGTCGTCGAGCAGGAACGCCGTGAACTCCGCTTCGGTCTCGTCAGCCGGCCGGTGGTAGCGGTTCGTGTTGCGCACGTGCACGACGTCGGGGACGAGCGGCTCGAACGGCGCGCGCAGCGCCGGGATGCCGTTGATCGAGAGCGCGCCCATCGTCGTCCCGTGGTACGCGGTGCGGCGCGCAACTGCCTTCCAGCGGCGCTCGCCGCGCGCGTGGTGGTACTGCCGCGCGAGCTTCCACGCCGACTCGACTGCCTCCGACCCGCCCGAGACGAAGAACGCGCGGTTGATGTTCGACGGCGTGAGGGTCGAGAGCTCGTGTGCGAGCTCGATCGCGCGCGGATGTGCGTACGACCAGTTCGTATAGAAGGGCAGCTCGCGCATCTGCGCGAGCGCGGCCTGGCCGATCTCC
>DATAUN010000052.1:0-22850 GCA_036268235.1 Gaiellaceae bacterium
CGGTTCAACGCGTGGCGGGTGGCGAAGCGCGAGGATCGCGGCGCGATCCTCGCCGACACGGTCGACGACGCCGCGGGACAGTTCCCTCCCTCGTCGTGAGCCTTGGGCTCAGCGCGCGAGCCGGCTGATCAGCAGCGACGCCGTGGTCACGCCGAGCACCACCGCGACGAGCAGCACGCCGTAGTCGAGCGGCAGGTTCGAGCTCGTGCCGATCAACAACCCGCGCAGCGCGTCGACCTCATACGAGAGCGGGTTCACCTTGCTGAGCACGCGCACCCAGCCCGGCATGATCGAGACCGGATAGAGCGCGTTCGACGCGAAGAAGAGCGGCATCGTGATCATCTGGCCGATGCCCATCAGCCGGTCGCGCTTCAGCACGATGCCAGCGATCGTCATCGACAGGCACGAGAAGAAGGCCGCACCGAGCACGACGATCCCGATCGCGCCGAGGATCTTGAGCGGGTTGTACGTCAGCGCGACGCCAAGCAGGGCGGAGACGATCAGCACGACGATCACCTGTGCGATCGCGCGGATCCCTGCCGAGAATGCCTTGCCGAGGATCAGCGCCGAGCGCGGTGTGGGCGTGACGAGCAGCTTCGTCAGCACACCCGAGTCGCGCTCCCAGATGATCATGATCCCGTAGAAGATCGCGACGAAGAGCCCGGACTGCGCGATGATCCCCGGCGCCAGGAAATCGAGGTAGGGCAGGTTGCCGGTCGGGATCGCGTGGATACGGTTGAACGTCTCGCCGAAGATCACGAGCCAGAGGATCGGCTGCACCGCGCGCGTGAAGAGCTCGGTGCGATCGTGGGAGAGCTTCTGCAGCTCGACGAGGCAGAACGTCCCGACGCGGCTCGGATAACGGCGCCACATCTGGGGCGCGGGAGCGTCAGCCGAGCCGGTGCGCGGTGCTACGAGAGCTTCGGATCGCACGGAGGCCTCCCTTCAGCTCGTCCTCGAGGGTGCCGCCGGTGTAGTGGCGGAAGACGTCTTCGAGTGTCGCGTCGGGGCCGAGCTCCGACTTGAGCTCGTCGGGCGTGCCCTCGGCGCGAATCGAGCCGAGGTGCATCAGCGCGATGCGATCGCACAGTGCGTCTGCCTCTTCCATGTAGTGCGTCGTCAGGAGAACGGTCATCCCGGTGGCGTCGCGCAGCTCCTCGACCCGCTGCCAGACGCTGTCGCGCGCGACCGGATCGAGGCCGATCGTCGGCTCGTCGAGCACGAGCAGCGCGGGGCGGTTGACGAGTGCCTGTGCGAGCTCGAGGCGGCGGATCATGCCGCCCGAATACGTGCTCGCGAGACGGTCGGCCGCATCGCTCAGCGCCATCGACTCGAGCGACGCGTCGACGCGCTCGCGGCGCTCGGAGCGCGGTACGTCGAACAGGCGCGCGAACCACATCACGTTCTCGCGTCCGGTCAGCGCGCCTTCGATCGAGAGCTGCTGCGGGACGTAACCGAGCCGCCGCCGCACCGCCATCTTCGCGTGCCTGACGTCGTTGCCGAACACCGAGATCGAGCCCTCCTGGAGCGGCAGCAACGTGTTCATCAGGCGGATCAGCGTCGTCTTGCCCGCGCCGTTCGGGCCGAGCAGCCCGAACACCTCGCCCTCGAGCACAGTCAGGTCGACCCCGTCCACGGCCGTCGTCTCGCCGAAGCGGTGGCGGATGCCGCGGCACTCGACCGCGGCGGCGAGCTCTTCGCGGACCGCGACCGTCATGCCGCGCCCAGCTCGTCCTCGAGCTCTGCGCCCAGGTGGAGCAGCGTCGGTACGGCCGCTTCGAGCCTCCGGCGGTCGAGTGCAGGCAGCGCCGCAAGTGCGCTCTCGACGACCTCGACGCGGCGGTCGCGCCACGCCTCGACCTTCTGCCGCATGGCCGGTGCGAGCTCCAGCCGTGCGACGCGCCGGTCGGCGCTGTCGACGCCGCGCGCGACGAACCCCGCGTCGGCAAGCTGGCGGACGAGCGTGCTGATCGTGTTCGGCGCGACGCCCAGCTCGCGCGCGGCGTCTGCGATCGAGAGCCCCGGCAGGCGGCGGAGCAGCCGGACGAGCTCGAGCTGCGCCCCGGTCAGGTCGGCGAGCTCGGCGGGCCGGTCGGCGATCCGGCGGATCGCCCGGCGGAGGGTGGCGAGTGCGTCGAGGAGCTCGTCGGCGGTCACGCTCCGGATAATACCTCTGTCGCAGAGGTATTGCCCGAGCGATGAGTTTCCGGCGGCCGGCCGGTCCATACTGGCGTCCACGATCGATGTCTCCCGGAGGTGAAGCGCGCGTGTCCCGCACTGTGCTCCTGATTGGAACCCGCAAGGGCTGTTTCGTGGCCGAAAGCGACGAGGCGCGCCGCGACTGGAAGCTGCGCGGCCCGTACTGCGAGGCCTGGCCCGTGTACCACGCCGTCTTCGACGAGGCCGGAACGATCTACGCCGCCGCGGCGAGCGAATGGCACGGCTCTGCCGTGTGGCGCAGCGCCGACCTGGGCGAGACGTGGACGCACTCGTCGGAAGGGCTCGCCTACGACGACGACCGCAAGATCTCGAAGGTCTCGGTGCTGTCCGCGCGGCACGGCCGCGTGCTCGTCGGCGTCGAGATGCCCGGCATCTTCGAGAGCACCGACGACGGCGCGACCTGGGCCGTCAAGACGACGCTTGCCGGGCAGCCCGGCAGCGAGGGCTGGGACGACCCGGCGAACCAGCCCCCCGGTCACCTCGGCATGTCGGCCGTGTTCCAGGACGACGCCGACCGAAATCACTGGTGGGCGATCGTGCAGGGTGTCGGCCTGTGGGAGACGACCGACGATGCGAAGACGTGGACGCCCCGCAACCGCGGCCTGCGCTCGGACTGGCCGCGCGAGCACGAGGAGGTCGGCTTCTGTGTGCACAAGGTGGCGCGCGGCGCCGACGGCGTGCGCATGTACCAGCAGAACCATGTCGGGATGCACACGAGCGCCGACGCCGGGCTGAGCTGGACGGAGATCACCGAAGGCTTGCCGAGCGAGTTCGGCTTTGCCGCCGCCGCGCATCCGCACGATCCGAACACGTTCCACGTGATCCCGCTCGACCCGGGCCACGGGCGCACGATGCCGGACGGCAAGGCGTGCGTGTGGCGCACCGAGGATGCGGGCTCCAGCTGGCGCCGTGCCGACAACGGCCTCCCGCAGGACAACGCATTCGTCGGCGTGCTGCGCGAGGGCATGGCGAACGACACGCACGACGTGCCCGGCTACTACTTCGGCACCAGCACGGGCCAGGTCTTCGCCTCCAACGACGACGCCGCCTCGTGGACGGAGATCGCGGGCTACCTGCCGCCGGTCTCGTCGGTCGAGGTTGCAATCCTGGACTGATGGCGGACGTTCATCTCCCGATGACGTTGACGCCGCTCTTCGCGGGGCTGCCGCGCCGCATCGAGCTCGAGGCGGCCACGGTGGACCAGGCGATCGCGCAGCTCGAGGACCAGTTCCCCGGGCTGCGCGACCGCCTGTGCGCGCCCGGGCCGACGCTGCGTCCCCACATCCACGTGTACGTCGATCGCGAGCGCGCCGCGCTCGACACCGCGATCGACGAGCGCTCGCGCGTCGACGTGATCGCCGCGATCAGCGGGGGGTAAGCGCCCCCGAACCAGGTTCGCGAGTTCGCGTTACGCTTCCCCCATGTGCTTCGACACCGACTCCGAGCCGCCGATCCCGAGGATCGCCGGCGCAGCCGTCTCACACGACGACTTGATCCTGACCGCGGCCGACGGAAACCGGTTCGCGGCCTTCCAGGCGACGCCCGACGAGGAGACGCGCACCGGCGTCGTGATCCTTCCGGACGTCCGCGGGCTCTACCACTTCTACGAAGAGCTGGCGCTTCGGTTCGCAGAGCGCGGCCACGCGGCGGTTGCAATCGACTACTTCGGCCGGACCGCAGGCGTGGAGAAGCGCGACGACGAGTTCGAGTACATGCCGCATGTCGAGCAGACGACCGACGAGGGCGTGCAGGCCGACGTGCGCGCCGCTGTCGAGAAGCTGCGCGAGCTCGGTGCGTCGTCGATCTTCACCGTGGGCTTCTGCTTCGGCGGCAGCAACTCCTGGAACGCCGCGGCCGCCGGACATGGGCTCGCGGGCGCGATCGGCTTCTACGGCTCGCCCACGCGGGAGCGCGGCGGTGCACCCAGCACCGTTTCGCGCGCCGGCAAGATCGCGTGCCCGATCCTCGCGCTGCAAGCGGGCGACGACCAGCACATCACCGCCGAGGACAACGCCGCGTTCGACGAGGCGCTGACCGCGGCAGGGGTCGAGCACGAGATCGTCACGTACGACGGCGCACCGCACAGCTTCTTCGACCGCAAGCAGGAGGAGTTCGCCGACGCGTCGGACGACGCGTGGCGCCGCACGCTCGAGTTCATCGCCAAGCATTCGTGATCCTCGCGATCGACCAGGGGACAACCGGCACGACGTGCCTCCTGGTCGACGACGAGCTGCACGTGACCGGCCGCGGCTACGGCGAGCTGCCGCAGCACTTCCCGCGGCCGGGCTGGGTCGAGCACGACCCCCGCGAGATCTGGCAGAGCGTCCTGGATGCAACTGCCGCGGCCGGCGGCGCGCCCGACACGGTCGCGATCACGAACCAGCGCGAGACGACGATCCTCTGGGACCGCGCGACGGGCGAGCCGGTCGCGCCCGCGATCGTGTGGCAGGACCGGCGCACCGCCGAGCGCTGCCGCGAGCTCGATGCCGAGCTGATCCGAACCAGGACGGGGCTCGTCCCCGATCCGTACTTCTCGGCCACGAAGCTCGAGTGGCTGCTCCGCGAGCACCGCCGCGACGGGCTTGCGTTCGGCACCGTCGACTCCTGGCTCGTCTGGCAGCTGACCGGCGGCGAGCAGCATGTGATCGACGTGACGAACGCGTCGCGCACGCTGCTCGTCTCGCTGGAGACGCTCGATTGGGACGACGAGCTGCTCGAGCTGTTCGACGTGCCGCGCGACGTGCTGCCGCGCATCATCGGCTCCGCCGACACGGTCGGCGAGGGCGAGCTCGGCGGACGCACGGTCACGATCCGCGGCATCGCCGGCGACCAGCAGGCCGCGCTCTACGGGCAGGGCTGCCACGCCGCGGGCGAGGGCAAGGCGACGTACGGCACCGGCTCGTTCGTGCTCGTGCACACGGGCGACGACGCGAGCCCACCCGCTCACGGCCTGCTGAAGACGGCAGCCGCGGACGGCTACGCGCTCGAGGGTGCGGTGCTCGTGAGCGGCGCCGCAATCCAGTGGCTGCGAGACGGCCTGGGCGTGCTCGCGAGCGCGGGCGAGAGCGAGAAGCTCGCGCGCAGCGTCGAGTCCACCGGCGGCGTCCACTTCGTCCCCGCGCTCACCGGGCTCGGCTCGCCATGGTGGGACGCGGACGCGCGCGGGCTCGTGACCGGAATCACGCGGGGGACCACGCGCGCGCATCTCGTGCGGGCGGCGTTGGAGGCGATCGCGCACCAGGTCGCGGATGTCGTCGACGCGCTTCCGCAGCGCCCGACCGCCCTGCGCGCGGACGGAGGCGCGACCGCGAACGCGTTCCTGATGCAGTTTCAGGCCGATCTGCTCGGACTGCCGGTCGAGGTCGCCGCCGAGGCCGAGACGACGGCTCTCGGAGCCGCTGCACTCGCCGCGGGGCGCGAAACCGGGGTCGGGGTGGGGGCCGTATACGAGCCGACGCGCTCTCGCGACGAGGTGGAGTCATTACGGTCTGCCTGGGGCGACGCGCTGAATCTGACAAGAACTTCTTAGGTCACTCAGTCATCCTTAGGGGTGAACCCCGAGCCAGGAGGACGACGTATGGAGGGAGACGGCAAGCTCGAACAAGCACTGTTCGAGATCCGGCGTGTGATCGCCGGCCAGGAGCAGATGCTCGAGCGCGTGCTCGTATCGCTGCTCGCAGGTGGCCACGTTCTGATCGAAGGCGTGCCCGGACTCGCGAAGACGCTGACGATCAAGACGACGGCCGCGGTGCTCGGCGGGTCGTTCAAGCGTGTGCAGTTCACGCCGGACCTCGTTCCGTCGGACCTCGTCGGTACACGCGTCTACCGGCCGGACCGCGCCGACTTCGACACGGAGCTCGGCCCGGTCTTCTGCAACTTCCTGCTCGCCGACGAGATCAACCGTGCGCCGGCGAAGGTGCAGTCGGCGCTGCTCGAGGTGATGCAGGAGCGCCAGGTGACGATCGGACACCAGACGTTCCCGGTGCCGAGCCCGTTCCTCGTGCTCGCGACGCAGAACCCGATCGAGTCCGAGGGCACGTACCCGCTGCCCGAGGCGCAGGTCGACCGCTTCATGCTCAAGGTGCTCGTCGATTACCCGGCGCACGACGAGGAGCTGACCGTCGTCGCGCGGTCGCTCGAAGCGACGCCGGAGCTCAACCAGATGCTCTCGCTCGACGAGCTGAAGGAGCTTCAGCGGCAGGCTGCCGAGATCTACGTCGACCCGGCGCTGATCAGCTGGTCGGTTGACGTCGCGACCGCAACGCGCAAGCCGGGAGAGCGCGGGCTCGACGACGTGAAGGAGTACGTCGCGTACGGCGCCAGCCCGCGCGGGCCGATCAGCCTCGTCGCCGCTGCGCGTGCGCTCGCGCTCATCCGCGGCCGCGACTACGTCGTCCCCGGCGACCTCGAGGCGCTCGTGCACGACGCGTTCCGCCACCGCCTCGTTCTCTCCTACCGCGCGCTCGCGGAAGAGGTCTCGCCCGACTCGCTCCTCGACCAGGTGCTGGCGGTCGTGCCGCTGCCGCAGATCGATCTCGGCCGCCGCGCAAACACCGCGGCGTAGGGATGGCGACGGCCACCGACCCGCTCGCACCGACACGGACGCCCGAGCAGCCCGGCCCCGGAAGGCTCTCGGCGTCGTCGCTCCGCGCGCTCGAGCTCACCGTCGGCCGGCGCGTCGACGGCCTGCTCGCCGGCGACTACCGCTCCGCGTTCGCCGGCGTCGGCAGCGAGCTGTGGCAGGTGCGGCCGTACCAACCGGGCGACGACGTGCGCCGCATCGAATGGAACGTCACCGCCCGCACCGGCGAGCCGCACGTTCGCGTCGAGCTCGCGGAGCGCGTGCTCGTCACGTGGCTCGTGCTGGACGCGTCGGCGTCGATGGCGTTCGGAACCGGTGACCGGCGGAAGGCCGACGTCGCCGAAGGCGTTGCAATCGCAGTCGGCCACGCCGCGACGCGCCGCGGCAACCGGCTCGGCACGATCTCCTTCGGGCAGGAGGAGTCGTTCGAGGCGCCGCGGCAGGGACGGCGAGCGCTGCTCGACACGCTGCAGCTCCTGCGCGGGCTTCCGGCCGGCGGGTCCGGCTCGCTGCACGATGCTCTGGAGCTTGCCAACAGGGTGGTGAAGCAGCGCTCGCTCATGATCGTCGTCTCCGACTTCCGCGGGCCGCTCGACTGGCGCAGCCCGCTGCTCCGGCTCGCGGGACGCCACACGGTGCTCGCGGTCGAGATCCGCGACCCGCGCGAGCAGGAGCTCGCCGACGTGGGCGAGCTTCGGCTCGTCGACCCGGAGTCCGGACGCCAGCTTCGCGTCGATACGAGTGACCGCCGCCTGCGCGAGCGGTTCGCCGCCGCGGCGGCCGATGAGCGCGCCGGTCTCGTGCGCTCGCTTGCGACCGTCGGGGTCCGCCACGTGGCGCTCTCGACCGAAGGCGACTGGCTCCGGCCGCTCACGGCGTTCGTCCGCCGCCGGGAGCGCGCGCGGTGAGCTTCGCCTCTCCGTGGCTGCTCCTGCTGCTGTTCGGCCTGCCGGCGGTCGTGTTCGGTCTTTGGCTGCTCGACGTCGACTGGCGCCGGAGCCGTTCGACTGCCTGGGCGCCGCTCGACTTGCAGCCGAACATGGTCGCGCGCCCGCCCGCCTGGCGCCGGACCATCCCGCTCGCGCTGCTGCTCGTCGGTCTCGCGCTGCTGCTCGTCGGCTTCGCGCGGCCGAAGGCGACGTTCCACGTCAAATCGCAGGAGGCGACCGTTGTCTTTGTGCTCGACCGGTCCGGTTCGATGGCGGCGAACGACTCGCCGCCGACGCGCTTTGCGACAGCCAAGGCGATCATCCGGCGGTTCATGTCGAAGCTCCCGCACGGCTATGAGCTGTCGCTCGTGACGTTCTCCAACGACGTCTCGGTGGTCGCCCCGCCGACACACGACACGACGGTGATCGACGCCGCGCTCCGGCGCGCGAAGACCGGCCCGGAGGGAACCGCGCTCAACGAGGCGGTCGTCAAGGCGGTGCAGGTCGGCGCCTCGGTGAGGGGCACGGTGAAGGGGCAGCGTCCGCCGGCGGTCGTCGTCGTCATCTCGGACGGCGGCCAGAACGCCGGCCGCACGACCGTGGCGCAGGCGACGCAGGCCGCGCGGACCGGGAAGACGCCGGTCTCCACGATTCTGCTCGGCACCCCCGACGGGATCGTGCGGCAGAAGCTCGCGGGCGGCTACCAGGAGCAGATCCAGGTGCCGGCGCAACCGCAGACGCTGCAGCAGCTCGCACGCGGCACGAGCGGGTTCTTCATGCAGGGCCGGTCGGCGGTGAACGTCAAGGGCGTGTACGCCGAGCTCGGCTCGCGCGTCGGCCAGCAGAAGAAGACCGTCGAGGTCACTTCGGGGCTCGCCGCCGGCGCGCTCGCCTTCATGCTCGTGGGCGGCCTGCTCTCGGGCGCCTGGCTGCGGAGGGTCCCGTGAGAGCGCTGCTGCTTGCGTTCGTCGTCGCGCTCGCGATCGCTGCCGCGACGGCTCCGGTCGGCGGCGCGACCAACGAGTGCCACGGCATCCAGAAGTGCATCGACGTGCCGGGGCCGTGGGTCGCCGTCCCCGCGCACGGCACCGCCAACTATCTGTTGACCTGCCCGAAGGGGCAAAGCGTCGTCGGCGGCCTCGACGCACAGGTGACCTCCCGCGACGTGCACGTGACGTTCGAAGGCCAGCTCGGTGCGCCGGTGGGGCCGGGAACGACGACGACGAAGTACGCGTTCTTCCGCGCCGTGTCGACCTCGGGGCGCTCCGAGTCGTTCCAGCCGCTGATCGGGTGCATCCCGCTGCAGGGTGGAGGCGGCGGCACGACCGTCTCGTACAAGGTGAGCCCGCCCGGCCCGAACCTCATCCTGCGCTCGCGCATCGTCGTGATCGGGCCCGGCCAGGTGAAGTTCGCGCGGATCGCGTGCTCGGCGGGCGAGAACCTCGTCGGCGCGTGGCACGCGGTCGCGTTCCGCACCAAGAGCCCGCCGAGCGCGGCCGAGGTCGCGCTCGTCGAGGCGCATCATGCGGTCGTCGGCAAGAAGGTCGTCGTGACGGCCTCGTCGACCGACGCGCTCTCGCCCGACGCGCACGCGATCGTCCAGGCCGGCGCGGAGTGCGCTCCGACCGCATGACCTTCGGCTCGCCCTGGCTGCTGCTCGTCCTGCTCGTCGTCCCCGTGGCGGGCGTTGCGGCGTGGTGGCTCGAGAGGCGGCGCGCGCGCTACGCCGTCTCGTTCACGAACATCGACGTCCTTGCATCGGTGATCTCCGGACGCCGTCGGCGCTGGGTCACGCTGCTGCCGCTCGCGCTGTTTCTGCTCGCAGTGACGGCGGCATCGGCGGCGATCGCCCGGCCGCGTGTGGCGGTGCGGGAGCCGTCGAACCAGGCGACGGTCGTGTTGCTCGTCGACGTGTCCGGGTCGATGCGCTCGAACGACGTCAAGCCGACGCGGCTGGGCGCGGCGCAGGAGGCGATGACCGAGTTCCAGTCGAAGATCGCGAAGAGCGTGAAGATCGGCCTCGTCGCGTTCTCGAATGGCCCCGACGTGCTCGTCACGCCCACGACCGACCGCGCGATCCTCCAGGAGGGGATCGGGCTGCTCTCACCCGAGTCGGGCACGGCGATCGGCGACGCGATCGGCGCAACCGTGCAGGTGGTGAAGGCCGCGGTCGGCGACGCGCCGCGGACCAAGCAGGGGAAGATCCCCGGCACGATCGTGCTCCTCTCCGACGGCGCACAGACGCACGGCACGCTGACGCCGCTGCAGGGCGCCGACCTTGCGAAGGCCGCCGGGATCCGCATCTTCACGGTCGTGCTCGGCACCGATCACGGCACACTCACGTTCCCCGGCGGCGGGTTCTTCGGCGGCGGCGGCTTCGGCGGCGGTGGCGGCGGCACGGTCAACGTGCGCCCCGACCCGGTCACGCTCGCGGCCATCGCGCGCGAGACGGGCGGCACCACGTTCCGCGCGAAGACGGCGTCGAAGGTCAGCCAGATCTACAGCCATCTCGGCGCGAGCATCGCGCGCCGCTCGGTGAAGCGCGAGGTGTCGTCGTGGTTCGTCGCCGCAGCGGCGCTGCTGCTCGCCGCGTCGCTCGCGGCGGCACGCGTCACCGGCGGGCGACTGCCCTAGGGGCAGCCACCCGCGCGGCGACCGCGGACTACTTGAGGTGGTTCGCCTTCAGGAACGCCGCGGCGACCTTGGCGGGATTCGCCTTGTCGACCTCGACCGCCTTGTTCATGGCGACGATCGCGTTGAGCGTCAGGTCCTTCGACACCGCATTCACCGTGACGGTGAACGTGGGGCCGAGCTGCGAGAGCAGCGAGGTCTTGACGATCGGCGCGACGTTCTGGAACCCGGTCACGTGCTTCGGGTCCTTCAGCACTGTGTACTTCGAGTTCTTGCCGAGCGGCGGGTCGGTCGAGAAGACGTCTGCCGCCAGCACCTTGCCTGCGTCGAGCGCCGCGTACGCCGAGATCCCGGCGAGCGGCAGGAATGACGCGTTGGAGAGGCCGTACTGCTTCGTGTAGCCGACGAAGCACGTGTTGCGGGTCTTGCACTCCGGGAAGCCGCCGAGCTTGAACGCGCCGGCCTTCTTCAGGTCGCCGATCGACTTCAGCCCGTACTTCTTCGCCGTCGCGTTCGTGACCGCGAGCACGTCCGTGTCGTAGAACGGCGTCGCCTTCAGCAGCGAGTACCCCTTGCCCGCTTCGAGCTTCTTCGCGAGCTTGTACGTGGCGAGTGCGGTCTTCGGAGAGTTCTTCTTGCCGAAGACGTCCTGCACGATCACGCCCGTGTACTCGGGATACATGTTGATCTTCCCGCTCTGGAGCGCGGAGGTCATGATCTCCGTCGAGCCGATGTTCTCCTTGTAGGAGACCGTGAAGCCGGCGCCGGTGAGCGCCTGCTTGTAGAGCTCGCCGAGGATGTACTCCTCGGGGAAGTTCTTCGTCCCGAGGATGATCGTCGGTCCGGCTTTCGTCGCTGCATGTGCCGGACGCGTGAACGCCGCCGCGTACAAGCCGATGACAATCGCGACTCCCAAGCTGATCGCGAACGCGGCCTTGGCCGCACGCCTCGTGTGTTTCCTGATCACAACGTGCTCCTTTCAGTTGGTCGTGAGATCTCTGACGACACTAGTACGGCGAAGTCCCCTGGGCGTTACGGCCGCCTGGAGCCCCGCGAGCGCGAGAAACACGAGCGCGGAGAGCGCCATGACGCAGAATGATGCACCGATCACGCCCTGGAGGCGGTAGCTCGCCTGGTTGACGATGATGTCCCCGAGCCCGCCGCCGCCGGCGATCGCAGCGATCGGCGCCGTGGCGACGATCGTCACCGCGGCGACGCGGATTCCTGTGAAGAGCAGGGGAATTGCGAGCGGCAGCTCGACCTGCCGCAGGATCTGGACGTGGGTCATGCCCATCCCGCGCGCCGCCTCGACGGTGTCCCGGTCCGCCCGGTCGACCGCGTCGTAGGCGTTCGTCAGGATCGGCCCGGTGCCGAGGACGGCGAGGGCGACCATATTGTTCACGAAGCCGATGCCGAGCACGGTCAGGAACGCCGCGATCAGCACGAGGCTCGGCAGGCCGCGCCCGAGGATCGACGCGCCGATCGCGAAGTTCGAGAAGCGGTGGAAATGGCCCAGGATCACGCCGAGCGGCAGCGCGATGGCCGCGGCGATCGCGAGCGCGGCGCCCGACAGCTCGAGCTGCTGCCACGCCTTCGTGAGCAGGAAGCCCGGGTTGTCGCCGATAAATCGGAATGCGTCGACGAACGTATGGAGATTCGCGATGTCTGCGAGCATCACGCGAGCCTCCGCGACCACCAGGGGACGAGAACGCGGCGCAGCGCGACGAGCACCGCGTCGGCGCCGAGCGCGAGCGCGACGGCCAGCGCTCCGGCCGAGTAGATCTCGGTCTTGAACGGCGTCGGGTCCTTCAGCGCCAGGAAGATCGGATAGCCGAGGCCCTTCGGCAGGAGCGTCGCTGCGATCGTCGCGATCGCAACGGTCGAGACGACAGCGATGCGGAGGCCGCCGATGATCGCCGGCACCGCGAGCGGCAGCTCGACGCGCGTGAGCACCTGGAGCCGCGTCAGCCCCATGCCCTGTGCAGCCTCGATCACCTCGGCGGGCGCGCTGCGCAGCCCCGCCACGATGTTCGGGAAGAGGATCACGAGCGTGTAGGCGACGAGTGCGATCTCGACGGTCGTCCACGTGATGCCGGTGAACGGCACGAGCAGCTGGAACGCCGCGAGGCTCGGGACGGTGTAGAGCAGCGCCGAGACGACGCCGATCGGCTGCTCGAGCGGCCGGAAGCGGTGCGCAAGCAGCGCGAGCGGGAATGCGATCGCGAAGCCGATGCCGACCGCGATCGCCGTCAGCTCGAGGTGCTGCACGAGCGCGGGGCCGAGCGTGTCGTGCCAGTGCATGCGCACCCAGCCCCAGCAGAACGCGTGGTTGCCGGTCACGCACGCGCTGCCCTGCCCGAAGTTCGGGATCACCGGTCCGCCCGCGAGCCTCACAGCAGCTCTCCTGCGTCGGCGAGGCGGAAGACGCCGAGCACGCGTTCTCCGTCGGCGACGACAACCCGGTCTGTATGCGAGCCGAGCATCAGGGAGACCGCATTGCGGACGGTTGTGGTGGGCGGGACCCGCGCACCCGCTTCGTTCTCCGAGACAGGTTCGAGCCTCACGTCTTCAAGTGTCCGCAGTGCGAGCCGTCTGAGTGCGCGATCCTCGCCGATGAACTTCGCGACGAAGTCGTCCGCGGGGTGGGCGAGGATCGCGTCGGGCGTGTCGTACTGCGCGAGCACGCCGCCCTCGCGGAGGATCGCGATCCGGTCGCCCATCTTGATCGCCTCGTCGATGTCGTGCGTGACGAAGATCACCGTCTTGCCGACCTCGTGGTGCAGGCGCCGCAGCTCGGTCTGGAGGCGGAAACGCGTGATCGGGTCGAGCGCGCCGAACGGCTCGTCCATCAGCAGCACCGGCGGGTCGGCCGCAAGCGCGCGCGCGAGGCCGACCCGCTGCCGCTGGCCGCCCGAGAGCTCCGCGGGGTATCGCTTTGCGTCTCCGGCCTCGAGCCCGACGAGCTCGAGCAGCTCGCGGCAACGGTCCTCGATGCGGCGCTTCGGCCAGCCGAGCAGGCGCGGGACGGTGCCGATGTTCTCGCCGACGGTCATGTGCGGGAAGAGGCCGACCTGCTGGATCACGTAGCCGATGCCGCGGCGCAGCTCGGTCAGCGGCAGCTGCTTGATGTCGCGGCCGTCGATGCGGATCTCGCCGGAGTCGAACGGGATCAGCCGGTTCACCATCTTCAGCGCGGTCGTCTTGCCGCCGCCGGACGGCCCGACGAGAACGCAGAACGTGCCGGCCGGGATCTCGAGCGAGAGGTCGTCGACAGCCGCGGCGTCGCGGCCCGCGTAGCGCTTCGTCACGTGATCGAAGACGATCTCCGCTGCGCGGCTCGGAGCGCTCACGACGGGTTCCTGATTCCGAGGAGCCCGATCGCGCCGCCGGCGGCGACGAGCCCGGCGGTGATGCCCATGGCGAGCCGGAAGCCCGACTCGTCGAGCGTGTTTTGCGGGCCGGCGACGGAGGCGCCGACGACGGCGATCCCGAGCAGCCCCGCGACCCGCGAAACGGCGTTGTTGACGCCGCTCGCGATTCCCGCGTCGCTCTCGTCCGCGTCGGCGAGCACGGTCGCGGTGAGCGGTGCGACGATCATCGAAAGGCCGACCGAGAAGAGAATCAGCGGCGGCAGCAGCTCCCACCAGTAGTTGAATCCGGGCTTCAACCGGATCAGCGCGGCGAGTGCGACCGCCGCAATCAGCGGGCCGACGCCCATGAAGACGCGCGGGCCGATGCGCATCGACAGCCGGCCGACGCGGGGGGAGAGGACGAACATCACGACGGTGATCGGGAGCAGCGCGAGCCCGGCCTTCAGCGCCGAGTAGCCGGCGAGCTGTTGCACGAACAACACGAGGAAGAAGGTCAACGTCGAGAGCCCGGCGTAGACGGCGAGCGTCTCGAGGTTCGCGAACGAGAAGTTCCGCTTCGAGAAGAGCCCGAGCGGCAGCATCGGCTGCGGGCTCCGGCGCTCCCACCAGACGAACGACGCGAACAGCGCGAGACCGGCGACGAGCGGCACGAAGATCAGCGGGTCGCTCCAGCCGTGCTTCGGCTCCTCGATCAACGCGAAGACAGGCCCGCCGAGCCCGAGCACGCAGAGCACTGCGCCGACGACGTCGACGCGTGGGCGCTTGCCGGTGGGCTCGCGCTTCGGAACCACGTACGCGACGAGCACCGCCGTCGCGATCGCGAACGGCACGTTGACGATGAACACCCAGCGCCACGATGCGTTCGTGACGAGCCAGCCGCCGACGAGCGGTCCGATGACGAACGCGACGCCGGTCCACGCCGTCCACGCGCCGATCGCTGCCCCACGCTCCTCACCGCGGAACGTCGTCGCGATCACGGCGAGGCCCGCCGGCGTCAGGATCGCACCGGTCACGCCCTGCAGGCCGCGGGCGACGATCAAGGTCGTCCCGTCGGGCGCCGCCGCGCAGATCACGGACATCACGCCGAATGAAACGATTCCGAGCAGGAAGAGCTTCCGCGCTCCGAACAGGTCGCCGAGCGAGCCCCCCACGAGCAGCAGCGAGCCGAGCGTGAGCAGGTAGGCGTCCACGACCCACTGCTGGAGGGCGAGCCCGCCGCCGAGGTCGCGCTGGATTGCCGGCAGCGCCACGTTCACGACCGTGGAGTCGACGAACACGATCACCGAGCCGAGGATGCACGCGACGAGGACGAGTCGGTTGCGAGTTTCCGGCGACAGGTGTTCGATATTCGCAGAAGGGAGGCAGCTGACATGAGCGAGTACACCGTCATCCATGCAAGCGACGTCGACGACTGGCTCGGCGACTACCCGGGCGAGATGCGCGGGATCACGTACGGGATCGGCGCCGAGCAGGTCGCGTTGACCTACCGGCGCATGCCGCAGCACACGGGGAGCAAGGGCTCCTACGGGCACCGGCACAAGACGCAGGAGGAGCTGTACTTCGTGCTGAGCGGGAAGCTCCAGTTCAAGCTCGGCGACGACGTGGTCGAAGTCGGCAAGCATCAGGCCGTTCGCGTCCCGCCGGACACGGTCCGCGGCGTGTGGAACGAGGAGCCGGAGGAGGCGGAGCTGATCATCGTCTCGCGGCGGATCGACGACCCACAGGCCGACGCCGAGACGGTCGACGGCTTCTGGCCGGTCTAGTTCGAGCGGGTCGACCGCGGCCGCCGGGGCATCCGGCGGCCGCGCAGCTGCTCGACGTGGGCGTCGACTGCGAGCTTCGTGAAGTAGGGGTCTGTGGGCCTGAGCACGAGGGCCTCCTTCTTTCGACCTGAAGTATCTCGATATCGAGAGACTACACGTCAAATCATTTGACGTCAAGAGTCTTTATGTCAAAATGGGTACATGGCCGAAGACCACATCGACCGATTCCTGAAGAAGCTCGACAACGTCGAGGCGGAGATCGACCTCGAGGTCGAGGGAATCGTCGATCGGATCGGCGGCATCAACCGGCGCATCCACAACTCGCTCAAAGACACGCTCGTCGAGTACGACCTGACACCGGAGGACTGGCACGTCCTCTCGCACCTCCGGCTGCGGAAGGAGGGCCGGCCGAGCACGCCGGGCGCGCTCGCGCGATCGCTCGATCTCTCGTCGGGCGCGATGACGAGCCGGCTCGACCGCCTCGAGAAGCTCGGCCACATCCGCCGCCTCGCCGACCCCGACGACCGGCGTGGGGTGCGTGTCGAGCTGACGGACGAGGGAGTCGCTGCGTGGGATGCGGCGGCGACCGTCCAGGCGCGCAAGGAGGCGTTCTTCGCGTCGGCGCTGTCGCCGGCCGAGCAGAAGCGGCTGAACGCGCTGCTCCGGAAGATCATGCTCGCCTTCGAGGCGAACGAGCCGCCCGGTTCTCAGAAAGCCTGAGTCGCCGATCGCGAGCGTGGTGGTCCGGCAGCGGCGTTGACCGGGGGCCGCGTACGATTTCCCGCGTGGTGGGGAAGCTCGAACGTCCAAGACAGATCGCGTCGCTGCTCGAGGAGAACGTCGCGACCGCGGTGGTGGGGAAGTCGGAGCAGATCAAGCTCGTCCTGACCGCGCTTGTCTGTCGCGGTCACGTGCTGCTCGAAGACGTCCCCGGCACGGCGAAGACCGTGCTCGCGCGGGCCTTCTCCGGCAGCATCGCGGGTGCGGTCTCGTCTCGCATCCAGTGCACGCCCGATCTGCAGCCGACCGACGTGACGGGCCTGACCGTCTACGACCAGCGAGAGCGCGAGTTTCACTTCCGTGCCGGCGCGGTGTTCGCAAACGTACTGCTCGTCGACGAGATCAACCGGGCGATGCCAAAGACACAGTCAGCCCTTCTCGAAGCGATGGCCGAGCAGCAAGTCACGGTCGACGGGGTCACGCACAAGCTTCCCGATCCGTTCTTCCTGCTCGCGACAGAGAACCCGATCGAGCAGGAAGGGACGTTCCCGCTGCCGGAAGCGCAGCTCGACCGCTTCTTCCTGCGCACCGCACTCGGGTATCCCGACGCCGACGAAGAAGTGCAGATCGTGGAGGCGCAGCATGCGGGTCATCCCCTCGATTCCCTGCGCCCCGTCATCTCGAGCGAGGACGTGCACGCGCTGCAGGCGGCGAACGCCGACGTCTACGTCGACGAGCTGCTGCGTCACTGGATCGTCGATCTCGTCCGCGCGACGCGCAGCCTCGACTTCGTCGAGCTCGGCGCGTCGGTTCGCGGCTCGCTCGCACTCGAGCGCGCGGCGCGTGCATATGCGCTGCTCGAAGGCCGCGACCACGCCCTGCCGGAGGATGTCGAACGGCTCTTCGTGCCGGTCCTCATGCACCGGCTCGTGCTGAGGCCCGAGTACCTCGCCGAGGACGAGCCCACCTTCGACGAGATCGCGCGACGCGTCTGGGATGCCTGCTCGGCCGCTGCACCGAGGCCGGCCCCGAACTGGGAGCAGCAACCGGACGTCGCGGCGGAGTCTGCGCGCAGCTGAGCATGCGCCGGCGCGGCTTTCCGCTCGTGGCGCGCCGGCGGCTGACCGGCACGCCGTTTGGCGAACGCCGGAGCGCCCGGCGCGGACGCGGGTCGGACCTGGCGAGCACGAGGCCGTATCTCCCCGGTGACCCGGTCACCACGATCGACTGGTACGCCTCGGCGCGTTTGTCGGCTGCGCGCGGTGCCGACGAGTTCGTCGTTCGGGAGCTCTACCGCGAGGAGACGCCGCGTGTCGTGATCGTCGTCGACCGGCGGCCGTCGATGGCGTTCTACGGCTCGGACACGCCGTGGCTCGACAAGCCGGCAGCCGTCGTCGCTGCTGCCGAGGCGATCGTCCGGTCCGCGGCGGTCGCGCGCGCCGAGCTCGGGTACGCCGAGGCGGTCGGAGGGCGCGCGCACGTGCTCTCGCCCGGTGCGGTCGCGCCGCGCTACGTGCTCGACCGCGTGCGCCGCCGGCGCTTCGACGCGCCGTCCACAAGCCTCGCGCACACGCTCGCCGAGCTCGTCAATCGCCGTGCCGAGCTCCCGCAAGGGAGCTTCGTGTTTGTCCTCTCCGATCTCTTCGCAGAGGTGCCGGCAACTACGTGGATGAGGACGCGCGCGGCCGGGCTCGACGTCGTCCCGGTGATCCTTCAGGACCCGACCTGGGAGCAGAGCTTCCCGCCGGTCGACGGTGTGCTCGTCCCGTTCACGAGCCCCGAAGGCGAGCGAGCGCTCGTCCGCTTCACAGCCGGAGAGGCGGCCGCGCGGCGCCGCGAGAACGAGGAACGGCTCGCGGTCATCGTCCGTCGTTTCCGGCGGCTCGAGTTCGACCCGGTCGTGCTCGGCACGGCCGAGCCGCAGGCGGTCGACGCAGCGTTCCTGCGCTGGGCCGAGCGCCGGCGGCTGCACCGGCGGCGCCGATGACGGCTGCGCTCGCCGCAGCGTTCGTCGTCGCGTTCTCGCCCTCGCCATCGCACTTCGGGCAGATCGTGACGGCGACGGTGCAGGGCGCGGGAACGCCGAGCTTCGCGCCGTTTGCCGTCCTCGCCCGCCATGGCGACGTCTACGAGGTCCAGTGCCTCGATCCCGTCTGCGTCCCGGGGCCGGGCGTGAGGGTGCTGAAGATCGGCGGCCGGCGGCTTTCGATCGTACCCCGGACCACTGCGCGCGAGGTCAGCGCGCCACTGCGATCCTTCGAGCGGCAGACGGCGATCCAGGCGCCGACATATCGGCTTCGGCCCAGCGTTCTGCGCGCGCTGCTTGTCGCGGCTGCACTGGTCCTTGCTGCAGTCGGCGCCTTCGCTGCGTGGCCGTTCCTGCATCGGCTCGCGCCGCGTGCGAGCGACGAACGCACCCCGCTCGAGCGTGCGCTCGCGTTCGTGCGCGAGTCCTTGCGCCTCGGCCCCGAGGAACGCCGCCGTGCGCTCGACCTGCTCGGCCGCTCGCTGGGACCGGGCGAGACCGCACAGCGCGCGTTCGAGCTCGCGTGGTCCGAGCCGAGCCCCGACCCGTCGCGCGTCGAGTCGCTGGTCGAGACGGCCGAGCGCGAGACGTGAGCCCGAGCATGATCCCGGTGACCGACGTCGCGCCGCTCGCGAACCCTCGCCGGCGGACGCGTGTCGTCCGCGCGACGCTGGCGACGGTGCTCGTCGCACTCGTCGCCGCGTCCGCTGCGGCCGCCACTCGGCAAGAAGGACACACGCTCCGCTTCCTGCCGCGCGGCTCGAACGGCATCGTCGTCCTCGACCTGTCGGCCAGCATCTCGACCGACACGTTCCAGCGCATCGGCGAGACGCTGCGCCAGCTCGCCTCGACGAACGCCCGCTACGGGCTTGTCATCTTCTCGGACGTCGCCTACGAAGCACTGCCCCCCGGAACGCCGGCGGCCGAGCTGAAGCCCTACGCGCGCTTCTTCACGCTTCCGCCTGCCAAGGGCGGGTTCCTGCCGGTATTCCCCGCGAACCCGTGGACCAACTCGTTCACCGGCGGAACGCGGATCGCCGCCGGCCTTGGCCGCGCGCTGCAGATCATCCGGGGGCAGCGTCTGAAGCGCCCAGGGGTGATCCTCGTGAGCGATCTCAACGACGACCCAGGCGATCTCAAGAGCCTGGCGAGCGTCTCGCTCGCCTACAGGCAGCTACGGATACCCGTGCGCATCGTGGCGTTGAATCCCGAGCCCCGCGACGAGCAGTTGTTCGGCACGCTCCTCGCACAGGCGGCCGAGTTGCAGCACGCGCAGCTGCCGGGCGAGCAGGCGAAGCGAAGCGGGCCATCGGTGCCGCGGCTCCTGATCGCGCTGATCGCGGTGGTCGCGGTCTGCCTCGCGGTGAATGAGATCTGGTCATCGCGGCTGACGTGGGGTCACGCCTGATGCGTGCACTGGCGGCGATCGCCTCCTTTGCGGTCGCAGGTCTGCTCCTTGCGCTTGCGATCGACGCCGGACGCTGGCAGCACGTCGGCCCTCGGCCGCCGGCGACGCTCGTCGGCGGCGTCGCGGAGCACATCCTCGGCACCGCGGACGACGTCGCTCTCCACCGCGCCGTCAACACGTTTGTCAGCGCGGAGCGCACGCCATACGGCTTCGACAACGGGCTGCGGCAGTCGCAGGTGCGCGCCCGCGCCGAGGCGCAGCTCGCCGGCGTTGCGACGACTGCCCCGCCACGCGAGGCGTCGCAGGCGGACGACCTGCTCGGAGTCCTCGCCTGGGGCGCAACGTCCGCACCACCTGGCGTTCTCGCTCCGGCTGACCAGGCCGTCGCCGGCTTCACCGACGCGGCGCGTCTCGATCCTGCGAACACGGAGGCGACATTCAACCTCGAACTGGCGCTCCGAGCTTTGCAGGGCCACGGTGTGCGCGTGGGCTCGAACGAGAGCCGCGCGTCGCAGGGCACCGGCCGGGGCGGAGCCAGCGCCGGCACGCCGGGGCGGGGCTATTGACGGTCGCTGCGTCACTCTCGTTCCTCACGCCTCGTGCGAGTGCCGCGTTGCTGTTCGCGGTCGTGCCGCTGGTCGCGCTCGGCATGGGTGCGCGCCGAGTCGAGGCTGTGCGACGGGCGCTGCGTCTGCCGCCGCCCGATCGTTCGCACAACCTGCGCCGTGCGGCGTTGCTCGTGCTCACGGTCGCGCTGCTTGCGCTCGCCGCGACGCAGCCGGTGGTCCACACGAGAGCCTTACTGCGCACACGCACGGACGCTCAGGTGTTCATCGTCCTCGACACGTCTCGTTCCATGGCGGCCGCTCCTTCACCGGCCGGAGCGAGTCGGTTGGCACGCGCAGAGCGAATCGCTATTTCGCTCGGCGCGCACCTCGGGGACTTGCCCATCGGCGTCGCGACGTTCACCGACCGCGTCCTGCCTGATCTCTTCCCGACCGCGAATCGCGCCGCGTTCGACTCGAGCGTGTCCGCTGTCACAATCGAAGCACCGCCACCTCGTGAGGCGAGCACCGTCGCGACGACCTTCGACGCGCTCTCGGCGCTCGCGACCCAGGGCTTCTTTCCGGACGGCGTGCACAAGCGCGCCGTCGTGGTGCTGACCGATGGTGAAACCGCGCCGTTCGATCCTGCCGCGGTCGCCTCGGCGCTCGCGCATCACGGGGTCCGGCTCATCGTCGTTCGCGTCGGCACCGGCGCCGACCGAGTGTGGAGGCCCGTCGCGTCGGCAGAGCCTGCCTACCGGCCCAATCCGGCGGGCGCCCGGCTTGCCGTTGCGAGCCTCGAGGCCGCAATGGGCGCTCGTCACACTGCCGACCCCGCCGCGTTCGTTCGCAGGGCTGTCGGGTCCGGCCCGTCGGCGCAGACGGGCGTCGAGGTACGGACCCGCACACTTGCGCCGGTGCCCGCGCTCATGGCGCTCGTGCCGCTGCTGCTGCTTCTGCTGCCCCCGTCGACGCGCCCGCACAGCTACCGTCTACGGGCGGGCCAAACGACGCGGAGGGCTTCGGCATGAAGAACGCTGTCTTGGCGATCGCAGGGGTGACCTTGCTCCTGTTGACGAGCGGGGCGGGCGCCGCGACGCACGTCGACGGGGACTGGCTCGGATTCGGCCGCACCGCCGACAACATGCGTCACTCGCCCTTGACGCAGATCACGCCGGCGAACGTGGCGGGGCTCGGACGCGTGTACGACGTTAATCTCCGTTCGCTCGACCCCGACGTGAAGATCGGAGAGCAGTCGTATCCGCTTGCGATCGGGGGGAATCTCTACGAGACGACGAATGACGACCAGGTCTTCGCGTTGAACGGGGAGACCGGCAGCGTGCTTTGGCACTTCAAGTCCGCGAACAGCGGCATGTTCAAGAACTTCGGGATTGTCGCCAACCGCGGGCTCGCATACTGCGGCGGCGCCCTCTTCCTGCTCACACTCGACATGCACCTGGACAAGCTCAGTCTCGCCAACGGCGCGTTGCTCGGCCGCGTGGCAATCAGCAGCGCAGTGCCCGGCGCGGGCTCGAACTACGGCTATTCCGAGACGAGCGCGCCGATGTGCAGCGGGAATCGGGTCCTCGCGGGCGCAGCCGGATCGGAGTACGGCGTTCGCGGATTCGTCATGGCGTGGACGACCGATCTGCGGCCGGCGTGGCCGAGTCCGGTGTGGACGATCCCGCCCGAGCAGCAGAGCTGGCGCTCGGCAAGCCGCATCGTCGGCGGCGGCGCGGTCTGGACACCCGTGACGATCGACACGTCCACCGACACCGTGTTCTTCGGCACCGGCTCCGCGACACCGCTGTACTTCCCGTCGCTTCGTCCCGGCACGAACCCCCGCAGCGACTCGCTGCTTGCGGTGGACCTGAAGACCGGGCGCCTCAAATGGTGGCGACAGCTAATCGCTGGCAACGAATGGTCGTACGACGTCTCGCAGCCGCCGCTCGTCTACACCGGCAAGGTCGGCGGCCACGTGCGGCATGTCGTATCCGTCGCGACGATGGAAGGCGTCTGGTACGCGTTCGACGCGAACACGGGGCAGCCGTTCTACGAGCGTGTGAAGGTGCTCGATCGCATCGAGCATCCCGCGCTGCAGCCGGGTAAGCCCGTTGCCGTGTATCCGTCGAGCATCGGCGGCCTGAACTACTCACCAGCCTCGTACGACCCGGCGACCGACTACGTCATCAATGCTGCCGCCGAGACCGCGGGTGTCGATGTTCAGACGGAGCTGACGCCGATCCAGAAGAAGGACAAGTTCACACTAGGGAGTGTCTTCCTCGGACTCGAGAACGGCGACTTCGGCTCGCTGCTCGCGGGCTGGCACGACCACGGCTCGATCAGCGCGATCGACGTGAACACGGGTCAGCGTGTGTGGAAGTTCGAGACGCCTGAGCCCGAGCGTGGGGGAGTGACGACGACTGCGTCCGGCCTCGGGTTCGCGGGCGGCGGGGACGGTGTCCTCCGGGCGTTTGACACGAAGACCGGCAAGATCCTGTGGACGTTCCAGACCGGCCACCAAATCGCCGCGGGGCCGACGATCTTCGCGGCCGCGGATGGCAAAGAGTACCTCGCGATCTCGGTCGGCGGTACGCCGACATCGTCGAGCGGCGGCACCGCGTCGGAGCTGCAGGTGTTCGCGCTCGGCGGCTC
>DATAUN010000053.1:0-2644 GCA_036268235.1 Gaiellaceae bacterium
TTCAGGAACCCGAACGCACGCTCCGCACCGAGCTCCCGGACCGTCTCGCGCATGAACAGGATGAGCTCGGCGACGATCTCCTCGCGCGACGGCTCGGTGTCGTCGCCCATGATCTCGCGCAGCGTCCACGGGTTGCCCTGCGCGGCGCGCCCGACCATCACCGCGGCCGCGCCGGTCGTCGCCAATACGGATTGCGCCTTCGCGCGGCTCGTCACGTCGCCGGAGGCGATCACCGGCACGTCGACGAGCGACACGAGCTCGGCGGTGAGCGAGTGGTCGGCGGTGCCGGTGTACATCTGCTTCGCCGAGCGCGGATGAAGTGTCAGCGACGACGCGCCCGCCCCGACGAGCCGCGGCCCGACCGTGAGGCAGGTGCGCGAGCCGTTCTCGACGCCGCGGCGCATCTTCACGGAGACCGGCAGCGCCGTCGCGCCGGCGACCGCCTCGACGAGCCGGCACGCGTGGTCGGGATCGTCGAGCAGCGAGGCGCCGGCGCCGGTCTTCGTCACCTTCTTGACCGGGCAGCCGAAGTTCATGTCGACGACGTCCGCGCCGGCGGCCTCGACCATCCGGGCCGCCTCGGCCATTGCGGCGGGATCGGAGCCGAAGATCTGGATCGCGAGCGGATGCTCGTCCGTCCCGACCCGCAGGTAGCCGAGCGTGCGCTCGTTCCGGTGCTGGATCCCGGCGACCGAGACCATCTCGGAGCAGACGAGCCCGGCCCCGTAGCGCCGGCCCTGCCGGCGAAAGGCCTGCACGCTGACGCCCGCCATCGGGGCGAGGACGAGCCGGCCGGGGATCTCGACGCCCCCGAGGAGCCAGTGTTCGCGCAGATCGATGTTCACAGTCGGTAAATGGTAGCCCGGCCAGCTTGCGGCGCCCTTGACGGCCCCGCTACCATTCCCGCCCGTTTCTAGGGGCCTTAGGAGGTCGTTTTTGAAGGAAGTGATCCTGACCCCGGAGGGGTTCAAGAAGCTCCAGCAGGAGATCGATCGCCTGCGGGGCGATAAGCGCCGGGAGGTCGCGGAGCGGATCCGCGTCGCCCGCGAATTCGGCGACATCGCGGAGAACGCCGAGTACGACGACGCGAAGAACGAACAGGCCATGCTCGAGCACAAGATCGCCCAGCTCGAGGAGCGGCTCCTGTCCGCGCGCGTGATCACGAAGAAGGAGATCTCGAAGGACGCCGTCTCGATCGGCGCCCACGTCCGGCTGCGCGACATGCAGGCCAACAAGACGTTCGAGTACCACATCGTCGGCTCGGCCGAGGCCAACCCGGCCGAGAACAAGCTCTCGAACGAGTCGCCCGTCGGCAAGGCGATCATGGGCAAGAAGAAGGGCGAGGTCGTCGAGGTGTCAGCACCTCGCGGGGCGCTGAAGTTCAAGATCATGGAGATCAAAGCGGCCTGACGACCCCGTAGGCTCCGGCGCGTGGAGATTGTGCGCTTGGAGCGGGAGCAGCTGGGCGAGGCGAGCGATGTGCTCGCGCGCGCCTTTCAGAACGACCCCGCCTGGGTGTGGCTGATCCCGGAGGAGGAGCGCCGCGAGCGGCTGCTGCCGTGGCTCTTCCGGATCGGCTTCGACGTCACGAACGCCGACGTCTACGCGACGAGCGGCGTCATCCGCGGCGCAGCCCGCTGGCTGTCGCCCGGGCGCGCGTCGATGCGCGTCGGCCCGACGCTGCGCGCGCTCGTCAGCGTGCCGCTTCGGCTCGGCGGCGCGACCTCGGCGTTCCTCGCATACGGTCGCGCGGTCGAGCAGCTTCGCGCGGAGACTGCACCCGGCCCGCACTGGTACCTCGCCGGCATCGGCGTCGAGCCGAACGAGCAGCGCCACGGCATCGGCAAGGCGCTGCTCGCGCCGGGTGTCGAAGCGGCGGCCCGGGCCGGGCTGCCTGCGGTGCTGCTGACGAACAGCGAGGCGAATCTCGCGTTCTACGAAGCCAACGGCTTCCGCGTCGTACGCGAGCGGGACACGCCGAAGGACGGCCCGCATGCCTGGGCTATGGTCAGGACGCCGTGAGCCAGACGACGCCGAAGCGCTTCCCCGACCGCGATCACGTCGTCGACGTGCGCGCGGAGGCGGACGCGCTCGCGGAGGGCGCCGAGGGCGCCGACACGCGCCGGCTCGCCGGCCGGGTGATGGCGCGGCGCGACCTGGGGAAGATCGTCTTCCTCGACCTCGTCGACCGGAGCGGGCGCATCCAGCTGCTCTGCCCCGCCGCGCGCACGGGTGAGGTCGACGTGCATCTCGGCGACGTCGTCGGCGCGATCGGCAAGCCGACCAAGAGCCGCCGGGGTGAGCCGTCGCTGATCGTCGACGAGCTCGTGCCGCTCGCGAAGATCCGCTCGCCGCTCCCCGACACCTTCCACGGGCTCACCGACGTCGAGCAGCGCTACCGCAAGCGCTACCTCGACCTGCTGATGAACGAGGAGTCGCGCCGCACGGCGCTGATCCGCGCGAAGATGATCACCGAGATCCGCGCGTACCTCGACGGCGAGGACTTCGTCGAGGTCGAGACGCCGATCCTCCAGCCTCTGTACGGCGGCGGGTTCGCGGAGCCGTTCGTCACGCACTCGAACGAGCTCGACGCAGACCTTTACCTCCGCATCGCCGACGAGCTCTATCTCAAGCGGCTGATCGT
>DATAUN010000054.1:0-28448 GCA_036268235.1 Gaiellaceae bacterium
CTACGTCTACACGCTCACCGGCACCGACAACGTCGGCAACACCGTCTCGGTCACCTCCGCCACCGTGCTGATCGACGCGACCGCTCCGGTCGACGCCTTCTCGCTCACCGCACCGAGCGGCGGCATCTTCAAGAGCGGCACGACGGTCTACTACAAGGGGAACGCCGCCGGCTCCTTCAAGCTCCGCGACACCGCGACTGACGCCTCGTCCGGCGCGGCCTCCGCCACGTTCGGGCTCCTGTCCGGCATGACGGGGATGTCGCACTCGAACGAGACGGTCTCGACGCCGGCCGGCGGCCCCTATGACTCGACCGCGATCGGCTGGACGACCGCCACAGGCGCCGGCTCGCTGAGCACTCACTCGACCGACGCGGCCGGCAACAACTCGACTGGCGCAACCTTCTCGCTCACCCTGGACAACACGGCGCCGACGGGCGGCTCGATCAGCGTCCCGGCGTACGCAACGAGCACGTCGATCACGATCACTTCCGGTAACTACACCGACGCCGGCTCCGGCATCGCGTCCAACGTCATCACGCGCTCGAACGGCCAGGCGCCGAGCGCCGGCGTCTGCCCGGGCAGCGGCTACACCGGCGCGAACAGCGTCTCCTCACCCGACACGACGGTCGTCGACGGCCAGTGCTACGTCTACACGCTCACCGGCACCGACAACGTCGGCAACGCCTCGACGATCAGCAGCTTGCCGGTGCTGGTCGACACGACCAAGCCGACCGACGCGCTCGCGCTCACGGCTGCCACCGGCGCCTACAAGTCCGGCACCACCGTCTACTACAAGGGCAATGCCGCCGGCAGCTTCAAGGTTCAGGACACCGTCAGCGACGGAACCTCCGGCCCCGCTTCCGCCACCTTCGGCGCGCTGTCCGCCGCCGGCTTCACCACGCACAACTCCGAGACGATCTCGACGCCGGCGGGCGGCCCGTACGTCTCGACTGCGATCGCCTGGGGAAGCGGTGCCAGCGCCTCGCCGACGCTCGCCGTCAACGGCACCGACGGCGCGGGCAACAACGCCAACGCGACAACGCTCAACCTGACGAACGACTCGACCAACCCGACCGGGGGCTCGATCAGCGTCCCGGCCTACGCGAGCAGCACCTCGGTCACGATCACCTCGGGCAACTACACCGACGCCGGCTCCGGCATCGCCAGCAACGTCATCACCCGCTCGAACGGCCAGGCGCCGAGCGCGGGCGTCTGCCCGGGGAGCGGCTACACCGGCTCGACGGTCGTTTCGAGCCCGGACGCGACCGTGGCGAACGGCCAGTGCTACGTCTACACGCTCACCGGCACCGACAACGTCGGCAACACCGTCTCCGTCACCTCCTCGCCGGTGCTCGTCGACACGACCGCTCCGGTCGATGCGCTCACGCTCACCGGTAGCTCGGGCGGCGTCTACAAGAGCGGCGGCACCGTCTACTACAACGGTGGCGTCGCCGGCAGCTTCAAGGTTCGCGACACCGTCACCGACGGAGCCTCCGGCCCCGCCTCGGCAACCTTCGGCCTGCTCACGGGCCTGAGCGGCACGAGCCACACCTCCGAGACGATCGGCGGGGCGAGCCCCTATGACTCGACGGCGATCTCCTGGTCGAGCGCGTCCGGTAACGGCTCGCTCCCGGTCCACTCGACCGACGCGGCCGGCAACAGCTCCGGCTCGACGACGCTGACGCTGACGAACGACACAACCGCCCCGGTCAGCGGCTCGATCAGCGTCCCGGCCTACGCGACCGCGACCTCGGTGACGATCACCTCCTCGAACTACACCGACGCGGGCTCGGGCATCGCCACGAACGCGATCACACGCTCGAACGGCCAGGCGCCGATCGGCGGCGTCTGCCCGGCCGTCGGCACCTTCACCGGCGCGACCGTCGTCAGCTCGCCCGATAGCGGCGTCGTCGACGGCCAGTGCTACGTCTACACGCTCACCGGCACCGACAACGTCGGCAACACCGTCTCGGTCACCTCCGCCACCGTGCTGATCGACGCGACCGCTCCGGTCGACGCCTTCTCGCTCACCGGGACGAGCGGCGGCGTCTTCAAGAGCGGCACAACGGTCTACTACAAGGGGAACGCCGCCGGCTCGTTCAAGCTCCGCGACACCGCGACCGACGGAGCCTCGGGCACCGCGTCGACCACCTTCGGCGTCCTCTCCGGCATGACCGGAATGAGCCATAGCTCCGAGACGATCAGCGGCTCGAGCCCGTACGACTCGAGCGCGATCGGCTGGACGACCGCCACCGGCGCCGGCTCGCTGAACGCCTACTCGACCGACGCGGCCGGGAACAACTCGACGGGCGCGACCTTCTCCCTAGCGCTCGACAACACCGCTCCGACGGGCGGCTCGATCTCGGTGCCCGCCTACGCGACGAGCACGTCGGTGGCGATCACCTCCGGTAATTACACCGATGCCGGCTCCGGCATCGCCTCGAACGTGATCACGCGCTCGAACGGCCAGGCGCCGACCGGCGGCGTCTGCCCGGGCGGCGGCTACACAGGTGCAAACGGCGTCTCCTCACCCGACACGACGGTCGTCGACGGCCAGTGCTACGTCTACACGCTCACCGGCACCGACAACGTCGGCAACGTCTCGACGATCAGCAGCGCGCCGGTGCTCGTCGACACGACCGCCCCGAGCGATGCGTACTCGCTGACCGCGGCCGCCGGCGGTGTCTTCAAGAGCGGCGCGACGATCTTCTACAAGGGCGATGCGGCCGGCTCGTTCAAGCTGCGCGACACCGTCACGGACACGGGCTCCGCGCCCGCGTCGACGACCTTCGGCGCGCTCTCCGGGATGAGCGGCACGAGTCACTCGAGCGAGACTGTCAGCGGCTCGAGCCCGTACGACTCGACGGCGATCGCCTGGTCGAGCGCCTCCGGCACGGGCAGTGTCGCGGCGCACTCGACCGACGGCGCGGGCAACACCTCGGGCGATACGACCTTCACGCTCACGAACGACACGACCGCGCCGGCCCTGACCGTCGCCGCGCCGGTCTCGAACGCGATCTACGGCGGCACCACCGCCTACCCGGCCGCCTGGAGCGGCACGACCTCCGACGGCGGCTCCGGGCTTGCGAGCGTCCAGGTGTCGCTGCGCGACCCGTCCGGCAACTACTGGAACAGCGGCGCCTTCGGGAGCGCGACCGAGTCGCTGCAGAACGTCACCTACGGCGGCGGCACCTGGAGCTACGACCACGCGACGAACGGCGCCCCGAGCTCGCTGACCACGAACGGCACCTACACGGTGCACGTGGTCGCGACCGACAACGTCGGCAACAAGACGAGCTCGAGCTTCTCGTTCACCTTCGACAACGTCGCACCCGCCTTCTCCTCGGCGGCGACCGACGCGGTCGGGACGCACGTCACCCTGACGCTGACCGAGACCGGCACCGGCCTCGACACGAGCGCGTCCACGCCGACGAGCGCCTTCGCGGTGAAGGTGAACGGCAGCGGCGCAGCGGTCGCCGGCGTCTCCTACCTCGACTCCACGCACGTCCAGCTGACACTCGGCTCGCGCGTCTACGGCGACAACACCGTCACGGTCGCCTACGACCCGTCGTCGCTCACGACTGCACAGAAGGTCAAGGACCTCGCCGGCAATCTGCTCCCGGCGGTCTCGGCGCAGAGCGTCTCGCTCGCGACGACACCTTCGCTCACGCAGACGACCGTCACCGCCGCCCCGGGCTCGATCACGGCCGACGGCAGCTCGACCTCGACGATCACCGTCCACCTGAAGAACGGCTCGGGCGGCGCGCTGGCGACGAGCGGCGGCACGGTCGCGCTGGCGACCACCGACGGCAGCCTCGGCTCCGTCACGGACAACCACGACGGCACCTACACCGCGACCCTCACCTCCTCGACGGTCGCCCATGCGGTCACCGTGACCGCGAAGCTCGACGGCTCGAGCCTCTCCAATAGCGCGCCGGTCACCTTCGCGCCGGGCTCCGCCACGCAGCTCGCGTTCGGCGCAGAGCCGCAGTCGTCGGTCACGGCCGGCCACACCCTCTCGGCGCTCACCGTGCGCGTCCTCGACGCGAACGGCAACCTCGTCACCGGCAGCAGCGATGCGGTCACTGTCGCCTTCGGCACGAACGCCGGCGGCGGGACGCTCTCCGGCACGAAGACGCAGAACGCGTCGGGCGGCGTGGCGACGTTCAACGACCTCTCGGTCGACAAGGCGGGCGCCGGCTACACCCTGACCTCGGCCGCGACCGGTGACTCGGGCGCGACCAGCACCGGCTTCACAGTCGTCAACGACACGGCGACCACGCTCGCGCGCTCGGCGGGCGACAACCAGTCCGCGACGGTGAACACCACCCTCGCAACCAACCCGTCGGTGCTCGTCACCGACGCGTACGGCAACCCGGTCGCAGGGGTTGCCGTCACGTTTGCCGTCGCCTCCGGCGGCGGCTCCGCGACCGGCGCGAGCGCCACGACCGACGCGACGGGTGTCGCAACGGTCGGGTCGTGGACGCTCGGCACGGGCGCCGGCTCGAACTCGCTCACCGCGAGCTCGACCGGTCTCACCGGCAGCCCGGCCACGTTCCACGCGACGGGCACCGCGGACAGCGCGGCGACCCTGGCAATCGCATCCGGTGATGGCCAGACGGCGACCGAGGACACGAACGTCGGCACGGCACCCTCGGTCAGCGTCACCGACCAGTACGGCAACCCGGTCGCAGGGGTTGCGGTGACCTTCGCCGTCGCCACCGGCGCCGGCTCGGCCACCGGCCTCTCGCAGTCGACGAACGCCGCGGGGATCGCGACCGTCGGCTCGTGGAAGCTCGGCACGTCCATCGGCGCGAACACGCTCACCGCGAGCGCGACCGGCCTCAGCGGCAGCCCGGTGACCTTCACCGCGACGGCCGTCCCCGACTCCGCGAACTCGATGGCCGTCTCGGCCGGCGACAACCAGTCGGCGACCGTCCACACGAACGTCGCGACCGCGCCGGCCGTGCTCGTCACCGACCATCACGGCAACCCGGTGCCGGGCGTCGCCGTCACCTTCGCGGTCGGCTCGGGCGGCGGCTCGGCGACCGGCACCAGCACGACCACCGACGCAAGCGGTGTCGCGACCGTCGGCTCCTGGAAGCTCGGCACCGGCGCCGGCACGAACACGCTGACCGTGAGCGCGAGCGGCCTCCCGGACGTCACGTTCCACGCGAGCGGCACCGCCGACAGCGCGACGACGATCGCCCTCGCCGCCGGCGACAACCAGTCCGCGACCGTGAACACGGCCGTCTCGACGGCGCCGAAGGTGCTCGTCACCGACCAGTACGGCAACCCGGTGCAGGGCGTCTCGGTCACCTACGCAGTGGGGACGGGCGGCGGCTCGCTGACCGGCACCGCGCAGAACACCGGCGTGAGCGGCACCGCTTCGGTTGGCTCCTGGACGCTCGGCACCGCATCCGGCACGAACACGCTCACCGCGAGCTCGACCGGCCTTGCCGGCAGCCCGATCTCTTTCAGCGCGACCGGCACCCCGGACGCGCTCGACCACCTCGTCCTCTCGCCCGCGTCGTCGTCGATCAGCGCCGACGCCGGCAGCCAGTCGTTCACCGCCGAGGGCCGCGACCAGTTCGACAACACCCTCGGCGACGTCACCTCGTCGACGACCTTCTCGGTCACCGGCGGCAGCTGCGTCGCCGCGGTCTGCACCGTCACGACCGCAGGCGCGTACACGGTCACCGGCACGATGCTCGGTGCGCAGGGCACCGCCTCGCTGACGGTCACCGCCGGTGCGGCCACGACGCTGAGCATCAACGGCGGCGACAACCAGAGCGCGACCGCGCACACCGCCGTCGCCACCGATCCGTCGGTGCTCGTGACCGACCAGTACGGCAATCCCGTCGGCGGCGTCTCCGTCACCTTCTCGATCGCCTCGGGCAACGGCTCGCTGACTGGCGCGAGTGCCACGACCGACGCGACGGGCATCGCCTCGGTCGGCTCGTGGACGCTCGGCACCGCAGCCGGAGCGAACACCCTCACCGCCGCCGTCTCCGGCCTCACCTCGGTCACCTTCCACGCGACCGCGACGTCCGACGTCGCCGCGAACCTCGCTGTCTCGGCGGGCGAGGGTCAGACCGCGACGGTGCACACGAACGTCGCCACCGCACCCGCGGCGCTCGTCACCGACCAGTTCGGCAACCCGGTCCAGGGCGTCTCGGTCACGTTCTCGGTCGCCTCGGGCGGCGGCTCCGTGACCGGCGCGAGCGCGACGACGAACGCGAGCGGCATCGCGACCGCCGGCTCCTGGAAGCTCGGCACCGCCGCCGGCGCGAACACGCTCAGCGCGGCCGTCACCGGGCTCACATCTGTCACCTTCGGCGCGACCGGCACGGCCGACGTCGCGACGACGATCGCCGCGAACGGCGGCGACAACCAGTCCGCGACCGTCAACACAAACATCGCAACGGCGCCGTCGGTCCTCGTGACCGACCAGTACGGCAACCCGGTGCAAGGCACGTCCGTGACCTTCGCGGCTGCGGGCGGCGGCGGCTCCGCCACCGGCACGACCGCGACGAGCGGCGTGAATGGCGTCGCCACCGTCGGCTCCTGGAAGCTCGGCACCGCCGCGGGCACGAACGCGCTGACGGCGAGCGCGACCGGCCTGACCGGCAGCCCGATCACGTTCCACGCGACCGGCACCGCCGACAGCGCCGCCTCGCTCGCGATCTCGGGCGGCGACAACCAGTCGGCGACGGTCGACACGACCGTCTCCACCCCGCCCTCGGCGCTCGTCACCGACCAGTACGGCAACCCCGTCTCCGGCGTCGCCGTCACGTTCGCGGTCGCGTCGGGCGGCGGCTCCGCCACCAGCCTCTCGCAGACCACGGATGCCTCGGGCCTCGCGGCCGTCGGCTCCTGGAAGCTCGGCACCGCCGTGGGTGCGAACACCCTCGGCGCAAGCGCCGCCGGTCTCGGCTCCGTCACCTTCGACGCGACCGGGGTCGCCGGAGCCGCGGGCTCGCTGACCGTCAACGCCGGTGAGAACCAGAGCGCGACCGTCAACACGACCGTCGCGACCGCCCCGTCCGTCCTCGTCACCGACGTCGACGGCAACCCGGTGCCGGGTGCCGCGGTCACGTTCGCGGTCGGCTCCGGCGGCGGCACGGTGACCGGCGCCAGTCAGACGACGGGTGTCGACGGCATCGCGACCGTCGGCTCGTGGAAGCTCGGCACGGGCACCGGTGCAAACACGCTGACGGTCTCGACCGCGGGCGTCGCCTCGCTGACGTTCCACGCGAGCGGCGTCGCCGACGCCGCGACCACGATCACCGTCTCGAGCGGCGACAACCAGAACGCGACCGTCGACACCAACGTCTCGGCCGCGCCGACCGTGCTCGTCACCGACCAGTACGGCAACCCGGTCGGCGGCGCCTCGGTCACCTTCGCGGTCGCCACCGGCGGCGGCTCGGCAACCGGCCTCGCGCAGAGCACCGACTCGAACGGCCTCGCCGACGTCGGCTCCTGGAAGCTCGGCACCGCCGCCGGGTCGAACTCGCTCACCGCGACCTCGGCCGGCCTGACCGGCAGCCCGCTCACGTTCCATGCGACCGGCGTCGCCGGGTCGGCGGGCTCGATGGCCGCGAACACGGGCGACAACCAGACCGCGACCGTCAACACCTCAGTCGGCACCGCGCCGTCGGTGCTCGTCACCGACTCGCACGGGAACCCCGTGCAGGGCGTCGCGGTCACCTTCGCGGTCGGCTCGGGTGGCGGCTCGCTGACCGGTGCGAACGCGACCACCGGCGCGAACGGCGTCGCAACCGCCGGCTCCTGGACACTCGGCACCGCAGCCGGTGCGAACACGCTCACCGCCTCCGCGAGCGGCCTGCCCACCGTCACGTTCAACGCGACGGCCACCGCCGACACGCCCTCGAACCTGGACGTCAACGCGGGCGACAGCCAGTCCGCGACCGTGAACACTGCCGTCGCCACGAATCCGTCGGTGCTCGTCACCGATGCGTACGGCAACCCGGTCGCAGGAGTTGCCGTCACGTTTGCCGTCGCCACGGGCGGCGGTTCCGCGACCGGCACCTCGCGCGTCACCGGCAGCAACGGCGTCGCCACCGTGGGCTCCTGGAAGCTCGGGACGACCGCCGGCGTCAACAGCCTGAACGCAAGCGCAAGCGGGCTCAGCACGGTCACCTTCCACGCGACCGGCACGCCGGACAGCGCGGCGTCGATCAGCGCGTCGGCCGGCGACAACCAGAGCGCGACCGTCAACACCGCAGTCGCAACGGCACCCGCAGCGATCGTCACCGATCAGTTCGGCAACCCGGTCCAGGGTGTCGCGGTGACGTTCACGGTCGCGGGCGGCGGCGGCTCGGCCACCGGCACGAGCGTGACGACCGGCGCGAACGGCGTCGCGACCGTCGGCTCCTGGACGCTCGGCACGACCGTCGGCTCCAACTCGCTCACAGCCGCGGCGACCGGTCTGACAAGCGCCACTCTTCACGCAACCGGCACCGCCGACAGCGCGCAGACCATCGCCTCCGCCGCCGGTGACAGCCAGAGCGCAACCGTCGGCACGAACGTCAACGTCGACCCGGCTGTCGTCGTCCACGACCAGTTCGGGAACCCGGTCGCCGGCGTGTCGGTCACGTTCGCGGTCGCGACGGGCGGCGGCTCTGCCACCGGCACGAGCGCAACCACCAACGCGAGCGGCGTCGCGACGGTCAGCAGCTGGCAGCTCGGCACGACCGCCGGCTCGAACAGCCTCAGCGCCGCCTCCGGCACGCTCGGCGGCAGCCCCGTGACCTTCCACGCGACCGGGACCGCCGGCGCGCCCGCCTCGCTCGGCCTCTGGGCCGGCGACAACCAGAGCGCGACGGTGCACACCGCCGTTTCGACCGCCCCTGGCGCGATCGTCGTCGACCAGTACGGCAACCCGGTCGCCGGCGTCGGCGTCACCTTCGCGGTCGCGACCGGCGGCGGCTCGGCCACCGGCACGAGTGCGACGACCGGTTCGAATGGCGTCGCAACCATCGGCTCCTGGACGCTCGGCACGACCGCCGGCGCAAACACCCTCACCGCGAGCTCGACCGGGCTCACGAACGTCACGTTCCACGGGACCGGCACCGCCGGTGCAGTCGACCACCTCACGCTCACACCCGCGACGGCGACGATCACGGCCGACCAGACGCCGACCTACTCCGTCGAGGGCTTCGACCAGTACGACAACACGCTGGGCGACGTCACCGCCGATACGACCCTGTCGGTCGACGGCAACTCGTGCATCGCCGCCACGTGCGCTGCAGGCTCGGTCGGCTCGCACACCGTCACCGGCGCGATGCTCGGCGCCGTCGGCACCGCGACGCTGAACGTCACGGCGGGCACCCCGACCAAGCTCGTGTTCGACTCGCCGTCCACCTCGGGCCTGCCGCTCGGCGCCTCGCGCACCTACACGGTCGACGTCGAGGACGCGGAGGGCGACACGATCACGACCGACAGCTCGACGTCCGTCACCTTCGCGCAGACCGGCGGGTCGGGCGCGCTGACGGGCCTCGGTAGCGTCACCGACGCGAACGGGGTCGCGCAGGATCAGATCACCGCTGCGAGCTCTGGCCTCGTCACCGTGACGGCGAGCGCGTTCGGGCTCGTCCCCGCCCTCGTCGCCTTCACGGTCGAGCCCGCACCGATCGCCTCGATCGACTCGGCGCCCGCGAACCCGAGCACGTCGACATCGGCCACCTTCGACTACAGCGCCGACGACTCGAATGCGACCTTCGAGTGCAGCCTCGACGGCGCCGCCTACGCAACCTGCCCGGGCACGGGCAGCGGCGAGTCCGGCTACACCGGCCTGACGACCGGCTCGCACACGTTCGACGTCCGCGCGAAGAGCATTACCGCGACCGGGCCGGCCGCCCACGACGCGTGGATCGTCGACACGACTTCCCCGACTGCGACGCTGACCGCGCCCGTCGACGGCTCGTACGTCACGACGCCGACGGTGAACCTGACCGCGACCGCCTCCGACACGGGCACGGGCGTCGGCACCGTCGACTTCGAGTTCAGCGCCGATGCGGGTGCCAGCTGCTCCGTCGGCTCCTGGACGCTGATCGGCAGCGACGCGACGAGCGGCTATGGCGTCGCCTGGACGTCACCCGCCGACGGCTCCTACGCCGTGCGCGCTGTCGCCCACGACGGCGCCGGTCACTCGACCTGCTCGCTCGTCCACGTCGTCGTCGACCAGACGGCTCCGACCGCCACCCTCGTCTCGCCGAGCTCGGCTGTGCGCGGCACGATCACCCTCCACGCAACCGGCGTCGCCGACGCGACGAGCGGCGTCAACTCGGTGAGCTTCGAAGAGACGCCCGACGGCACCTCGAACTGGGCGCTCGTCGGCAACGGCGTCGCGCAGGGCAGCGGCTCCTACACCAAGGACTTCGACACCACCTCTGTCACCGACGGCCTCTACGACGTCCGCGTCACCGTCACCGACGTCGCAGGCAACGTCACGCAGCAGGTCGCCGGCCCGGTGCGCATCGACAACACCCCGCCGACCACGTCGATCGGCGCGGTCGCGGCCGCCGTCCGCGCCACGATCTCGCTGAGCTCGTCGGCCTCCGACACCGGCTCCGGCGTGGCGACGACCGGGTACCAGATCTCGGCGCACGGCGCCGCTACGTGGACGAGCGTGCCTGCGAGCTTCGACACCACCACCGTCGCGGACGGCGACTACGACCTGCGCGCGGTCGCAACCGACAACGTCGGCAACGTCGGCTACTCGACGCCGGTCTCGACGAAGGTCGACAACACGCCGCCGACCGCAACGCTCGACACGATCGCGCGCTACGTCCGCAGCTCGCTGACGCTCTCGTCGGAGACGGCCGACAGCGGTTCCGGCCTCGCTACCACCAGCTACCAACTTTCGCCGCACGCCGCCGCGACCTGGTCGACGATCGCCTCGCCGTTCGACACCTCTACCGTCTCCGACGGCGACTACGACGTCCGCGTCGTGGCGATCGACAACGCCGGCAACGTCACCAACTCCGCCTCGCAGCTCGTGACGATCGACAACACGCCGCCGACCGCGGCGCTTAACACGCCCGCTGCCTCGGCGATCGTCCGCGGCGCGATCGACCTCGCGTCGACCGTCAGCGACGCGACCTCCGGTGTCGCCTCGATCACCTACCGGGTCGCACCCGCCGGAACGCCCGAAGCCAGCCCGTGCGACACGTGGGGCAGCGCGGCACCGTCGCACCTCGACACGACGGCGCTCGCCGACGGCCTCTACGACTTCCGCGTCGTGGCGATCGACAACGCCGGCAACGGCGAGTGCTCGCCGATCGTGACGAGCGTCCGCGTCGACAACACGGCGCCGGTCACGTCCGACGACGCGCCGAGCGCACCGCAGAATCAGGACGTCACCGTGCACCTCTCCGCGACCGACACCGGCTCCGGCGTGGCGTCGACGTTCTACAGCGTCGACGGCGGCCCGCAGCAGACGGGCACCACGGTCGTCATCCCGGCCTCGGGCAACGACGGCACGCATACGATCGCCTACTTCTCGACGGACGTCGCAGGCAACCAGGAGCAGTCGCACACCGCGACGGTCGTGATCGACACGACCGCGCCGCAGGGTGGCTCCGGCAACGGCGGCGCCTACGTCCACGGCAACGACGACCTCACCGACTCGCCCACCGACACGATCTCCTCCGTGGAGTTCGACTACCGGGCGGACGTCGCCGACCCGTGGACGCCGATCGGCACCGATAGCGACGGCAGCGACGGCTGGCACGTCACGTGGGACACGACGGCCGTCGCCGACGGCACGTACCACCTCCAGATGATCGAGACCGACGAGGCCGGCAACCAGACGGTCACGCCGCTCGCCGACACCGTCGTCGACAACACCGCGCCGAGCTCCGCGAGCGTGGCCGTCACCGGCTGCGGCAGCGAGTGCAGCGCCTCGGTGACCCTCACCGCGTCCGCCGACGCCTCGGTCTCCGGGATCGGCGCCGTCGACTTCCAGGTCGAGCCGGACGGCGCGAGCGGCTACACGACAGTCGCGACCCAGACGAGCGGCTTCGTCTACCACTGGAACTCCACGACCGTCCCCGACGGCCCGGTCGAGGTGCGCGTCGCGGTCACCGACAACGCGGGCAACGGCCCGACCTACTCCACCCCCGTCACGATCCACGTCGACAACGACGCTCCGACCGTCAGCCTGAGCGCGCCGAGCGGCGCGGCCGGCACGATCTCGCTGACGGCGAGCGGCTCCGCCGACATCGCATCCGTGACCTACGCCGTCAGCCCGCACCTCGCCGGCACCTGGTCGACGATCGGCAGCGCGAGCTCGACGCCGTTCACGACCAGCCTCGACACGACGACGCTCACCGACGGCTCGTACGACATCCGGGCGACCGCGGTCGACGGCGGCAACAACACCGGCACCGACACGAAGACCGTGACCGTCGACAACACGGCGCCGACCGGCGCTCTGACGCAGCCGGCCGCGAGCGCCACCGTCGGCGGCCCGTCCGTCGCGCTCGCCGCGAGCTCCGCGGATGCCGGCAGCGGCGTCGCGAGCGTCACCTTCCAGTACCGGCCTGCCGGCGGCGGCTCGTTCACGAGCATCTCCGGCGCCACCTGGGACACGACCACGCTGGCGTCGGGCAGCTACGACGTCCGCGCCGAGATCGCCGACAACGCCGGCAACACCCTCGACACCCCGGTGCACACGGTCACGGTCGACTCGACGCCGCCGAGCCTGTCGCTCGCCTCGCTCCCGTCGATCCTCACCGGCACCGAGACCGTCGACGCCGGCATCACCGGCGCCGCGACCGCAACCCTGCAGGTGCAGTCGGGCGGCGGCGCGTGGCAGACGGTCGGCACCGTAGCGAGCGCGCCGTTCAGCTTCGCCTTCGACACGACGACCATCCCCGACGGCACCTACGACGTGCGCGTCGTCGCCGACGACCAGTTCGGCAACGAGGCGTCCGACACGCGGAACACCATCGTCGTCGACAACACGGCTCCGTCGGTCGTCTCGTCGACGCCGGCGGACGGCTCGCTGCTTCCGATGGGCACAGTGCTGAACACGATCTCGTTCGTCACGAGCGAGCCGCTCACGGCCGTGAACGACCTCGAGCTCGACGGCACGCCGCTCCTGACCCCGCCGGTCGTGTCCGGCACCGGCGTCACGGTCACGACTCCTGTGCTCGCCGACGGCCCGCACTGGGTGACCGGCTCACTGGTCGACGCCGCCGGCCTGGTCGGCCCGCTCCGCGTCAACGTGACGATCGCGCCGGCCGACTCGACGACCCCGATGATCATGAAGAACGCGCCCCCGACCGCGACGACCACCCTCACCGCGGCCGACAACAACGCGACGGTCACCGTCCCGTCCGGCGCGTACACGCAGCCCACCGGCCACCTGAACGACTTCCTCGTGCTCAGCATCACGCCGGGCGGAACCTCACTTCAGCCGATCGGCGGCTTCACGATGTCGTCCCTCTACGACGTGGACATGTGGTGGAACTCGAACGGCGTCTCGGTGCATCAGTTCGACCGGCCGCTGCAGATCGACCTGACCGACCAGACCGGCGGACACACCGTTCCGGCGACGAACGAGAACGGCACCTGGCGCCTGATCCCGCTGCTCGGCGGTACCACGCTGCCGGCAGGCCAGCCTGACGGCTACTACCGCGACTCGTCCGGCGTCCACGTGCTGACGCACCACCTCACGCAGTTCGCGCTCGTGCAGGACGTCTCGCTGCCTGCGCCGCCGATCGACTTCGGCGGCACTGTCGCCTCGGACGGCCTGACACTGCGCTGGGCGCCCGGCATCGACTCCTCGCGCATCTCCGACTTCGTGCTCTACGTGGACGGCCAGCCCGACGAGTGGTACGGGCCGCAGCAGCTCGAAGCGAAGCTCGGCGCGTTCACCGCCGCGGACACCCGCACGTTCGCGCTCTCCGAGAAGACGACCCTGGACCTCGAGAGCCCGCAGACCGCGACGCTGCGCGCCGTCCCGAATCTCGTCGGCCTCTCCGTCGCCGACGCGACGACGGCGCTCGGCGCTCGCGGATTCACCCTCGGCACGGTGACGAACGTCCCCTCCTCGCAGCCGGGCGGCACCGTCGTCGGCCCGGCCGGCGTCCAGCTGATGGCGGTCGGCTCGTCCGTCGACCTGCAGGTCTCCGACAGCACCGCGACGCGCCAGGCGGAGTTCGTGCTCCAGGTCGCGCTGCAGAAGCGCGTGCGCGTCACAGCGCGCTCGGTCACCGTGCGGATCCTGTCGAGCGTGCCGGCGAAGGTTGCCGCAACGCTCGACGGCGCGCACTACAAGCGGGTCGGCAGCTGGCGCTTCACCGCGGCGGCCGGCTCGTCCCTGCACACGCTCAAGTTCACGCACACGCTGAAGCCGGGGACCTACACGCTGTACTGGCTCGGCCAGACGGCGGGCTCGTCCGTCCGGACGACGCAGCAGATCCGGATCATCGCGCCGAAGGCGAAGGCGCATACGGCGAAGCCGGCTCAGGTCGTGCTGACAGTCAGCGACGAGAGCCAGCGCACGACGCAGTCGATCGCCGGCACGCTCGGCCAGACCCTCGAGGCGACGCCGGATCAGACGTTCAACGTGACCGAGCAGCACGACGCTTCGGTCGTCATCGTCAACGTCGACCTCTACGGGCTCGCGTTCGTCCGGCAGATCCGCCGCGTCTTCCCGACGACCGCGGTGATCGCGCTCTCGCGGAACCAGAAGACGCTCGCCGCCGCCGCGAAGACCGGCGCGGTCGCGATCTCGTCGTCGACGGCGTCCGCGAAGATCGCGGCGCTCGTCACGCGCCTCTCGCGCTAGCGCTCGCCGCCGGGCTTCCACAGCGGCTCGTCGCCGCCGTTCGCCGCCCGGGCGAGGATGAAGAGCAGGTCGGAGAGCCGGTTCAGGTAGACGGCCGCGAGCGGGTTGAGCGCACGTTCCCTCGCGACCTCGAGCACGCGCCGCTCGACGCGGCGGCAGACCGCGCGCGCGACGTGCAGGCGCGCAGCCGCCTCAGTCCCGCCGGGAAGCACGAAGCTCTTGAGCTCCGGCAGCGGCTCGTTCGCCTCATCACAGTCGGCTTCGAGCCGGTCGATCGCCGCCTGGTCGATGCGCAGCTTCCCGTCATCCTCGGCGAACGGCACCGAAAGGTCGGCGCCCAGGTCGAACAGCTCGTTCTGGATCCGGCCGAGCCGCGGGTCGCCGGCCGCGACAGCCGCCCAGCCGATGAGCGAGTTGAGCTCGTCGACCTCGCCGTAGGCGCCGACGAGCGGATCGAGCTTCGAGGTACGGGAGCCGTCGCCGAGCGACGTCTCTCCTTTGTCGCCGCCGCGGGTGTAGATCCGCGTCAGCCGAACGGGCTCGTCAGGACGGCGTGGCAATCAGTTCCTGTCGGCCGAGGATCGAGCGGGCGATCACGATGCGCTGGATCTCGCTCGTGCCTTCGTAGATCTCCGTCACCTTCGCGTCACGGTAGTAGCGCTCGACGGGGAACTCCTTCGTGTAGCCGTAGCCGCCGAGCACCTGGATCGCCTCGGCCGTCTGGCGGCGCGCCATCTCCGACGCGAAGAGCTTCGCCTTCGCGCCCGCCTCGGTGTGCGGCTTGCCGTTGTCCTTCAGCCACGCGGCGCGAAGCGTGAGCAGCCGCGCCGCGTCGATCTCCATCGACATGTCCGCCAGCTTGTGCTGGATCGCCTGGAAGTCGCCGATCCGGTGCCCGAACGCCTCGCGCTCCATGGCGTAGCGACGTGCGACGTCGAACGCGGCCTGCGCGATCCCGACTGCCTGCGCGGCGATGCCGATGCGGCCGCCGTCGAGCGTCGACATCGCGATCCGAAAACCGTGATGCAGCTCGCCGAGCAACCGATCGTCGCTGACGGACGTATCGACTGCGATGTCGTTCGTCACCGACGAGTTGAGGCCGAGCTTCTCCTCCGTTCGCGTCACCTCGACCTGCGCACCGTCGAGCACGAAGGCGGAGACGCCGCGCGCCGAGCGCGTGCCGGGATCCGTGCGCGCAAAGAGCAGCACGGTGCCGCCGAATGACGCGTTCGTGATCCACTGCTTCGCGCCGCGGATGTGCCAGCCGCCGTCCGTTCGCTCGGCGCTCGTCGTCAGCGCACCGGCGTCGGAGCCCGAGCCTGACTCGGTCAGCGCGAAGCAGCCGATCGCGTCGCCGCGCGCGAGCGGAGGCACGAAGCTCGCAACCTGCTCATCCGTCCCGAACGCGAGGAGCGGCAGCGTGCACGCGCTCGTGTGGACCGCGACCGTCACGCCCACACCGGCATCTGCGCGCGAAAGCTCCTCGAGGACGAGGATGTACGAGATGAAGTCCGCCCCGGCCCCGCCGTGCTCCTCGGAAACGCACACCCCGAGCAGCCCGAGCTCGGCGAGCTGCGCGAGCAGCTCGCGCGGGAAGGCATGGGCGCGGTCCCAGGCGGCCGCGTGCGGCTCGATCTCCGCCGCTGCAAATTCTCGGGCGACCGCCTGGATCTCCCGCTGCTCCGCTGTCAGCTCGAAATCCACCGGCGCCAGACTACCCCGATGAGGCTCGCGGCGATCTCGCTCCTCGCGGTGACGCTCGTCGGCTGTGGCGCGCATCACGCCTCGCCCGAGTCAGTCGCCCGCGCCTGGACCGCTGCGCTGAACCGGGACGACAGCCAGTCGGCCGCAAGGCTCTTCGCGCCGGGCGCGCAGGTCGTCCAGGGGACCACGCTGACGCTCCACACCCACGCCCAGGCGGTCACGTGGAACGCGGGCCTGCCGTGCGGCGGCGTGATCGTGAGCGTGCAGCAGCAGGCACGCAACCAGGTGCTCGTCATCTTCCGGCTGACCGGGCGCCCGCATCACCAGTGCGACGGGCCGGGAGACGGTGCCGCGGCGCTCTTCACCGTCGTCAACGGCAAGATCGTCCTGTGGCACGAGACGGCCGTGCCGCGGAACAACGCGATCTGATTACTTCGGTTCCGGTTCGAGCTTGTAGCCGACGCCGAAGCGCGTCTGGATGAACGAGTGGCGCGAGGCGTTGCGGTCGACCTTCTGCCGCAACCGCCGAACGAAGACGTCCACTGTGCGGTCGCGATGCGTCTCGCGCCTCCCCCACACCTTCTGGAGCAGCTCGTCGCGCGTGACCACGCGGCCGCGGTCGAGCGCGAGCGTGTAGAGCAGCTTGAACTCGGTCGGCGTCAGCTCGGCGCTGCGCCCGTCGACGAACGCCTGCACCTCGCGCGGGTCGATGCGCAGCTCCTCGATCTCGATCGCGTCGCCACGGCGCTCCTCCGCCGGGCGCACGCCGCGTCGCGCGGCTGCGCCGACGCGCGCCACGAGCTCGCGCATGGAGAAGGGCTTCACCAGATAGTCGTCGGCGCCGATCTCGAGGGCATGGACACGGTCGTGCTCGGTGCCGCGCGCCGAGACGACGACGATCGGCGTGCCGATCCCCTCCGCGCGAGCCGTCTCGATCAGCTTCCAACCGTCGAGCTCGGGCAGCATCAGGTCGAGGACGCAGACGTCGGGATTCTCGAAGCGGAGCCGCGCGAGCCCGAGCTCGCCGCGCCCGACGACGACCGGGTCGAACCCGGCCGCGACGAGGTGGCGCGCCATCCCGTCCGCGATCACGTTGTCGTCCTCGACGATCAGGATCTTGGCCACGTCTCTACCTTAGAACGCGGCACGGTAGTTTCCGGGTGACGGATTGGTGTCGATCTGGTGACGTGCCGCTCCGCTGCACCACGCCAGCGACAAGGATGCCGGGATCCCCATGAGCGACCGTAGCTTCGACGAGCTCCGCACGAGCTTCACTGCCTCGGTCTCGCACGAGCTGCGAACGCCGCTCGCGCGGATCCTCGCGCTGCTCGATTCGGCCGACCTGCCGGGCGCCGACGTGCGGGCGCTGATCGACCAGGCGCGCGCCGAAGTCGAGGATGCGGGCGCGCTGATCGACGAGATCCTCTTCCTGTCCGAGCTCGAGAGTGGCAAGGAGGTCGTCTCGCTCGGGCACACGACCGCGCTGCCGCTGCTGGAGGACGTGGCCGCCACGCTCGCCGACTCGGCCGCACGTGCCGGCATCGAGCTCGCCGTCGAAGGCGACCCCAACGTCGATGTCCCGCTGCGGCCGCGGATGCTTCGCATCGTCGCGGAGAACCTCGCCGAGAACGCGATCCGCTACGCCGGCCACGACTCGACGTTCACGTTCACCGTCAGCCGGATCGGAGAGTTTGCCGCGATCACCGCGGTCGACGACGGCGCGGGCGTGTCGCCGGCAGCGCTCCCCCGCCTGTTCGAGCGCTTCTACCGCGGAGATGCCGCACGGACGACGCGCGGCACCGGGCTCGGGCTCGCGATCGTGAAGCGGATCGTCGTCGCTGCAGGTGGCGAGGTCGAAGCGGACGGCGGCCCCGGCCGCGGCCTGCGGATCCGCGCCACCTTTCCGCACTAGCGAGACGGGCGCCCTTGTGGGGCGCCCGTCTCCGCGACTCGGTGAGATTCCGACGCGCGCTAGTTGGCGTTCGAGATGGTCTTCAGTGTCTTCTCCGCGGCGACCAGGACGACCTTCGGCAGCTGGGCGAAGATGAGCTTCGAGGTGTACTGCGTCTGCTGGCCCTGCGTGAGCGCCCAGAAGACGAGCTTGCGCAGCTCCGCGCCGTGCGGCGCGTTCTTCGGGATGATCACGTAGGTGAACGTCGAGATCGGGTACGCCAGCTTCGCGCCCTTGGGCGGGTTGACGATGTGCATCTCGTTATTCGCGGGGACCGACTTCACTGTCAGAGCCGCGGCTTCGATCCCCCGCAGCCCAGGCGTCGCGAAGAAGCCCGAGTTGTTCTTCACTGCCGCTACCCGCAAGTGGTTGACGAGCGAGTACGCGGCCGAGATGTAGCCGATCGCGCCCTTCGTCGAGGCGATGACGCCGGCAACACCCGCGTTGCCCTTGCCGCCGACCCCGGTCGGGAACTGGACGGCGGTAGCGTTGCCGACCTTCGACTTCCACGTCGCGTCGACGCGCGAGAGAAAGTCCGTGAACGCGTATGTGTCGCCCGAGCCGTCCGAGCGGAAGACCGCAGTGATCTTCAGGTCGGGCAGCGACACCTTCGGGTTCAGCGACTGAATCGCCGAGCTGTTCCAGTTCGTGATCGTCCCGAGGTAGATGCCGGCGATGACCGCAGGCGTGAGGTGCAGGTCGTTCGGCGCCCCGGGAACGTTGTACGAGAGCGTGGTCGCCGAGAGCGCCCACGGGATCTGAATGCAGCCGTTGCAGGCGGTCGCCTGGTCGGGCGTCAGCGGCGCATCGGATGCGCCGAAGTCGACGGTGCGGGACGTGATCGCCGCGATGCCCGCGCCCGAGCCGACGCTCGAGTACTGGAGCGAATAGCCGAAGGCGGCGCCGACCGGCTTCACCCACTCGGAGACGAGCGGGGCGACGAGGCTCGAGCCTGCGCCGGTGATCGTGACGTCGTCACCCTTCGCGCCCGCCGCAGAGGCGGCGACCAGGCTGACGGCGGCGATTGCGATGAGGGCGAGCCCTCTCTTCATATGAATTCCTCTCCTTGTCCCTGGGGATAGCGCGTTACGTGACGCAGGTATTGCACCCCGGATGGCGACCGGCGTGGGCTGACGCGCTGTTACACAGAGGTGACGGACCGGTGAACGCTGCTAGCGCTGAAGACCGAGCTTGCGCCGCGAACGGTCGAGCAGGATCCGCGCGGTCAGGCTCGTCACCAGCACGAACGCGATCAGGACGAACGCCGCCGCCCACGCCTGTGCGTGCGACTGCGGATCCGGCGCTTCCGAGTACGTGAAGATCGTCACCGGGATCGAGGCAACCGAATGCGAGGGGTCCCAGTCGACCGTCGTCCCCGAGATGTAACAGGCGAAGAGCAGCGGCGCCGTCTCGCCCGACGCACGCGCGATTGCGAGCGTTGTGCCGGTGAGGATGCCGCCGAATGCGGTCGGCAGGACGACGCGGAGCACCGTCTGCCACTTCGACACGCCGAGCGCATAGCTCGCTTCGCGCAGCTCGTTCGGCACCAGCGCGAGCACCTCCATCGTCGACCGCGCAACGAGCGGCAGCATGATGATCGACAGGGCGAAGCCTCCCGCCCACGCGCTCTGGTGATGCCCGAGGCCGAGGATCGGGATCTTGGTCTTGACCATCAGCGCGAACACGAAGATGCCGATCACGATCGACGGGAACCCGTTCAGCACGTCGAGCCACAGCCGGATCTGCTGCGCGAGGTGGCGAGACGCGAACTCGCTCACGTAGAGAGCGGTCAGGATCCCGACCGGGAGCGCGATCAGGGTGGCGATCCCGACCAGGAGCACCGAGCCCGCGAGCGCGGGCGCGATCCCGCCGCCGGTCTGTCCGAAGACCGCCGGCCCCTTCGTGAAGAAGTCCCAGTTCAGCGCCGACACGCCGCGGCTGAACACCGACCACACGAGCAAACCGAGAACGGCGATCGCGAACAGCGCCGCGGCGACGGCTCCCCCCTCTGCGAACCGGTTGACGACGAGACGACGGCGCGAGCGGCCGCGCGCGCGCAGGCTGAGCTCCGGCTCGCTCATCAGTCGCCGCCCGTCCGCTGGAACTCGAACCGCTTCACGACGCGCTGTGCAGCGAAGTTCGCAATGAAGGTGATCGCGAGCAGGATCAGGCCGAGATAGATCAGCGACGCGACCTGGATGTTGGTGCTCGCGCCGGCGTACTGGTTCGCGACCCGGCTCGCGAGCGTGTCGCCGGCGCCGAACAGCGTGAGGTGCAGCGGTATGAAGTTGCCGATCACCTGCGTGACCGCGATCGCCTCGCCGAGCGCGCGGCCGAGTCCGAGGATGATCGCGGCGACCACGCCACCGCGCACCGATGGGATGATGACGGTCTTCACCATCTCCCAGCGCGTTGCGCCGAGCCCGATCGAGCCTTCCTCGAGCTCCGTCGGCACGCCGAGGAAGAGCTCGCGGCAGATGGCGGACGTGATCGGAATCGTCATCATCGCGAGCACGAGAATCGCCGTGAACACCGTCGACTCGGTGTGGTCGTTCGCGTGCGCGAAGATCGGGATCCAGCCGAGAAAGCTGCCGAGGAACGGCGCCAGGTGGTTCGCGTCGAAGGGCGCGAGCACGTAGATGCCCCAGAGCCCGACGACAACGCTCGGCACGGCGGCGAGCATCTCGATGAGTGTCCCGACCGGGCCGCGGATCGCAGGCGGGGCGAGCTCACTGAGAAAGAGCGCGATCGCGATCGAGAGCGGCGCCGAGAGCAGAATCGCCCCGAAGGACGTGACGATCGTCCCGATGATGAAGTCGCGCGCGCCGAAGTCCGAGGTGACCGGGTTCCAGGCGTTGTGCCAGAGGAACGCGAGGTGGAAGGCCTTGATCGCCGGCCAGGCGCCGTCCGCGACGCGCCAGACGATCGCGGCGACGAGGGCGAGCCCGAGGAAGGCTGCGAGTGCCGTCAGCCCGTAGAGCAGGCCGTCGCCGATCCGGTCGCCGAGGTGCCGGGTCCGCTCGAGCGGGCCGGGCGTCGGAAGGGAAGCTGCCTCCACGCGCGCCAGCATTCCAGCCGCGAAACACCTGCGCAGGGCCGGTCACCACTCCGTCACACGACATTCACATCCCGTGCACCCCCGCTCCCGGCGATGATCGGGAGACTCCTCGGGTGACCACCATGGATTCGCAGAAGGACCAGCTCACCCCTGCTCTCGTCGCGACGCCGCCGTCGGCGGCGAACATCAGCCCCGAGGTGGTCTTCGACATCGACGACCTGTCGGTCCACTACGGCAAGGCGCCCGCGGTGAAGGATGTCAGCCTCGAGATTCGCCGTCACGCGATCACCGCGCTCATCGGTCCCTCCGGGTGCGGCAAGTCGACCGTGCTGCGGTGCCTGAACCGGATGAACGACCTCGTGCCGAGCGCCGCCGTCACCGGCAAGGTGCTGTTCCACGGTGTCGACCTCTACGGCTCGGGCGTCGATCCGATCGAGGTGCGGCGTCGCATCGGGATGGTGTTCCAGCGGCCGAACCCGTTCCCGAAGTCGATCTACGACAACGTCGCGTACGGGCTGCGCATCCTCGGCATGAAGGACAACCTCGACGACCGCGTGGAGCAGGCGCTCAAGGGCGCCGCACTCTGGGACGAGGTGAAGAGCCGGCTCAAGCGCTCGGCGCTCGGCCTCTCGGGCGGCCAGCAGCAGCGGCTCTGCATCGCCCGCGCGATCGCAGTGCAGCCGTCGGTGATCCTGCTCGACGAGCCTGCGTCCGCGCTCGACCCGATCTCGACCGCCGCGATCGAGGACCTGATGCACGACTTGAAGCGCGAGTACACGCTCGTGATCGTCACGCACAACATGCAGCAGGCCGCGCGCGTCGCGGAGATGACTGCGTTCTTCAGCCTCGACGTGAAGGAAGACGGTTCGCGCAACGGCATCCTCGTCGAGTACGACGCGACCGAGAAGATCTTCACGCAGCCGTCCGACGAGCGCACCGAGGGCTACGTCACAGGACGGTTCGGATGATGCGCGTCTCGTTCTCCGAGGAGCTCGCGCAGCTCGAGGCGTCGCTGCAGGAAGAGGGGGATCTCGTCCTGCGCGCGCTTCGCTCGGCGCTGAACGCGCTCGCGCGCGGCGACGAGGAGCTCGCCAACGAGGTGATCAGCTTCGACGACGAGGTCGACCGCCGCTACGTCGCGATCGAGACCGGTGTGCAGTCGCTGCTCGCGCGCCAGACGCCGGTCGCGTCCGACCTGCGCCTCGTGCTCGCCGTGCTGCGCGTCAACCTCCACCTCGAACGGATGGCCGACTACTGCGTCACGGTCGCCAAGCTGACGAAGCTGATGGGCGATCTGGGCGTCGCCGACGAGGCGATCCTCCGCTCGATCGAGGACATGGGCCAGCGCGCGGAGCAGATGATCCGCGTGGCGATGGACTCGTTCGCCGCGCGCGACGCCGACAAGGCGCAGACGCTCGTCGAGCTGGACGAGCTGATCGACCGCGCGAACCGCAACGCGAGCGAGGACGTGCTGTCGCTGGGCGACTCGCCCGCGGAGCGCGAATACGGGCTCCGGATGCTGGTCGTCTCACGGTGCGTCGAACGGATCGGCGATCACGCCGTCGACATCGGCGAGCAGGTCGCGTACCTCGTCACCGGCGAGTTCCGCGAGTTCAGCGACGCCTCGCACCCGGTCTAGCCGACCGGCTCTCCGCGCACGACCTGGTAGGCGAGCGCGCCGATCGCCGCGCCGACGAGCGGGGCGACGAGGTAGAGCCAGAGCGCGTGCAGATCGCCCGAGACGAGTGCGGGCCCGAGCGAGCGTGCCGGGTTCATCGACGCGCCGCTGATCGGTCCTCCGAACATCGCGTCGAGGCCCACGGTGCCCCCGATCGCGATCGCAGCGCCCTCACCGACTGCACGCGTGTCGGTGGCGACGGCCGTGATCACGAACATGAGGAAGAAGGTAAGTACGACCTCCCAGAGGAACGACTGCCCCTGCGACCCGGCGGGGAGTGTCGCGCCGACGTGCGCAACATTGCCGAGCGATCCGCGCAGGATCGCTGCCGCGGCGATCGCGCCGGCTACCTGCGCGAGCCAATAGGCCGCGACGCGGGACCACGAGAAGTGGCGCGCGAGTGCAAACGCGAACGAAACCGCGGGGTTGAAGTGCGCGCCCGAGACATGCCCGACCGCATAGATCATCACCATGATCACGAGGCCGAACGCGATCGCGACGCCGATATGCCCGAGCGAATGGGTCTTGGCGTCGACCATGATCGCGCCCGCACCGGCAAAGACGAGCGCGAACGTGCCGATCGCCTCGGCCACCAACGCACGCAGGAGCGCCGGCCGCACTAGTCGAGTAGCTGCTCGATCAGCGCCTGCACCTTCGCGTCGATCTCGTCGCGGATCCGCCGAACCGTGTCCAGGCCCTCGCCCGCCGGATCGTCGAGCACCCAATCCTCGTACCGCTTTCCCGGATAGACCGGGCACGCGTCACCGCAGCCCATCGTGATCACGACGTCCGCGGCCTGCACGGCCTCGTCGGTGAGCGGCTTCGGGAAGGCCTCGCTCATGTCGACGCCGATCTCCGACATCGCCTCGACGACAGCCGGGTTGATCGTCTCGCCGGGCTGGCTGCCGGCGGAGCGCACGCGGATGCGACCGTTGGAGCGGAGCTTCACGAGCCCCGCCGCCATCTGGCTGCGGCCGGCGTTGTGCACGCAGACGAACAGCACTTCGGGATATCGACGACGATCTATGCCCCCATCTTGCCGTAGGTCATCGATCTCTGTCAATATCGATTCGTGCAGCAGATCGCCGTGATTGCGGCAGCGTGTCCGCCGCTCCTCGAGGAGCCACTCGACGCGGAGCGGGCAGAGGAGCTCGCCGCCGCCCTCAAGGTGCTCGCCGATCCCGCCCGGCTCCGGCTCCTGAGCCTGATCCAGTCACAACCGGCCGGCGAGGCATGCGTCTGCCACCTCACCGCGCCGCTCGGGCTCCGCCAGCCAACCGTCAGCCATCACTTGAAGGTCCTCCTGCAGGCCGGGCTCGTGGAGCGCGAACAGCGGGGCAGCTGGGCATTCTTCCGCGTCGTGCCGGAGCAGCTGCGCGCGCTGCGCGACGTCCTGGGCTAGTCGACGCCGAGCACGTTGCGCAGTCGTTCGATCGCCCCGGGCACCAGCCGGTAGTACGACCACGTGCCACGCCGTTCCGCCTCGACGAGGCCGGCGTCGCGCAACAGCTTGAGGTGGTGCGAGACGGTCGGCTGCGACAGGTCGAACGCCGCCGTCAGGTCGCACACGCACGCCTCCTCCGCCGCCGCGAGGCGATTCACGATCGCGACGCGCGTCGGATCGGCGAGCGCCTTGAAAAGCGCCGCGATCTCCTCGGCGGCCCGCGCGGGCAGCACCGGCACATCGGGGCCGCAGCACAGCGGTTGGAGGACGGGAAGCGTCTTCATTGACGTTCTTCAATATACTAGCTACCTTCTCCATCGACGTTCGTCGATGAAAGGAGGACACATGCGCCACGCGGATTCCTGCGACTGCAGCGGCGGGTGCGGCTGCGGCTGCTGAGCGAGAGGTGTCAGGCACCACTCGGTGTCTGACACCTCTAGATCACCGCGAACGCGAGCCGCGCTGAGACGAGCACCAACCCGGCGGCGAGCAGGCGCTCGATCGTGACCGCAGGGACCCGCGCCGAGACGCGCGCACCGAGCTGCGCGCCGGCCGCGACGCCGACGCCGAGCGCGAGCGAGCGGCGCAGCCCACTGCCGACGCGGTACGAGCCCTGGAGGAAGTGCGTGACGACGCCGGCGGCGCTCATCTGCGCGAGCACGAAGTGCGACGTCGCGGTCGCGATGTGCGTCGGGAAGCCGAGGCCTGCAACGAGAATCGGAACGTGGAAGACGCCGCCGCCGATCCCGAGGAAGCTCGAAGCGAAGCCGACGAAGAGGCTGTAGATCGTCCCCCGTACGAGCGGCACGCGATAGTGCCACTCGACGCCTCTGCGATCGTGGATCGTCCGCCGCGTTCCACCTCGCGGCCGGCGTCCCTCATGATGGAGGGTGATCCACAACGCGACCGCGGCGAGCGCGACCGCCATCACCACGTCGAACGCGCGACGCGGCACGTAATCGACGGCGATCGCGCCGCCGACCGCACCCGGTAGCGTCGCCGCGCCGAACACGAGCCCGCTGCGCACGTCGATCCGCCGCTGTCGCGCGTATGCGATCGAGCCCGAGCTGCTGTTCGCCCACACCGCGAAGAGGCTGATCGCGGTGAGCGTCTTCGGCGAGTCGTGCGGGTAGACAAGCAGCAGCACCGGCGTGAGCAGGAAGCCGCCGCCGGCGCCGACGAGCGTCCCGACTGCGCCGACGCCGACGCCGAGCAGGACGAGGAGCAAAGCAACGAGAGGCGTCACACCCCGAAGCTACCGCGCGTCAAGCCGCGAGGCGCTCGACGTTGTCGTCGAGTCGCACGAGGTACGCCGGTCGCGACGAGCGCAGGTACGCGATCACCGACGGCTCGTCCTTCGAGCACGGAAGCATGGTCTTCCACGTCGCCAGGTGCTCGGGCCGGTGGAAGTCGCCGGTGGCCACGGTCGGCAGTCCGGCGGCGGCCACCCACTCGAACAACGTCTGGCGGTTGAACAGCTCGTAGCGGTCGACGAGCGCGGCCAACTCGGGGCGCGCGCCGAACGCAGCCGTGCCGCGCGTCGCGCCCGGCAGCTGCTCCGGCGAATACGGGTGGGCGGCGACGAGCGCCGCCCCGTGCGCGCGCGCCGAGGCGAGCGCAGCATCCAGACCGGCCGAGACGTCGACGTACTCCCGCAACCCGAGCGCCACGGCGTGTCCCGCCGCGTACGGGTCCGGATCGTCGTACGTGATCTCGAGGCCGGGAATCACGAGCAAGTCGTAGAGCTCACGCGCGCGGAGCGCCTCGGCGCGTACGTCGCGAAGGTACGCGTCGAACGTGCCGGCGTGAATCTCGCGGTCCTCGCGCGGCGCGTGATCGGTGACGGCGAGCACGTCGAAGCCGCGGCGTCCGTAGAGGTCGCAGAGGTCGCGGACGGTGAGAGCGCCGTCACTCCAGCGCGTGTGCGCGTGGAGCTCGCAGAGAAGCGGGCTCGGCTTCGTGGCCATCCGCTCCCAGTATTCCCTGCAAACCGCGCCGTTCCGCGGGCTGTCTCCGAATCGCTACGCGTTCTTCACGAGGACGTTGCCGATGCGGTTCGCGGCCGTGTCGCACGCGTCGACGGCGTCCTCGAGCGCCTCGTAGATGTCTTTCCAGCGAATCACGATCACCGGGTCGATCCGGTCGTCCTTGAACAGGCTGGCGCGGGCGGCGCGCGCGACGTCGTCCGCCTCGTCCTCGATCGCCTTGATCGCATGGATGCGGTCGGACGAGCCGTGCAGCTCGCGCATCTCCCCGAGGAGCGCTGCGAGCTCCTCGGCCGCGCGCACGAGCAAGCGGCAGAGCGCGAACGACTGCTTCGTGACCGTCTCGACGCCGTAGAGCCCGAGCAACTCGGAAGCGTTCTCAGCGGCGTCGGCGACGTCGTCGACGGCGAACGCGAGCGTGACCAGGTCGTCGCGGTCGTAGGGCGTGACGAACAGCTGGTTCGTCTGTGAGAGCAGCTCCGAAACGGCGGAGTCAGCGCGGTGCTCGAGGTCCTTGATCACGTCCTGCGACGGGCCGGACGGCCACTCGACGAAGCGCTGCTCCACCGCGTGCACCACGTCGACGACGCGCTCGCCCGCGCGCGCGAGCAGCACGTAGATCTCGCCCGAGCCGGGCCCGAAGCCGATCCGCATCAGAAGATCGCCTTCACGGGGAACCACATGATCGCGGCGACGAGCGCGGCGGCGGGAATCGTCAGCACCCAGGCGAACACCATGTTGCCGGCGACACCCCAGCGCACGGCCGAGAGCCGGCGCGTCGCGCCCGAGCCCATCACCGCGCCGGAGACGACGTGCGTCGTCGAGAGCGGGTAGCCGTACTTCGTCGATGCGTAGATCACGGCGCCCGCCGATGCCTGCGCCGCGAAGCCGGCCGGCGGATCCATCTGAAAGATGCGCTGACCGAGTGTGCGCATGATCCGCCAGCCGCCTGCGTACGTGCCGGCGCCGATCGAGACCCCGGCCGCGATCTTCACCCACGTCGGGATGTAGAACGTCGCGATCGACCCGTGCGCGTAGAGCGCGAGCGCGATCACGCCCATCGTCTTCTGCGCGTCGTTCGCGCCGTGCGTGAACGCGACCCACGTCCCCGACACGAGCTGGCCGAGCCGGAACGAGCGGTTCGCGAGCCCCGGGGTCAGCCACCGGAATGCCCAGTAGATGCCGAGCAGCAGTGCGAACGCCGCGATGAACGCGAGGACCGGAGACCACACCGCCGGCAGGACGACCTTGTGCGCGAGCCCGTGCCACTCGACGCCCTTGCTGCCCGACTGTGCGAGCGCCGCGCCGACGAGCCCGCCGATCAGCGCGTGCGACGAGGACGACGGCAGCCCGAGCCACCACGTGAAGAGGTTCCACGCGATCGCGCCGAGCACGGCGGCGAGCACTGTGCGGGGATTCGCGAGCCCGCTGTCGATGACGCCCTTCCCGATCGTCGTCGCGACCGCCGTCGTCACGAACGCGCCGCCCAGATTCGCGACGGCTGCGATCAGCACCGCGAGCCGCGGCGAGAGCGCGCGGGTGGAAACCGAGGTCGCCACCGCGTTCGCGGTGTCATGGAATCCGTTCGTGAAGTCGAACGCGAGCGCCGCGACGATCGTGACGACGAGGAGCGTCACGAGCTCACCGGTTCTTGACGAGGATGGCCTCGAGCACGTCCGCGGCGTTCTCGCAGGCGTCGACCGCCTCCTCGAGCTGCTCGTGGATGTCCTTCCAGCGGATGATCGTCAGCGGGTCGGCACCCGAGCGGAAGAGGTCCGCGATCGCCTCGCGAGACAGCCGGTCG
>DATAUN010000055.1:0-2694 GCA_036268235.1 Gaiellaceae bacterium
AGGTAGAGGTGGTAGTCGTGGAAGAAGACCGCGGCCTTCGGCTTGTTGTCCAGCTGGGCAAGGACGGCGTCGGCGAAGGTGCTGTTGACCTGCTCGTAGTCGTGCCACGCGTCGTGGAAGGCGCGGTCGAGGTTCGGACGCAGCGCGCGCGCCCAGAGCGAGTGCTGGATGAACCAGAGCATCGGGTTCGCGACGACGTTGTAGTAGCGGTCGTAGACCTCAGGATCGTGCGCGAGCAGCACAACGTCTTCGTTGCCCTCATCGGCAACGACGCGGTCCTCGGCGGTCGCCGCGCTGGCAATCCAGGTCACGTCGTGATGGTCGAGCAGGCCCCGGAGCGCGGTGACAAGACCGCCGCCGCCGCGCTTCGCGATCCGCTCACCGCTCGCGTCGCGGTCGTAGGTCACCGGCCCGCGGTTCGAGACGACGATCAGCTGCCGGCGATCGGGCACGAGGTGCGCGAGCGCCTACGAGAGATGCTTGACGAAGCGAAGGCGAGAGCCACCCTGGACGCCGTCGCCGAGCTCGAACTCGTCGGAGAGCGCCTGGATGATCGCGATGCCGAGCCCGCCTTCCGACAGCTCCTCGTCCTCGAGCGGCGATCCCGGATGGGTGGGCGCCTCGAATCCCAGGCCCTCGTCCGACACCTCGACGACGAGCCGGTCGGGATGGAGCTCGTAGAGAATCTCGACGACGCCCTCGCCGCCGTTGTACGCGTGGCGCACCGAGTTCGTGCACGCCTCGGTGAGCGCGAGCTTCAAATCGCCGAGCACCTCCTGCGGCATCGGCTCCGCGCGCAGCCGCGCGATCCCGGTCAGGGCGAGCCGGCCGAGCGTGATGTACTCGGGCTTCGCCGGGATGGTGAGCCGGATGGCGTGGGTGTGGCCGTTTGTGGAGGCGATGTTCGGGTGATTCCCGTCGGATTCGAAAGACAAACCTCGGAGATTCTGCCGAATCCTGCCGACCACAGCATCTCCACCAGCCGCGTTCCCGTTCCCGGCGCGTTCCTAACCCAGCGGCGGGCGCTCAGCCAGCTTGACCGAGACGGTGCGGCGCGTCTTGCCCTGCACGACCGTGAACCGGGCCGTCTCGCCGGGCAGCAGCTTGGTTGCAACAATCCGCACGACGTCTTCCGCGTTCGCGACCGGATTCCCGTCGATCGAGACGATCGCGTCGCCGCCGACGTGCACGCCGAGCCCTTCGAACGCCTCCGTCTTCGTCGCCGCCTTGAGGCCGGCGCTCGCCGCCGGCCCGCCCGGAACGAGGCTGTCGATCAGGGCGCCCCGCGTCGCCGCATAGCCGAAGTGGCGCGCGATCGAAGGCGTCAGGTCCTCCGTGCTGACGCCCACGTAGGCGTAGTGCACCCGGCCGGTCGCGAGCAGCTGCTCCATCGACCGGCGTGCCGAATCGATCGGAACGGCGAAGCCGACGCCCTCCGAGCCTGCATTTGCGCCGCTCGAGCTGATCTGCGCGTTGATCCCGATCACCTGGCCGCGCGCGTTGAAAAGCGGCCCGCCCGAGTTGCCGTGGTTGATCGGCGCATCCGTCTGGATCGCGTCGACGAGGTCGTAGGCGGCCGCGGTCAGGGACGGAATCGAGCGCTTGACGGCCGAGACGACGCCCACCGAGAGCGAGCCCGCGTCCCCGAAGGGGCTGCCGATCGCCGCCACCGGCTCGCCGACGACGACGCGGTCGGAGCGGCCGAGCGGCACCGGTGAGACGGCGTGCTGGGCCGGATCGACCCGGATCACCGCTACGTCGTCGTAGAGGTCGTAGCCGACCACCTTCGCCGGCACGCGGTCGCCGTCTGCGAACTGGACGTAGAGGCTGTGCGCGGCCTGCACGGCGCCGCCCGTCCCCTGGCCGGCGGTCGTGACGACGTGGGCGCTCGTCAGGATCGTCCCGGTCTTCGAGACGACGAAGCCCGAGCCCTGGCCGCCATCTGCTCCGGCGTCGAAGTACGCGAAGATCGTCACCACGCCGGAGGAGCGACTGCGGTAGATCTTGGCCGGCTGGAAGCCGTTCCCCTCGAGCGGCTTCGCGACGACGACCGGCGCGGCGTCGCCCGTCGGCTCCGGCTCCCCGATCACCACGGTGCGCGTCGCGCGAGGCAGCGTCCCGGTCGCCTTGCCGAGCGCGAGCAACACGACGCCGCCGAGGATCGCGGCGACGAGCACGAGGGCAGCAGTCGAGCTCGTACGCACTCTCAGCGCACTATACGGCGTGTCTCGGCAAACCGGTTTTTTGGCTCTAGACCGGCGATCCCGCCGTTTTCACGATTTTCGCGGCGGGCGTCTCGGCGCGCAGGACGAGCATGAAGCGCGTCCAGCCCCGCACCGATTCGAGCTCGATCCGCCCCTCCATCACCTCGGCGAGCTCCCGCGCGATCGCCAGACCGAGCCCGCTGCCCGACGCGCGCCGCCCGTCGAGCCGGAAGAACCGCTCGAACACCTGGCGCTCGGCCTCGACCGGGATCGCCGGCCCGTCGTTTTCGACGACGAGCGTCGCGCGTCCGCCGTCGAGCACGGCGGCGATTCGCACGTTCGTGCCCGGCGGCGTATGCACGAGGGCGTTCTCGACCAGGATGCGGCCGATCTGGAGGACGCGCGCGCCGTCGCCGCGAGCGGGGATCGGTTCCTCGGCCTCCACCGCGAGCTCGTGCTCGGCGGTGGCGGCGCGCGGGCCGAACTCGAG
>DATAUN010000056.1:0-4134 GCA_036268235.1 Gaiellaceae bacterium
GGAGAGCTCGATCTCGAGCTCCTCGCGATGCTGCTCGCCGGGCCGGAGCTTCACCTGGCGAAGGCTGAAGCTCGTCATACGGCCAGGGTAGCGCTACAGCGGCTGCCCGAAGGCTATGTCGTAGCCGTCCGGGTCGGTGACCCCGAACTCGCGGAAGCCGTGCGGCTTGTTCGAGATCGAGTAGTCGATCGGGCAGCCGCGCTCCTGCACCTCGGCGTAGATCCCGTCGGCGTCGTCGACCCGCACGTAGACGTTCCACATCTTCTCGACGACGTGCCAGTTCGGCACGAGCTCCGCACCGGGCGGCGCCTGCGAGAGGAGCAGGATCGCCTCGTCTCGCACGACGACCGCGAAGTCCGGCGGCTCGCCGTGGCGCGTGCACTCGAAGCCGAGCAGGTCGCCGTAGAACGCGAGCGACGTCTCGAGATCGCGCACCAGCAGGACCGGCGAGACCCCGGTCAGCTGGGGCACTGCTAGTAGTTCGAGCCGTTGTCGGAGAGGTCGACCGGCCCGATGCCGGCGACGACCGACTCCTGCGAGCGCTCGTGCAGCCGCTCCCGGCCGCGGCGCACCGCGGTGAGGAACTTGTCGAGGTTCGTCTCGAGCGTCGCGAGCATGCCGTCGGCCCAGTCCTCCATCTCGAGCCGCATCTCGCGGGCGTTCCGCCGCGCCTCGTCGATGATCTCCTGCGCCTGGCGCTCGGCCAGCTTGACGATCTCCGTCTGCGAGGCCTCGCGCACCGCCTGCTCGCGCGCCTCCTGCAGCAGCCGGTCCTGCTCGCGCTTCGCCTCGGCCAGCATTTCCTGGCGCTCCTTGACGATCCAACGGGCCTGCTTGATCTCTTCCGGGATCGTCGCCCGCATCTGATCGAGGATGTCGTAGATCTCCTCGCGGTCGATGCGAACCTGGTCGGTCAGGGGGACGGCCTTCGCGTTGTGCACGAGGTCGTCGAGCTTGTCGATCAGAACCAGTACGTCCATGACGCTCCAGTCTACTCCTGGTCGCTGACGGGAGCGCCGCCGCGGCCGTTCGGGAACATCTCCTTCAGGCGCGCAGAAACCGCCTTGGGCACGAGCTCTTCGACATTTCCGCCGAACGAGGCGATCTCCTTCACCCCGCTCGACGAGACAAAGCTCACTTGCGGGCTGGCCATCACGTAGACGGTCTCGATATCGGGCGCGAGGGTCCGGTTCAGCTGGTTCATCTGGAACTCCCATTCGAAGTCCGAGAGAACCCGGAGCCCCTTGACGATCACTTTCGCGTCCCAGCGGCGCGCGAACTCGACGACGAGCTCGCTGAAGACGTCCACCTCGACGTTCGACACGAGGCCTCCGAGCGCCTCTCTCAGGAACTCGACCCGCTCGGGGACGTCGAACATCGGCGTCTTGTGGTGCGGATTGCCGACCACGCCGACGACGACGCGGTCGAAGATGCGCGACGCGCGCGTGATCACGTCGACGTGCCCGTTCGTCACGGGGTCGTACGTGCCGGGGTAGATGGCGGTGATCACTGCTCGAACAGGGTAAGCCTCGCGGAGCCGTACGTGCGGGATGTTCGCTCCCGAAGCCCAGGAACCTCCGGCGGATCCTCGCGGCTCGACGTCTCCCAGACGAGCACGCCGTCATGCGTCAGGAGCTTCGCGAGGTTGGACGCGAGGCGGCTGCGGTCGTAGTCGTAGGGCGGGTCGCAGAGCACGAGGTCGTAGTGCAGGTGCTCCTGCCCGAGCGCGCGGGCGACGTCCTGGCACAGGACCGTCCCGTGCAGGACGAGCTTGTCGAGGTTCGCGCTGATCACCCGGCAGGCGTCGCGGTCGGACTCGACGAACGTCGCGCGGGCGGCGCCGCGCGAGAGCGCCTCGAGCCCCAACGCCCCGGAGCCCGCGAACAGGTCGAGCACGTTCGCGTCGTCGACCGGCCCGATCAGGTTGAACGCGTTCTCGCGCACGCGATCGGAAGTCGGCCGTGTGTCGCGCCCTTTGGGCGCGGCGATCCGGTGGCCTCTATGCGAGCCCGCGATGATCCGCATCGACGAGCATCCTGTCGGCTTCGTCCTGCCACGGGCCGTCCTCGTCCCGGAGCTCCGCTGCCAGCGCGCGTGCCTGCTCGATCAGATCCCAGTCCGCGCGCAGGCGCGTGAAGCGTAGGTCGCTCCACCCGGACTGACGCGTGCCGAGCAGCTGACCCTCACGACGCAGGTCGAGGTCGACCTCGGCGAGCTCGAAGCCATCTGTCGTGTCGACGAGCGCCTGCAGCCGCTGCTCCGCCGTCTCGGTCAGTTCCTCGCGCGGGCGGGAGATCAATAGGCAGTAGCTCTGCTCCGCCCCGCGCCCGACACGGCCGCGCAGCTGGTGCAGCTGCGCGAGGCCGAAGCGATCCGCCTCCTGCACGATCATGATCGTCGCGTTCGGGACGTCGACGCCGACCTCGATCACGGTGGTCGCGACGAGCACGTCGAGCTCGCGCTCGGTGAACTGCCGCATCGTCTCGCGGCGCTCGGCCGGCTTCAGCTTCCCGTGCAGCAGCCCGACGCGGTAGCCCTTCAGCTCCGCGCGGCGCAGGCGCTCCGCCTCCGCTTCGGCGGCGCGTGCGAGGCGCGTCTCGGACTGCTCGATCAGCGGGCAGACCACGTACGCCTGCCGTCCCGCGTCGAGATGCACGCGAAGGCGCTGGTACGCGGCGCTCGACTTCTCGGCGCCGACGCGCGCGGTGACGATCGGCTTGCGGTTCGCGGGCGGCTTCGCGATCTCGCTGACCGCGAGGTCGCCGTAGATCGTCAGCGCGAGCGTGCGCGGGATCGGCGTCGCCGTCATGTGCAGCACGTGGGAGGAGCGGTTCTCGGCGAGTGCCTTCCGCTGCTCGACGCCGAAGCGGTGCTGCTCGTCGACGACGGCGACGGCGAGATCGCGGAAGCGGACGTCGGGCTGGATCAGCGCGTGGGTGCCGACGACGATCGGCGCCTCGACGCTGCCTTTGACAGCGCCGGTCAGCAGGGCGACCTCGATCCCGAGCGGCGCGCACAGTCCCTCGATCGTGAGGAAGTGCTGCTCGGCGAGCGTCGCGGTCGGCGCCATCAGCGCGCCCTGCCTGCCGTTCTCGACCGCGCGCAGGAGCGCGTAGAGCGCGACGACGGTCTTCCCGGAGCCGACGTCGCCCTGCAGCAGGCGCTGCATCGGCGTCGTCTGCGCGAGGTCGAGGTCGATTTCGGTGATCGCGCGTTCCTGGTGCTCGGTCAGCCGGAACGGGAGCACGCCCCGGTAGCGCTCGATCAGCTCGCCCGGCTCCGCGAGCGACGGTGCCACCGCATCCGTGTCGCGGAGCCGCCCGACGACGAGCTGCAGGGTCACGAGCTCGTCGAGCGCGAGGCGCCGCCGCCCCGCTTCGGCCTGCGCCTCGTCCACCGGGAAGTGCAGGGCTCCGAGCGCGTCCGAGCGCAGCGGCAGCTCGAGCTCTGCCGGCAGCGGATCGGGCAGGAAGCGGCCGTGATCGGCGAGCGCGCGGCGCACGAGCTCGCGCAGGCGCGTCGACGGGATCTGCTCACTCGCCGGATACACCGGCGCGAAGTCGGCCGTCCGCTTGGCCTCGCCGATGTCGTAGCTCTTCACCTCGAAGCCGTAGCGGCTCAGCTTCCCGCGCACGCGGATCGGCGTGCCGGGCGTCAGCTTCTCGAGCAGCCACGGCTGGTTGAAGAAGGACGCGCTGACCTGCCCGCCGCTCGAGTCGCGAATCGCAGCCGTGACGAGCGTTCGCCGGCCGCGCAGCGGCCGCGAGCGCGCGCTGACTATTCGACCCTCGATCGCGACTTCGCCCTCGGTGAGGCCGAGCTTCGCGATCGCGACCTGCTCGGCCGCGGACTCGTGGCGGCGCGGCGCGTGCTGGAGCAGGTCGTTGACGGTCGAGATGCCGAAGGAGCGCAGGCGCTTCGCAAGCGTCGGACCGACGCCGGGCAGGCTCGACACGTCGAGCGCATCGAGCCGCTGCGACGGCGTCCAGCCGCGCGGCCGCGGCCAGTCGTGCTGGACCACGCCTGCAAAACCCGGGTGCATTCGGGTCAAGGTTGCCACGGGGACCGAGCATAGGACCCGGACCGGACGGACTACTCGGTGTCCTCGAACCAGAAGAAGCCGACGGTGCCCGG
>DATAUN010000057.1:0-20664 GCA_036268235.1 Gaiellaceae bacterium
GGGCGGTGCACTTCACCGCCCACGACGAGCTCTCCCTGCTCTGGCTCCTGCTCGGCCTGGGAGCGATGCTGGTCTCGGCCGCCCTGTGGCGGCTGCCGGTGCCGCTGCTCCTCGTCTGCGGCGGCCTGCTCATCGGGTTCATCCCCGGCCTGCCGAGGATCGAGCTGGCGCCGGACCTCGTGCTGGTGGCGATCCTGCCGCCGCTCCTCTACTCGTCCGCCTTCTTCACGGGCCTGCGCGACCTGAGGACGAACCTGCGGCCGATCTCGCTGCTCGCGTTCGGGGTCGTGATCGCGACGACGTGCGGGGTCGCCCTCGTTGCGCACTGGGTCATCCCGCACATGACGTGGGGGAGCGCGTTCACGCTCGGCGCCATCGTGTCGCCCACCGACGCGCTCGCCACGACCGAGGTGGCGAGCCGCCTGCGCCTGCCGCGCCGCGTCGTGTCGATCATCGAGGGCGAGAGCCTTTTCAACGACGGCATCTCGCTCGTCCTCTACAAGGTCGCGGTGGGCGCTGCGGTCGCCGGGACGTTCTCGCTCTGGAACGCGTCCTGGCACCTCGTCGTCAGCGTGATCGGTGGCCTTGCCGTCGGTCTTGCCGTCGCCTTCGCCGTGCGACAGGTGCGCAAGCGGATCGACGACACGCCCACCGAGGTCGCGATCGCGCTGCTCTCCGGCTACCTCGCGTATCTGCCCGCGGCTGCGATCGGCGTCTCCGGCGTGCTCGCCGCCGTGACGGTCGGCGTCTACATGGGCTGGTACACGCCCGAGCTGACAACCGTGCGGACGCGGCTCTCCGGCGACGCATTCTGGGAGATCCTCGTCTTCCTCGTCAACGCGCTGCTCTTTGCGCTCGTCGGGCTGCAGCTGCACACGATCGCCGCGAGGCTGCCGATCACCGGCCGGCTGATCGGCGAGGCGGCGGCCATCATCGTGGCGGTGGTCGTCATTCGGCTCGTGGCGGTCCCGATCGTCACGTACGTCCCGCGCTTCCTCTTGCGGAGAGTGCGCGAGCACGATCCGTATCCGCCCTGGCAGTACCCCGCGGTGATCGGGTGGGCCGGCGTTCGCGGCGCCGTGTCGCTCGCGGCCGCCCTCGCGCTGCCCGTCAACGTGCCCGATCGCGACCTGATCGTGTTCATCACGTTCGCCGTCATCCTCTTCTCGCTGATGGGACCTGTGATCACGTTGCCCTGGATCGTCGGGTTGATCGGGATCGAGGACGACGGCAAGGCCGAGCTCGAGGACTCCAAGGCGCGGATCAAGGCCGCGGAGGCTGGGCTCGCCCGGCTCGAGGAGCTCGCGAACGAGGACTGGGTGAACCCCGAGACGGCAGCGCGCCTGCGCGGGCAGTACCGCTTCCGCTCGAGCCGCTTTCGGGCCCGCTACACCGGCGAGGACGGCGACGGCGTCGAGGAGCAGTCCGCGCGCTACCAGCGTCTTCGCCGCGAGCTGCTCGACGCCGAGCGCGGCGCGGTGCTTGCGCTCCGAAACGAAGGGACGATCACCGAAGAGGTGATGCAGCGCGTTCAGCGCGACATCGACCTCGAGACGTCGCGGCTCGATCTCTAGGCGGGTGCCGGTAGCGCGGAGAGCCGCGGCCCGCGCTCGATCTGCATCACGAGCCCGGACGCGAACAGGCACAGCAGGCCTGCCGTGCCGAACGCCCAGCCGTAGCCGCCGAACCACGTGCGGATCGCGCCCGCGCCCCACGCGGCGAACGACGCCCCGAACATGTGCGCGCAGAAGATCCAGCCGAAGATCACGCCGACCCGCTCTCGGCCGAAGATCTCCGCGGTCAGCGCAACGGTCGGCGGCACGGTCGCCACCCAGTCGAGGCCGTAGAAGACGACGAACAGGATCAGCCCGAAGTGCGGCGAGTTGAACGCGTACGGGAGCGCGAGCAGCGAGAGGCCGCGCAGGCCGTAGTACCAGAAGAGCAGGATGCGCGGGTCGTAGCGGTCGGTCAGCCAGCCCGAGCACGTGGTGCCGATGATGTCGAAGACGCCGATCGTCGCGAGGAGGCTCGCGGCGGCGACCTCGCCGAACCCGTGGTCCATCGCCGCCGGGATCAGATGCGTTCCGATCAGGCCGTTCGTCGAGAGCCCGCAGATGAAGAAGCTGCCGGCAAGGAGCCAGAACGACGCGTCGCGTCGCGCCTCGCCGAGCCCGCTCACCGCCGCGGCGAACGGGTTGCGTGCCGGTGCCGGTGCGGGCTCGATGTCGGCGCCGCCGAACGGCGCGATCCCCTTGTCGACCGGACGCTCGCGAAGGAATAGCGCGACGAGCGGCAGCACGACCGCGAACGCGACGACGCTGATCGTCAGCACGGCAGACCGCCAACCGTGGTGGACGATGATCCACGCGAGCACCGGCAGGAACACGAGGTTGCCGGTCGCGCTCGAAGCGGTCAAGAAGCCGGTGACGAGCCCGCGGCGCTCGACGAACCAACGGTTCGCGATCATCGCGGCGAGCGGCACCGAGATCGCGCCGGTCGCAAGCCCGTTGACGACTCCCCAGAGGAGGTCGAGCTGCCACGGCGAGTGCATGAACACGGTCAGGCTCGAACCGGCGCCGACGCCGAGCAGCGCGCCCATCGCCACGCGGCGCATCCCGAACCGCTCGACGAGACCGGCGGCGAACGGCCCGCCGAGCCCGTAGAAGATCAGGTTGATCGAGACCGCGAGGCTGATCGTCGCCCGGCTCCAGCCGAAGTCGTTCTGCAGCGGGACGATCAGTGCCCCCGTCGCCGAGCGGAAGCCGGCCGCGGTGATCAGCGTGACGAACCCGACCGCGGCGACGACCCAGGCGTAGTGCACGCGCTTCATAGGCCCGACAACGTATCGGCGGCCCTCGGGCTTCCACCACTAAAGAAAACGCGGGCTGCCGGGAGTCATTGGAATGTCAGCGTGAAACGAGCGAATGCGAGCCTTGATGACCTTCGGCGTGTGTACGAGAACCGGCTGGCGGAGCTGCGCCGTGTCGCGGCCGCGATCGTGGGAGATCGCGAGCTCGCGGCCGACGTCGTCCAGGACGCGTTCGTGCGCGCCGTGCGGCAGCGGGGCTCGTTCGCAGGCCGGGGCTCGCTCGAGGCGTGGGTCTGGCGCATCGTCGTCAACACCGCCCGCGACGCCCGCGCCGGGCTCCAGCGTATCGACGGCGGCGAGCTCTTCGAGGATGTCGCCGCGGCCGAGCGCGGCGACGAGTGGCGGCGCAGCGTTGTGCGCGCCGCGGTGGAGTCGCTGCCCGAGCGGCAGCGGCTCGTCGTCTTCCTGCGCGTCTACGCCGACCTCGACTACGGGACGATCGCGTCGGTGATAGGGATTCAGTCCGGGACGGTCGCGGCAACGCTGAACGCAGCACATGAGCGGCTGCGCGAGCTCCTCGCGGACGTACGCTCATGAGCCGGTTCACGTCGATCGCCGACGAGCTCGACGTGCTCGTGCCGCCGTTTGACGCGGACGGCGACTGGCAGGACGTCGTCCACCGCGCGGCCGGCCCGCGGGGCTGGCGCCGGCGTCCGCGTGCGCTCGCGGCGGCGGCGGTGTTCGCCGTGCTCGTCGCGCTGCTCGCGACACCGGCGTTCGGCGTGCAGGGCTTCGTCCTGCACCTGCTCGGACGCAAGAACGTGTCGTTCCAGAAGAGCAAGGCGGCGCCAAACGAGATCAAGAAGCAGTTCGAGGACCTTGCGCTCGGCGCACCCGCCCAGTGGGCACCGGATGCGCTGGCCGCCGAAACGCGCGATGCCGGAACCGTTCTCGTCGCCGGCCATCGGCGAGCGCTCTACGTCGTGCCGACGAACAAGGGCGGCTTCTGTTACGTGATCCAAGAGGCAGTCGGCGGCTGCCGCCAGACTGCGGCCGATCGGACCGGCAAGTTCAGTACGACTTGGATGGAGAAGGGCAACCCGACGATCGCCGGCTGGCCGATTGTGTCGCGCATCGCGGGCGACGTCACCGCGATCGGCGCTGCGTCGATCACCGTCCACTATGCCGACGGTGCGACGTCCGCCGTGCCGTTCATCTGGGTGTCGAAGCCGATCGATGCAGGCTTCTACAGCTTCGACATTCCACAATCGCACCAGACGGTTGCGACGAGAGTTCGCTCCGTAACGGTTGAGGCGCGCGACGGCCGCCAGCTCGGGATCCAGCAGTTCACCTACGAACATCGCACGCCGCCGCCCACGAATCCGAAGAACACCAGCACACCAAAGCAGCGAGACCTAGCGGTGACCCCGCCCGTCGCACCGTCGCAGCCCGTAGTCGAAGCGACCAGGGACGGCTTCCAGGTGGTAGTGGGGCACAACGGGGCGGTTCAGTTCACGCAGGTCGGCGAGTCCCCTGCGCTCAGGCGTCTCGTCGGGCGCAGCGCGAGCTTTGGCTGTTTCCGCCTGACGACCGAGTTCGGGATCTTCACCGCACGGGGACTCGGCACGGAAGGGAGGTTCGCGTCGAAGGTCGGCTTCCTGCTGAGCGGCGTCGGGCGCCGAGTCGACGGCTGCGAGATCGACGGCTCGGCGGGCCACCTCTGGCCCGACGTGGACGGCAACCACAGCGCGGTCGAGGTCCCACTGACTCCGGCCGGCCGCGCGTTCTTCGCAAACCGCGCGGCTGCGCGCGACCTGGCGCTCTTCGTGAGGACGCGGCGCGTCCAGAGGATCCGCCGCGAGGAGCCCGCCGCCGCGATCAAAGACCTGCGCGCCGCCTACGGCAAGGAGCTCGCGCAGAGCGCGATCCGCATGCGCGTCTCGAACGGCACGCTCGTCCTCAGCGAGCGAAGCTCGATCGGCAAGCTCTTCACGGTCACGGTGATCGACGGCAGAATCGTCCAGCAGAACCTGAAGCCGTTCGCACTCGCCTTCTAGGTCGTGAGAACGACGGGCCCGACGCCGCGGTCGCTCGGCGGCTGCGCGGTCACGACCCAGCCGTCGAACTTCTTGAGCGAGTACGGGACGGTGAGGTGCACGGTGGTCGTGTCGCCGTGCACCCGGAAGCCGCCGCACGGCGCGATCGGCTTGCCGTTCCGCGTCAGCCAGAGCTCGTAGTACGAGGCGGCGCTCGACTGCTTCGGGAGCCCGCTCACCTGGATCAGCATCGGCCAGTTGCCCGCCGCGTCGGCGTGCCCGATCTTGATCACCGCGAGCCGGCCCGACGAGCCGTGCATCGGCACGACGTGGACGGCCGCGAACGCGGCGGGCTTGCCTTTCGAGTGGCCGAATGCGTAGCCGCCCGCGAACACCGCGATCGCCGCGGCCACCGCGGCGATGCCCGCGACCGCGATCCGGCGGCGCATGAGCAGCGGGAACTCGAGCACGTCCGCGTCCTTCGGCTGCACCGGATGCTCGAGCTCGGGCGGGAGGTCCGGCGGCGGGCCGGCCTCGACGAGGAGATCGTGCACGCGCCGCAGCCGCGCCTCCTCGTCGGGGCTCAGATCCTCACGGCCGACGATGTCGTCGAAGCTCATTCGAGTTCCTCTCCGAGGATGTCGGCGAGCCGCATCAGCGCGGCCCGCGTCCGTGTCTTCACCGTGCCGAGCGGGATGCCGAGGAACTCGGCGACCTCGCTCTGGGAGAGCCCGCTCCAGTAGGCGAGCGCGATCACCTCGCGCTCGCGCTCCGGCAGCTCCTCGAGCGCGCGGTGGACGCGCCAGGAGACCCAGCCCTGCTCGGCGCGGTCCGCAGGTCCTGCCTCACGGGCGGGCTCGTCCGGAATGTCAGCAGGCACGTCGGTGCGGTTGCGGGCGCGATCGACGATCGCGTTCCGGGCGACCGCGTAGAGCCATGGCGCGCCGGGGCCGCGCTCCGGCCGGTACGAGGCGGCCGAGCGCCAGATCGAGGCGAACGTCTCCTGGACCGCGTCTTCCGCGCGGCCGCGGTCGCCGAGGCGCCGCAGTGCGAGTCCGAACACCGGCCGTGCGTAGCGCTGGTAGAGCTGCTCGAACGCGGACTGGTCGCCGTCGGCGGCGCGCTGGATCAGCTCTCCGTCGCTCGTCACCAGACGCATCGTACGAATTGGGAAGGCAAGCGCCACAATTGAGATCTACGGCGTACCGCGTTCCTCGGTTTGGAATCAGGCCGGGTGTCAGCTCGCTGTAAGGACATGATCGCGCGGAGTAAAACAGAGCGCGGGGCGTGCATTGACCGGGTCGGTGCTGGGGAGAACCCGTTCCCATGACCGATTTTGAAAGGCAGGTTGGCACATGCGCAAGCTGATCCTCGCGTTCGCAGTGGTCGCGGCCCTTGCGGTCGCAGGCCCGGCGGGCGCGGCAACCACGAAGAACGTGAACATCTACGGCTCCGGCTTCTCGCCGAAGTCGGTGACGATCACGGCCGGCGACACCGTGAAGTGGGTCGACAAGGACAACGCGTCCCACCAGGTCTACGCCGACAAGGGCCAGTTCGTCTCGCCGATCCTCCACCAGAACCAGTCCTGGTCCTTCACGTTCCAGGCGGCCGGCACCTACACCTACAAGGACGAGCTGCACCCGAAGCTCACCGGCACGATCGTCGTGAAGGGCGCGCCGCCGACGCTGACGCTCGCGGCCTCGCAGGTGTACTCGACCTACGGAGACAAGTTGACGCTCTCCGGTGTCGTCTCCGACCACAAGCCGGGTGAGCAGGTGACGATCTTCTACCAGCCTTATCCGGCACCGAACATGATGCAGCGCACGGTCGTCATCACGACCACGAACGGCGCGTACAGCTTCGCCGTCTCGCCCGAGATCCTGACGAGCTATCAGGCGAGCTGGAAGGGCGCGTACTCCGCGCCGGCAACGATCCAGGTGCAGCCGAAGCTCTCGATCGGCCGCGACGCCGGCTGGATCCTCCACGCTGCGGCCGGGCACTCGTTCGCCGGGCGCGCCGTGCAGTTCCAGCGGTTCAACACGGCCACCGGCCAGTGGGTGACCCTGAAGAAGGCCGTCCTGAACGCCCGCTCCTCGGTGAAGATCATCGTGCCGCTGCCGAAAGGCCTGAACCACCTCCGGCTTGCGATGTCCGTGAACGAAGCGGGGCCGGGCTTCCTCGCGGCGTTCTCGCCCGAGCTGAACTGGACGCAGAAGTAGGCGCGCGGGGCGCGGAGCTCCTAGGAGCTCCGCGCCTCCTCGTACCGCTTCGCAACCTCGTCCCAGTTGACGACGTTCCACCACGCGCCGAGATAGTCCGGGCGCCGGTTCTGGTACTGCAGGTAGTACGCGTGCTCCCACACGTCGATGCCGAGAAGCGGCACGTCGTCCTGGAGCCACGGACTGTCCTGGTTCGCGGTCGAGTAGACCGAGAGGCCGGTGCCGTCCCAGACGAGCCACGTCCAGCCGGAGCCGAAGCGCTTCACACCGCCGTCGTTCAGCGCGGCGCGCAGCTGGTCCGTGTCGCCGAACGTGTCGGCGATCGCGTCGCCGAGGCTGCCGCTCGGATCGCCACCGCCGCCCGGCTTCATGATCTGCCAGAAGAGCGAGTGGTTCGCGTGGCCGCCGCCGTTGTTACGGACGGCTGTCTGCTTGTCCTCGGGGATGTCGTCCAGGACGCCGAGCACCTGCTCGATCGGCTTGCCGTCCCAGGCGGTGCCCTCCAGTGCCTTGTTCAAATTGTCCACGTACGCTTGGTGGTGCTTCCCGTGGTGGATGCGCATCGTCTGCTCGTCGATCGTCGGCTCGAGCGCGTTGTAGTCGTACGGGAGCTCCGGAAGCTCATAGGGCACGGTCGTCTCCTTCTCTAGTGGGCCCGCCAAGGAGGATATGCTCCGCGCCGCACCCAAGGATCAAGGAGCGAGAGGACACATGGCCACCACGTTCGAGGAGATCACGCCCCGCGAGCTGAAGCCCGCGCTGTACGAGCTCGACGGGATCTCCCGCGAGACGATCGAAGCGCACTACAAGCTGTACCAGGGGTACGTGAACAAGCGGAACGAAATCCTCGGGAAGCTCGGCGACGTCGACCTCGCGAGCGCGAACCAGGTCTACTCCGAGTTTCGCGCCCTGAAGGTCGACCTCTCGTTCGCGATCGGCGGGATCAAGAACCACGAGATCTACTTCGAGCACCTCGGCGGCTCGGGTGGCGATCCGGCGGGCATCTTCGGCAACCTCGTCAAGCGCGACTTCGGGTCGGTCGCCGACTGGAGGGCCGACCTCAAGGCGACGGGCATGGGCGGCCGCGGCTGGGCGTGGACCGCGTACGACTGGGACGAGGGTCGGCTCTTCAACTACATCGGCGATGCGCAGAACACGTTCCCCGTCTGGAACGCGACTCCGCTCGTCGCACTCGACGTCTACGAGCACGCGTACTTCATCGACTTCGGCACGGATCGCGCCGGGTACATCGAGGCGTTCTTCAACAACCTCGACTACGACGTCGTGAACGACTGGGCCCAGCGCTACGGCATTCGCGCGTAGGGCGCAGCCGTGCTCGTCGCCGCACTGATCGTCGCCGGCTACGTACTCGGTTCCTGTCCGTGGGGCTATTGGCTCGTGCGCATCTTCCGCCACGAGGACATCCGGAAGACGGGCAGCGGCAACATCGGCGGCACGAACGTCTGGCGTGTCTACGGCGCGAAGCTCGGCGCCCCGGTGATCTTCCTCGACGTCGTGAAGGGGTTCGTGCCCGCGCTGCTCGGCGTGCTGCTCGTGTCGCACTTCGTCGGCATCCTGGCCGGTGCCGCGGCGATGGCCGGCCACTGGCGGCCGCTCTTCCTGCGCTTCGCACGGGGCGGCAAGGTGATCGCGACCGGCGGAGGTGTCTTCTTCGCGGTCGCGCCGCTCGTCGCGCTGACCGGGCTCGCCCTCTGGATCGCGTTCTTCTGGGGGATCGGCTACGCGTCGGTCGCGTCCGTGGTCGTCGCGCTCTTCACGCCGTTCGGTGCGTGGCTCTACGGGTATCCGCGGAGCGTGATCGTGTTCGGCGCGTTCACGGCGTGCGCCGCCGCGTACCTCCACCGCGCCAACTTCGCGCGCCTCCGCGCGGGCACCGAGGCACGCTCCGGGATCGCGCTGCTGCCGCGCCTGCGAGGAAGCCACTCCTGAGACGCGCATGAGCACGACGCGCCGCCTGCCCGTCTACACACTCGCCGGCGTCGTCATGTATCCCCTGGCGCGGCTCTTCTTCCGGACGACGTGGCGCGGGAGTGAGCACGTTCCGGCGGTCGGGGGCGCGGTGCTCGCGTCCAGCCACTTCTCGAACACGGACGGCTTCCTGCTGGCGCTCGGCGTCTACCCGCGACGGCAGTTGCGTTTCATGGCGAAGATCGAGCTCTTCCGGCCGCCGCTCGGCGTGTTGATGCGCGCGCTCGGGTGCTTCGCGATCGACCGAGACAAGCCCGGCCGGGACGCGCTCGTCACCGCGATCGACGTCTGCCGCAGCGGCGAGATCGTCGTGATGTTCCCGGAGGGGACGCGCCGGACGAAGGGGCTCGGGAAGAAGTTCGAACCGGTCGCGCACTCGGGAGCGGCGAGAATCGCTCTGCGCGCCGGCGTCCCGCTGATCCCCGCCGCGCTCAGCGGGACCGACAACCTGCGCCGCCTGGGGCCGGTGCGCATCGCGTACGGCCCGCCGGTCGCCGTCTCCGATCTGGGAAAGCTCGATCGGAAGACCGCGGCTACGATCGCGACGGAGCGGCTGATGGACGCGATACGGGAGCTCGAGGACTCGCTGTGAAGCGCCTACTGGTCGTCGCGATCGGGGTGCTCTCGCTGTGGGCCGCCCCGGGAGCGTTCGCGGCGACGTGGTGCGGCACCGGCGAATCGCCGATCGACCGCCCGGACGTCGTCACCGGCCGCCAGATCCACGCGATCTACGCTGTCGCCTCCGACGGCGGCGACACGTTCCCGACCGTCTCGACGACGATCGCGACCGATGTCGCCTCGATCACCTCGTGGTGGCAGGGGCAGGACCCGACGCGCATCCCGAACTTCGACCAGGCCGTGTTCCCCGCCGGCACGTGCGTCGACGTCTCCGTCGTGCGCCTGCCCACAACCCAGGCCGCGCTCAGCGCGGCGGGCGCCGCGAACGCGTACGAGCTCGTCGGCGACGAGCTCGAGGCGGCGGGGTTCCAGAACCCGTACAAGAAATACCTCGTCTACTACGACGGGCAGTCGGTGCAAGACGGCGTTTGCGGCACGGGCGGCGGCGAGTTCGCCACCGGGCCCGCGTTCGCGATCGTGTGGCTGCAGGGCTGTCCCGGCGTACCGACCGACAGCATCGCCGCGCACGAACTGCTGCATGCGCTCGGCGCGCTGCCGGCCGGCGCTCCGCACGCCTGCCCCGGCGACAGCGGACATCCGTGCGACTCGTCGCTCGACGTCCTCTACCCGTACAACTCGGGCCTGCCGTTGTCCCAGCTCTACCTCGACTGGAACCACGACGACTACTACGCGCACAGCGGCTCGTGGATCGACATCCAGGACTCGCTCTGGCTACACCGGCTCGACGAGGCCCCGGTCTCGCTCACGCTGGCGTTCACCGGCGCGGGCGAGGTCGTCAGCGACCTGCCGGGGCTCGACTGCACCGCGAACTGCACGACGCAGTGGGATCCCGGCTCGCAGGTGACGCTGATGCCGAAGGCCGGCGCTACGTCGCACTTCGTGCGCTGGGGCGGCGCGTGCATCGGGATCGCCGACTGCTCGCTCACCCTCCAGGCGGCCCAGACGGCGACGGCGCTCTTCGGGCCGAAGACGATTCCCGTTCGTGTGAAGACGGTGGGCAAGGGCCGCGTCTCCTGCACACCCGCGTGTTCCGGCCGCTTCAACGCCGGCCGCGCGCTTCGCCTGAAGGCGCTGCCGCTGACGGGCTGGCGGTTCACGGGCTGGTCGGGCGCGTGCAAGGGGACGAGCTCGACGTGCCGCCCGGTCACCGACTTCGCGCTCGCCGTGACGGCGACGTTCAAGAAGAAGCCGGCGGTTACGAAGAAGAAGAAGCGGTGAGCCAGTCGCGCAGCTCGGTGTGCGCGGCAGCGATGCGTCCGTCGAGCTCGGCGCGCAGCTCCCCGACCGTGCCGGTGCGCTCCGCGACGACGTCATGGCGATGGATCGTCTCGAGGTTCACCTGCTGCGAGAACAGGAAGTCGCCGTCGGCGAGATCCGGATGGCGGTCGAGCGTCTCCTTCATGGCGTGACGCACCGAGTCCTCGACGAAGCGCGGCTGCAGGTGCGCGTGCTCGACGACGAACAACTCGTCCGGCCGCTTCATCAGCTCGTAGACGGGCGAGCTCATGGAGCGCTCGACGATGTCGACGAGATGCTCGGCGTTCACAGGGCTGTTCGTGCCGACGAGCAGCGTTCCCTTGCCGCGCTGGTTGTGCGTGGCGAGCGGGACGAGCTCGAGGATGCGGTCGACGTCGCCCGCGGCGAAGCCGGCGTCGGCGAGCCGCTCGGCCGCCGCGCCGCGGACAAGTCCCTGCGCGCACGGGCACGCGTTGATGCCCCACGCCTCGACGCCAACCACACGGCGGACGCGGTCGGGCGACGCGGCGGCGATCCCGATCAGCTTCGCGATCTCCTGCGTCGGCAGGTCGGAGACGGGCGTGCGCCGCTCGAGCGGATACTGCGCTTCGATGTGCACCTCGGCGCGCAGCGCGTGCTGGCGCTCGACGATGTGGCGCGCGATGTGCTCGGCGAGCGTCTCGACGAGGAACGCCTCGCCGATCACGACCGCGTCGATCGCTTCCCCGAAGAGCTCGGGGAACCGCGACATGTGGACGCCTTTCTGGCCCGGGTCGAGGTCGACCGTGCACGAGATCTCGGCGGCGAAGGTCTTCTCGTGGCCCTCGTGCCGGATGCGGATCGCCTTCTGCACACCGGTGACGCCGGCACGGGTCAGGCCGAGCTTCACCTCGGGCAGCGAGGCCTGCAGATCGACGGTGAGGGCGTCCCGGGTACGCGACATCGGGTACAACCGTAGCGCGCCGATGGCCGACGAACGCTTCCCCCGTCTCGTCTCGCTTGCATGCCACGACCTGCGGACGCCGCTGGCGACGATCTACGGCTTCGCGCGGACGCTCAACCGCCTCGGCGGGGTCGACGAGCGCAGCGCGCGGTTCCTCGCGATGATCGAGCAGGCGGCCGAGCAGATGACCGGACTGCTCGACGACCTCGGGGTGGCCTCCCGCATCGAGAGCAGCCGCTGGGAGCCCGTGGTGCGCGACGCGAACACGCTGGAGCTCGCGCACTCGGACGACGAGCGGATCGCGGTGGAGGGGACAGGCGAGACGATCGAGACCGAGGCCGAGACGATCGAGCGTGCGCTGGGGGCGCTCGCGGTGGCCGCGATCCGCCACGGCCCGGTCGAGCGGGTGACGTGGCGCGTCGCCGGTCGCGAGCTCCAGCTCGCGCCGATCACGGCAGCCGCCGCGCCCGTCGTGAGCGGCGAGACGCTCCGCGATCTCGGCTCTCTCGTGGCGCGGCTCGTGATCGAGGCGCTCGGCGGCAGCGTCGAGCTCGCCGGCGAGACCCTGCGCGTGCGCCTCTGATCTTCTGTGGACACAACGTTGCAGTCTCTTCACCCTGGTCTGACCACTGGACGAGGCTCGCCGGGCCATGTTCTCTGGCCGGGCCTTCGCCTGGCTACGCCGCTTCAAGGACCTGTGGACAAGAAGTTGCACTTTTGTCACCTTGGTTTGGCGACTGGACGAGGCTCGGCGCGCCCTGTCCGAAGGGGCTTAGGATCACAGGCGCTTCGCCTCGATGATCCGCTCGAGGAACTGCTGCGTGCGCGGCTCGCGCGGTGCGGTGAAGATCTGCTCGGGCGTGCCTTCCTCGATGATCGTGCCGCCGTCGAGGAAGCAGACGCGGTTTGCGATGTCGCGTGCGAACGACATCTCGTGCGTCGCGATGATCATCGTCATGCCGCCGGCGGCGAGCTCGCCGATCACCTGCAGCACCTCGGCGACGAGCTCCGGGTCGAGCGCGCTCGTCACCTCGTCGAACAGCATCAGCTGCGGCTGCATCGCGAGCGCGCGCACGATCGCGACGCGCTGCTGCTGACCGCCCGAGAGCCGGTCGGGATACTCGTCGCGCTTGTCCGCGAGCCCGAAGCGGTCGAGCAGCGAGGTCGCGCGCTCCTGCGCCTCGGCGCGCGAGAGCCCGAGCACGTCCCGGGGCGCGAGCGTCACGTTGCGCAGGACGCTCATGTGCGGGAAGAGGTTGTACGACTGGAAGACGATCCCGATGCGCCGCCGCACGTCGTTGACGTTTCGCGGCCGCGTGATCTCGGCCCCGTCGAGAAAGATGCGGCCGGCATCGATCGGCTCGAGCAGGTTGATACAGCGCAGAAGCGTGGACTTGCCCGAGCCGGATGCGCCGATCAACGCGACCACCTCGTGCTCGCCGACGGTCAGATCGATTCCCTTCAGCACCGTGTGCTTGCCGAACGACTTGACGAGCCCCTGGACGGCGAGTGCGTCGCTCATCCGAGCCTCCCCGCCTGCCGCACGCGGCGGTCGCGCGCGACCAGCCAGTCGGTGAAGCGCGCGAGCGGGATCGTCAGCGCGACGAACAGCACCGCCGCCGAGAGGTACGCCGTGAAGTTGAACGTCGCGTTCGTGTCGATCTGCGACTGGTTGAACGCCTCGACGGCTCCGATGGTCGCGACGAGCGCGCTGTCCTTCTGGAGACCGATGAAGTCGTTCAGGAGCGGCGGGATCACGCGGCGCACGGCCTGCGGCAGGATCACGCGCCGCGTCGTCTGCCAGCGACTGAGGCCGAGCGAGCGGGCCGCTGCCTCCTGGCTCGGGTGCACCGACTCGATCCCGGCGCGGTAGACCTCGGCGACGTACGCGCTGTAGATCAGCACCAGCGCGACAACGCCCCAGAACGTCGTCGAGGTCGGCACGTGCTTGAGCGCGAGCGCCGGCGCGCCGAAGCCGAGCATCGCGATCACGAGGATCGTCGGCAGGCCGCGGAAGATGTCGGTGTAGACGATCACGAGCGCGCGGATCGGGAAGAACACTGGCCCGGGCAGGCTGCGCAGCACGGCGAGGAACAGCGCGAAGACGAGGATGAAGACCTCGGCGATGCAGAAGATCTTCACGTTGAGCTTGAAGGCGCGCGCGACGTCGGGGAACGTCGATCGGAACTGCTGCCAGTTGAGGAACGTGCGGTGGACCTCGGGCCAGCCCGGCGCGTGCGTGACGACGACGACGACGAGCGTGAAGAAGACCGCCGTGCTGAGGAGCGCGATCGCCACGCTCCGGCGGCCGTCGCCGCCGGAGCGCAGAGAGTCGAGAACTCGCGAGCGCCGGTCTACTTCAAGATCGGCGCGCCGGTCGCCTTCGCTAGCCACAGCTGCTGGAGCTTCTTGAGCGTGCCCGTCGCGTGGAGCGACTTGATGGCCGTGTTGACGCACGACGTGAGCGGGTTGTGCTTCGCGAGCACGACGCCGAAGCGGTCGGTCTTCTGGCCCGAGGCGTTCTCGAACTGCCCGAGGATCTTGCTGTTCGGCACCTGCGCCGACGTCACGTAGAAGGCGGTCGGCAGGTCGACGACAAGGCCGTCGATCTGCTTGTTCTTGAGCGCGAGCACCGCGCCTGCGTTCGACGGGTAGACGGCAGGCTGCTGCGTCGGCTTGATGCGGCTCGTGATGAACCCGTAGCTCGTCGTTCCGAGCTGCGCGCCGAGCTTGAATGACCGCAGGCCCTTGATCGAGCGGATGGCCGCGATCTTCGTGCCCTTGTTCACGACGATCGCCTGGTTGACGTCGTAGTACGACGTGCTGAAGTCGACGACCTTCGCGCGCGCGGGCGTGTACGAGATCTGGTTGATGTCGAAGTCGAACGACTTCTTTCCGGGCGCGAACGACTTGTTGAAGGGGACGTAGATCCACTTCACCTGGCTCTTCGCGTAGCCGAGCTTCTTCGCGATCGCATAGGCGACCGCCGATTCGTAGCCCTTGCCGTCGTTCGGGTCGTTGATCTTCCATTGCGAGGTGTGGCTGCCGCCCGCATACCACGGCGGGTAGGCCGGGTTGTCGGTGCCGATCGTCAGCTGGCCCGTGGTCACGGTCGGGCAGTTGGCGGAGACCGCACGGGACGCGGTGGGATGCGCAGCCGCGGCCGCGGCGACGGCCACCGCGGCGAGAGCGGCGACTGCGCTCAGGAGCAGAAGGATGCGCTTTGACATGGCGCCAGCCTAGACGGGCTACGCCGTTTGAGCGAGCAGCGCCGCATCGACGCCGGGCTCGAAGCAGGCCCGGCAGCGCGCCTCGTACGAGTCGAGGGCACCGACCTGGATCGTCTCGCCGCGGAACGGCGCCGGAGCGCCGTCGACGAGCCGCTGCGTCATGGTCGCCGGCCCGCCACAGCGATGGCAGACCGCCTCGAGCTTGTCGACGAACTCCGCCACGCAGAGCAGGGTCGGCATCGCGCCGAAGGGCGCGCCGCGGAAGTCCTGGGCGAGCCCCGCCGCGACGACGCGCGCGCCGCCGGCGACGAGCCCGTCGATCGCCTCGACGATGCCCTCGTCGAAGAACTGCACCTCGTCGATGCCGATCGCGACGTAGCCGGACGCAAGCCGCTGCACGTCGGCGCTCGACGCCGCCGTCACCGCGCGCATCTTCGCGCCCGCATGCGAGACGACGTGACCGACGTCGTAGCGGTCGTCGATCACCGGCTTCACGATCAGGGCGCGCTGGCCGGCGATCTCGGCGCGCCGCAGGCGGCGGATCAGCTCCTCGCTCTTGCCGCTGAACATCGGTCCGCAGACGACCTCGAGCCAACCTCCGGCGTGTGGCTGCGTGCGGATCACAGCGCGGGACCCTAGCCGGGGCGCCAGACGTACACGTTCGTCTGCTTCTGCTCGAAGCCGAGCCGCGGGTAGAGCCGGTTTGCGGCTTCGCGTTCCGGCCGGGACGTGAGCGAGATTCGCGTCGCACCGGCCGCAACGGCCTGGGCCTTCGCCTCCTCGACGAGCGCCTCGCCGAGCCCGCGGCCACGGGCCGCCTGGTCGACGACGACGTCCTCGATCACCGAGGTCAGCCCGGTCGGCGTCCGGTAGACGACGAGCGTCAGCGCGCCTGCGATCTCGTTGCCGTTCCGCGCGACGAGCTGGATCGTCTTCGGATCCGCGAGCAGCGTCTCGAGGTCTGCGCGGTTCGGCGCCGGCCGGCTGGACACCTGGGGCACGAGCAGCGCGAAGGCCTCGACCAGCGCGTCGTCGACGGCGGTGACGCGCTCGACCGTCACTTGAGCAGCCTCGACATGCGCCGGTCCTTGAGCACGCGGCCTTCTGTTTGACACGCGGGGCAGTAGTAGATGGTGTGCTCTTCGAAGTCGACGCGCGCGATCGGCGTGCCGCAGCGCTCGCACGGACGACCGAGCTTGTTGTGCACGCGATAGGTCTTCTCGTCGTTCGCGCCGGCGACGCGCAGCTCGAGCCCGCGCTCCATCTCCTCGCGGATCGCCGTCGCGAGGCGCTCGGTCTCCTCGTCGTCCACCTGGGTCGAAAGCGAGTACGGCGAGAGCTGTGCGACCCAGAGGATCTCGTTCGCCCACGCGCGCCCGATGCCGGCGATCAGCCGCTGGTCGCGCAGCAGCGAGTGCAGCCGCCGCGAGTCGGACGCGAGGATGCGCGCCACGTCCTCGACGGAGAGCTCGTCCGCCTCGGGCCCGAGGTGCGCGACTTCGGCCTGCGCCGCCTCCGGTCGCAGCAGCCAGACGCCTGCGCGCTTCTTCGAGCCCGCCTCGGTGAGCTGAAGCTCGCCGCCGTCGACGAAGCGCAGCCGGAAGATCGGCGACTTCGCTCCCTTCGTGCCCGACGCGACGTACTTGAGCCGGCCGGCGCTCATCAGATGCACGAGCAGGACGAGCTCGTCGTCGTCGGTCGGGAGCAAGAATCGCTTCGCGCGGCGCTCGACGCCGCGCAATCCCTCGCCCTCGAGCGCTGCGAGCGGCGGGTCGAATGTCTTCAGCGTTGCGATGTGCGCGGGGCCCGCCTGCTCGATCGGCGACCGCTTCACGAGCGGGTCGAGCTGACGGCGCCACGCCTCGACCTCGGGTAGTTCAGGCACGTATCCAGGGTATCCCGCGTTAACCTCTGCCCGTCTAGGACGAAGGAGGCTCGATGAAGCGTTTCGCGTTGTTGGGTTCACTGCTGGCGGCGCTCGCGGCAGCCACTGCCGGGCTGGCGATCACGGGCGGCGGCCCTGACGGGAACGGGCATCCCGAAGTCGGAGCGCTGCTCGCGCAGCAGGCATTCTCCGACGGCACGTGGGAGGAGTGCACTGGGACGCTTATCTCCTCGACCGTCTTCCTCACCGCGGAGCACTGCGACGAGGGCGTCAGCCGCGTCGCGGTCACCTTCGCCTCCTCCTACGTCGCCGGGGAGAGCGCCACGTACTGGGGGACGTGGTACGGCAACCCGAACTACAACAAGTCGCAGAGCGATCCCGAGGACATGGCGGTCGTCGTCCTCGACAAGCCGGTGAAGGGCATCGCGCCCGCGCGGCTGCCGAAGGCCGGATCGCTGGACGGCCTGACCGGTTCGCAGCAGTTCACCTCCGTCGGCTATGGCGCCCAGTCGGTGACGAGCGGCCAGGGCGGTCACACCTATCACTACGAGGATGTCCGCTACGTCGCTGTCGGCACGCTGAACTCCGAGACGCCGACGTGGCTGCGCATCTCGCAGAACGCGTCGACCGGTAACGGCGGTACCTGTTACGGCGACTCGGGTGGGCCGAATTTCCTCGGCGCCGGCTCGGGCGAAACGAACATCGTCGCGGGCACGACGATCACGGGGGACACACAGTGCAAGTCGACGAACGTGGACTACCGGCTCGACACGCCGGCGGCACGTGCGTTCCTCGGCCAGTTCGTGACGCTGCCATAGACGCGATTCGTGTAGCCGTTCGTCGCGGGGGCGTCGTCGAAGCGACCCACCGCGTGCACGTGGCGACGACCGACGGCGAGGTCTGGGGCGACCCGGACCTCGCGTTCTTCTTCCGCTCGTCGGCGAAGCCGATCCAGGCGATCCCGTTCGTCGAGGGCTACGCGGACCTCGGTGACGACGAGATCGCGATCGCGTGCGCGTCGCATCGCGCGGAGCCGGCCCAGCTCGCGGCCGTCCGGAAGGTGCTCGCCCGCGCCGGCGCGACCGTCGACGACCTCGAGAACGGTCTGCAGGAGGGCCGGCCCGAGGGGAAGCTCGGCCACAACTGCTCGGGCAAGCATGGGGGGATGCTCGCCGCGTGCGCCGCGCACGGCTGGCCACTGCATCCCTATCGCGATCCCGGGCATCCGCTGCAGCAGCGGATCGCCGAGCTGATGGGCGGCGGCGAGACCGCGACCGACGGCTGCGGCGTGCCGACGTTCCCGACGACGCTGCGCGAGGCGGCAGCGCTGCTCACGCGCACGCCGCAGCGCATCCGCGACGCGATGCGCGCCCGGCCTGAGCTCGTCGGCGGCTCGCGCGACGCGGTCGACACCGACCTGATGCGGCTGCGCGACGGCTGGATCGCGAAGATCGGCGCCGAGGGCCTTCTCTGCGCGGCGCACGAGGACGGCCGCGGCATCGCGCTCAAGGCCGAGGACGGTGCGTCCCGCGCGATCGGCCCGGCGCTCGCGCACGTGCTCGACATCGACGAGCTGCGACACGTGTCCATAAGGAACAGTCGCGACGAGCTCGTCGGCGTCATAGAGTTGGCGCCGTGAAAGTCTTCGTCGTCAGCGACATGGAGGGCGTCGCCGGCATCGTGAAGTGGCAGCAGGTGACAGGCGGCCACGCGATGTACGAAGAAGGGCGGCGCCTCTACACCGGCGAGATCAACGCGGCCGTGCGCGGCGCCAAGGCTGGGGGCGCGACGGAGATCGTGGTCATGGACTGCCACGGAGCCGGTGAGGGCTGGACGTTCAACTCGCTGATCCCCGACGAGCTCGACCCCGACTGCGAGTACGTCGTCCAGGACCACTGGACCGAGTACACCGAGTTCCTCGAGACCGGCGTCGACGCGGCGCTCTTCGTCGGGATGCACGCGATGGCGGGGACGCGCGACGGCGTGCTCGCCCACACCGTGAGCGGCTCGTCGTGGTGGCGCCTCCGCTTCAACGGCGTCGAGGTCGGCGAGACGGGAATCAACGCCGCGCTCTGCGGCGCGTGGGGCTGCCCGGTGCTGCTCGTGACCGGCGACGAGGCGTCGTGCCGCGAGGGACGCAAGCTGCTCGGCGACCGACTGACGACTGTCGCCGTGAAGAAGGGCCTCGGCCGGTTCAGCGCACGTCAGCTCCCCGGGCCGAAGGCGCGCGAGGTGATCGAGGACGGCGCTCGCCGCGCGCTCGCCGACCTCCACGCAGTCGCGCCGTACAACCCCGGCACGCCCTGCGAGATCGTCGTCGACTTCAACACGTCGGAGCACGTGGAGCGCTACCGCTACCGCGCGGGGGTCGAGATCACGAGCTCGCGCCAGATCGCCTCCCGGGGCGAGGACTGGTGGACGGCCTGGCGGCAATTCTTCTTTTGAACTGAGTTTCTCGCTTAGAACTAAAGGTCGCGCGCGTCGGTGCCGACACATCTTTCGTGCTGCCGAAGTCCTCTCTGCGCGTCGCGCTGCTCGCCGCGGGCCTGCTCGTGGGCATCAGCGCGTTCGCAGGGGCGAGCTCCGGCTCCGCGAGCGGTCCGCACGCCTCGACGCCGCAGCTGATCGCGCACGACACCTCGGGCTTCGGGGGAGAGGTGACGCCGTTGCACGGCGGCGGCCGGGCTCAACCCCGCCGCGCGACGAAGGGCGGTACGGGGCCGTCCCGGCGCCTGGCAAGCGGCTCGACCACGCTCCTCACGATCGCGTCGGCGACCAACGGGACTTACGCCACCGGGGACATCGGGCGGACGCAGTACGTCCAGGCGGTCGGCGGCACCTATGCGGTGTTCAGCCGCGTCGGCACGCTGCTCGCCTCGGTCACGGACACGACTTTTTGGGCCGGGCTCGGCGGACCCGACACCGCGGGCATCTGCGCGACCTCGCCCACGCAGCAGCCGGACATCGCGTACGACCGGCTGGCCGATCGCTGGGTGATCACCGAGGGCGCCTACGACGGCACCAACTATGTCCAGTGCTTCGCGGTCTCGACGACCGGCGACGCAACGGGCACGTGGTACCGCTACGCCTACTCGGTCTCGAGCACCTTGCAGCCTGAGCTGCCGTCGCTCGCGGTCTGGCCGGACGGCTACTACCTGTCGTTCAACGAGCAGAGCTCGAGCGGCTGGGCCGGTGCCGGAGCGCTCGTCGTCCAGCGGACGGAGATGCTGACCGGTGCCTCCGACGCGAAGGCGCGCTTCTTCGACTTGAGCAGCGTCAGCTCCGATCTCGGTGGAATGCGCGTGGCGACGCTCGAGGGCTGGAATCCGACGATCAATGCCCCGAATCAGCCGACGAGCGGAGCGCCGGCGCTCTACATGCAGGCCCACGACGACCCGCTCAACACCAACGATCGGCTCGACCTCTGGTCGTTCCACGTGGACTGGACAGGCGGCTCGTCGACGTTCAGCCAGCTTGCGAGCGTGTCCGTCCCCGCCTACACGACCGACTCCGGCGACGTCGCGCACACCGCTGCAGTCCCGGCGCCGGAGCTCACGGACGCACTGCCGCAGCTCGGCGGGCAGCTCGAGTACTACAACGACGGCAGCGGGCACGAGACGTTGACGGTCGCCGACACGATCGCGGGGGGCGTCGGCTGGTACCAGCTCGGCAATACGA
>DATAUN010000058.1:0-6881 GCA_036268235.1 Gaiellaceae bacterium
CGTGTCCGAGGTGTAACGACGCCTGTACGCCACCGCAAGATGACCAAAAGGGACAAGCGATGACGTGGGGCGAGTCGGCTGCGCCAGCGTTTTGCAATGCACCCTGAGCAACGGCGGGTTAAGAATCGATCACATGACGTCCGAGGGAAGCAAACGCGCCCAGCTCTACCTCTGCCACGAGGCCGCGGGTAGCGAAGTCATGCTTGGCCATCTTCTCTTTGGGAGCCGCTGCGGCACGCTCACCCTCGACGCGCTTCCGCTTGACGAGGTTCGTCCTACTCTCGCCCAGATGATGCGCGAAGGCGTCCTCGCGCTGATGAGCGACGACGCTGGCGCCGATGGTCATCGCGACCTCGCCGAAGACGAGGCGCTCGAGGTGATCAACGACGACAGCAACTGGTTCCCTCCGTATGGAGAAATCACGTATTGGGTCTTCGCGACCGACGCCGGACGAGCGATCGTCGAGCAGGCGACCGAAGCGCTTCACGGTGGTTCCGAGCCCAGCTCGACTCACGAGCGATAAAGCCGTGCCCAGCCGTCCCAAGGCGCTGAGCAGCGAGGCAGCACCTGACTGCGCCAGCGTCCCCACGCTCGACAGACGCCCGCGCGGGCCGCCTTCTAGCCCGAGCCGATGATCTCGATCCGGTAGCCGTCCGGATCGCGCACGAAGCACAGCCAGCTGCCGCCTTCGCGCACCTGGTACGGCGCGCGCTCCGGCTCGATCCCCTGCTCGGCGAGCCGCGCGAGGGCGCCGTCGAGGTCTTCGACACCGATTGCGATGTGCCCGTACCCGGTGCCGAGCTCGTAGCTTCGGCCGTCGTGGTTGAACGTCAGCTCGAGCACCGACTCGTCGTCTCCGAGCGAGAAGAAGTAGTTCGTCGCCTCCTTCTCGCCGTTCCTGACGATGTCCATGTCGCGCTCGAACTCGAAGCCGAGCGCCTCGTAGAAGGCCCGGCTCTTCTCCGGATCGGTGACCCGGACCATCGTGTGCAGGAAAGTCGTCATGCAGAAGACTCTACGAAAAGTGTCGATCCCGGCCGCCGCGAGTCGTCGTCCATCGACAACCCACTGAAGGAGGCACGCCGTGAAGTACCTGATGCTCGTCCTGGTCGATCCCGAGATCACGCCCCGGCCCGGCGGCGGGGAGCGCACCGAGCGCTGGGTCGCGGAGACGAAGGAAGCCCGCGTGTTCGGGAACCAGCTGCGCCCGCAGGAGGAGGCGAAGGTCATCCGCCTGCGCGGCGGCAAGCCGTTCGTGACCGACGGCCCGTTCGCGGAGACGAAGGAGCAGATCGCCGGCTTCGACGTGCTCGAGTGCGACAGCTTCGAGGAGGCGGTCGAGATCGCGTCGCGGCATCCGGTCGCCGAGTTCGGGGCGATCGACGTGCGCCCGTTCTGGGAGAGCTAGAGCGGCGCGCCGCGGCCGAGGATGCGGCCGGTGGCATCAGTGCGCCGTGCCTCGGCGTGCTCGTGCCACCGGTCGCGATGCTCACGTTCGTACTGCCATGCCTCGAGCCGCGCGAGGTACGCGAACACCGCGCGCGTTCCCTCGAAGCGCTCGCCGTCCTCCGCAACGAGCGTCGGAATCGCACGGGCCGCCGTTCGCTGCTCCGGCCACGGCTCGACCTGCCGCGCGACGAAGTCGATGCCGAGCTCGGTCAGCCGCTCGCGCACCGCGGCCGAGAACGGGCACCACTCGGCCTGGAAGAGCTCGATCACGCGTCGACGTCTTCCTGGAGCAGCGCGAACAGCACCGCGTCCTGCCACTCGCCGTGACGCAGGTACGCGCGGCGCTTCACTCCCTCGCGGACGAAGCCGACGCGCTCCGAATGGCGGATCGCGCGCTCGTTGAAGCCGTAGCAAGCGAGCTCGAGCCGGTGGAAGCCGAGCTCGTCGAAGAGGTAGCGCTGCAGCTGCCGCGCGGCGTCGTCGGCGACGCCGCGTCCGCGAAAGTCGGGATGCACCGCGAGTCCGCCGAGGTGCGCGATGCGGTGGATCTCGCTGCGTTCCTCGAAGCCCATCACGCCCGCGCGCTCGCCGTCCACCTCGACGATCAGCCGGCCGAAGCGCTCGGGCTCGCGCTCCGAGCGGTCGATCTCGGCGAGGATGCCGTCGCGGCTGAAGGCGCGACTGCCGCTGAGAAACGGCTCGGTCTCCTCGTCGGTCAGCAGCTCGACGAGGAAGTCGGCGTCGTCAGGCCGTGCGCGCCGCAGCGAGATCATGCATCAGCTCGAACTCGGGCTCGTAGACGTGTGCCGACTTGGCGTGGATGACGAGCGGGCCGACCGGAGCGCCGATCGCGTCCGCCACCTCGTGCTGGAGGCGCGCGAGCTCGACGAGGTTCCCGTACGCCTTCTTGCCGAAGTCGAGCGAGTGTGCGTAGACGACGAGCTCGAGGGCGCCGGGCACGCGCCAGAAGTCGAGCAGCGACACGCACGGGATGTAGCTCGTATCGGTATGCGGCTCGAAGGTGGTGATCGTCGCCGACCGCGTCTCCGGGTCGTCGCGCAGCCGCTCGATCACCCACGCGACCTGGTCGCGTCCGCCGTAGTCGCGAAGCCGCCGCGCGTACGAGCGTGCGCCGCCGAGCTCGGCAACGTCGTCCGGCTCGGTGAAGTTCCGGCGCATCCAGTCGAGCCAGTCGGGATCTGCGAGCTCGGCGATCGTGACGTCGTCAGGATCCGGCTCGGCCACGGTGAGCGTGACGAGCGAGAGCTCCTTCGTCACCTGACCGTCGTAGGACGCGTCAGCGCCCGACCGGAGAATCCGCCTCGCCACCTCCAGCCACGCCGCGCCAAGCGTCTGCTCCTCGACGAGCTCCATTGAGCCTGATCCTACGGACCGCGCCCGTGCCGAGCGCGACACCGCCGAGGATCAACACGAGCCCGATGATCGCCGCCGCGCCGATGCCCTCGTTCTCGAACACGGCTCCGTAGAAGAGCGCGACCGGCGGCACCAGGTACGTGACGAGCGACGCATACCCCGCGCCCGCGCGCGCGATCAGCGTGAAGAAGATCAGGTAGGCAGCCGCCGTCCCGATGACGCCGAGCACGGCAAGCGACGCGAACGTCTCGGCTTTCGGCGCGTGGCCCGGTGCCTGTAGGACGCCCGCCGGAGTGACGACGATCGCCGCGACGAGCGTCGTCCCGAGCGCGATCGCGTGTGGCCGAGCGGTGGCGAGGAAGCGCCTCGTCGCGAGGCCGCCCGCCGCGTAACAGATCGCCATGCCGACGACGGCCAGCGCGCCGAGCAGCTTCGCGTGCGGCTGCGCGCCGACGAGGATCGCGACGCCGACGAACCCGATCGCGACGCCGAGCAGGCGGCGCCCGGTCACGCGCTCGCTCCGGAAGAACCCGAAAGCGAGCAGCGCGTTGAAGATCGGCACCGAGCCCTGGATGATCGAGGCGAGCCCCGAGTCGATGCGCGTCTCGCCCCACGAGAGCAGCCAGAACGGCACCGCCGTGTTCAGCAGCCCGACGAGGACGAGCGCCGGCCAGTGCGCGCGCAGCTCGGCGAGGGTCGTGCGCGCCCCGATCATCAGCGGCACGACGATCGCGAGCGTCGCCGCGGCGAGGCCGAGGCGGCCGAGGATCAGCGTCGACGGCGCGAGCTGCCGGTCGGCGATCTTGATGAACATGAACGAGCTCCCCCAGATCAGGGCGAGCGCGACGAGGAGCGGAAGTGGGCGGCGGGTCATCTCTCTCTAGAAACCTACGCGGGCGGACAGCTGTGAGATGGAACGTCGGGGACCGCCGATACACTCCCCTTCTGAGCTCGGTCGCGGAACCACTCCACTCGAGGCTCGGACTCACCGACTGGGAGTTCGAGCGTATTCGCGAACTGCTGGGCCGCTCCCCGAACGACTTCGAGCTCGCCGTCTTCTCGCTGCTCTGGTCCGAGCACTGCGGCTACAAGCACTCGGCGCGGCTGCTGCGCCGGCTGCCGTCGGCGGGCGAGCGCGTACTTCAGGGGCCGGGCGAGAACGCCGGCGTGATCGACCTCGGCGAGGGCGTCGCAATCGCGTTCAAGGCCGAGTCGCACAACCATCCGTCCGCGGTCGAGCCGTTTCAGGGCGCCGCGACCGGTGTCGGCGGGATCCTTCGCGACATCGTCGCGATGGGCGCGCGGCCGATCGCGCTGCTCGACGGCCTTCGCTTCGGCGCGCCCGACTGGCACTTCGAGCGTGCGGCCGCGGGCATCGGCCACTACGGCAACTGCGTCGGCGTCCCGAACGTCGGCGGCGAATGCGCATTCGACGAGGCGTACGAGGCGAATCCGCTCGTGAACGCGATGTGCGTCGGCATCCTGCCGACCGAGCGCGTGCTCTCGGCGAAGGCGCAGGGCGTCGGCAACCTGCTCGTCCTCTACGGCGCGCTCACGGGCCGCGACGGCATCGGCGGCGCGTCGGTGCTCGCCTCGCAGGACCTCGAAGGCTCCGACGAGAAGCGGCCGTCGGTTCAGATCGGCGACCCGTTCCGCGGCAAGGCGCTGATCGAGGTTTCGCTCGACCTCGTCGAGCAGGGCCTTGTCGTCTCGCTGCAGGATTGCGGCGCCGCGGGGCTCGCGTCGTCGCTCTCCGAGATGGCGTGCGACGGCATGGGCGTCGACGTGCAGCTCGACCGCGTGCCGCTCCGCGAGGAGGGCATGGACGCGTGGGAGATCATGGTCTCGGAATCGCAGGAGCGGATGGTCGCGGTCGTCGCGCCCGAGCGCCTCGACGACGTGCGCGCCGCGTGTGCGCGCTGGGAGCTGCCGTGCACGGTGATCGGCGAGGTGACCGACCACGGCGAACTGCGTGCCTTCTTCGACGACGACGTCGTCGGTGCGATCCCCGCCGAGCTGCTGACAGACGAGTGCCCGCGCTACGAGGTCGAGCAGGCGCCGCGCAGCGCGGTGCCATCCGCGCCCGTCGCGCCGGTCAACGACGAGCCGAAGACCTGGGTGTTCGAGCGCTACGACCACCTCGTCGGCTCGCGCACCGTGCGCCGCCCGGGCTTCGATGCAGCAGTGCTGCGCATCGACGGAACGCGCGGCATCGCCGTCACGCTGGACGGGCCGCCCCTCGGCTGCCGCGACCCACGCGAGGCCGGCTTCCGCGCGGTGCTGGAGGCGGCGATGAACGTCGCGTGCGCCGGCGGCGAGCCGCTCGCCCTCACCGACTGCCTCAACTTCGGCAACCCGGAGAAGCCCGAGATCGGCTGGGAGCTCGCCGAGGCGATCGAGGGGATCTCGCTCGCCGCCGAGTCGCTCGGCATCCCGGTCGTCTCCGGCAACGTCTCGCTCTACAACGAGACCGGCGGTGCGCCGATCCCGCCGACACCGGTCATCGGCTGCGTCGGGCTCGTGCGCGACGTGACGCGCATCCCCGACCGCTGGGGCTCAGGGGACATGGTGTGGCTGCTGCGCGGCTCCGGCGCAGAGCTCGTGCGGTTCGTGTGGGAGAACGCGCACCGGTTCTCGCTCGCGCACGACGTGTCCGACGGAGGCCTGTCCCTGGCCCTGAGCGAAGCAGCAGCCTGGTCTCGACGCGAGTTTGTGTTGAGTCAACACAAGCTCGCAGAGGCGGCCGGCGTGGTCGTGGCCGGCACGGACGTGCCGGAATGGGACGACGTCGTCGAGCTGGGAGTGGTCGCCTGATGTGCGGCGTCTTCGGCATCCGCGCGCCCGGTCGCGACGTCGCTCGCTTGTCGTACTTCGGCCTCTATGCGCTGCAGCACCGCGGCCAGGAGTCGGCGGGGATCGCCGTCAGTGAGGACGGCCGCCTGACGGTGCTGCGCGATCTCGGCCTCGTGCCGCAGGTGTTCGACGAGCGCTCGCTGTCGGGGCTCAAAGGCCAGCTCGCGATCGGGCACACGCGCTACTCGACGACGGGCGGCAACGCGTGGATCAACTCGCAGCCGCTCATCCACCACGGCCGTGTGCGCACGGTGGCGCTCGGCCACAACGGCAACCTCGTGAACGCTGCAACGCTGCGCGAGGAGGTCGGCAAGACGCTCGCGTCGACCTCCGACTCCGAAGTGATCGGCGCGATGATCGGCGACGACCCGCGCCCGCTCGAAGAGGCGATCGCAGCTGCGATGCAGCGGCTCGAAGGCGCGGCGAGCGTCGTCGGGCTCGCCGAGGAGACGCTCTTCGCGTTCCGCGACGCGCATGGCTTCCGTCCGCTCGTCCTCGGACAGCTCGGCGAGGACTACGTCGTCGCGTCGGAGAGCTGCGCGCTCGACCTTGTCGGCGCGAAGCTCGTGCGGGAGATCGAGCCGGGCGAGCTCGTGCTCGTCGACGGCGAAGGGCTTCACTCGCTTCGGCCGCTCGAGGTCGCCGACGGCGGCGCGCTCTGCATCTTCGAGTTCTTCTACCTCGCACGACCCGACACGAAGCTGGCCGGTGTCGAGGTGCACGGCGCGCGCGTCCGGATGGGCGAGCGCCTTGCCGCCGAGTCGCCGGTCGAGGCGGACCTCGTGCTGCCGATCCCGGACTCGGGCACGCCCGCTGCGATCGGCTTCGCGCGCGCGACCGGTATCCCGTTCAGCGAAGGGCTGATCAAGAACCGCTACGTGGGCCGCACGTTCATCCAGCCCGAGCCGGGGATGCGCGAGCAGGGGATCCGCATGAAGTTCAACCCGCTCGCCGCGGTCGCCGGGAAGCGCGTCGTCGCGGTCGACGACTCGATCGTGCGCGGCTCGACGACGCGGCAGATCGTGCAGATGCTCTTCGACGCAGGCGCGGCGGAGGTACACGTGCGCATCTCGTCGCCGCCGGTCGTCTCGCCGTGTTACTACGGCATCGACTTCGCCGATCCCGACGAGATGATCGCCGCGCACTCCACCGTCGAAGAGGTGCGCGAGGCGATCGGGGCGACGAGCCTCGCCTACCTCTCGCTC
>DATAUN010000059.1:0-20087 GCA_036268235.1 Gaiellaceae bacterium
CGGCCGTTCGAGTTGAAGCCGAAGCCGACAAGAGGCTTCCCGTCACGCATGACATCGCTCACAACCGCGACGACTGACGTGTCCATTTCTGCGAACGAGACCCAGGCATTCCTGATCTCGGAGCGCAGCGAGATCGCTTGCTCGCGTACATCGACGATCCGCACCGCGCCAGCCTAACGTCACTGATCTGCGCTGGGGAGTCCGGGTCGAGCACACGAACGCGATCGACAAGCTGGGGGTCACTGGTTCGAGCCCAGTACCGCCCATCGGAAGGCCCCGCTAGCCCGGGGCCTTTCGTCTTTCTGATCCTCGACACACAACCTTCTCGACCGACCACTTGTCCGGCGAGTCGGCGCCCTGCTTCTTGACGCGCAGGCCGGTGCCGAATTCAGCGTCGTGCGCATCAAGTCGACTGGAGGCTGACGCGCACCGAGAGTGTCTCGTTCGCCGCGCTCTTATAGACGCCGCGCGTCGGCGGCACGTCGGCGTAGTCTCTGCCGACTGCGACGCGGACGTACGACTCGGTCTGCTCGCGGTCGTGGGTCGGGTCGAGTGCGATCCAGCCGCGCTCCTCGTCCCAGATGTCGACCCAGGCGTGTGAAGCGGCATTGTCGCCTTCGAGCGTCGGGTCGTAGAGGTAGCCGCTCACGTAGCGGGCTGCGATGCCGATGCAGCGGCACGCTGCGAGCATCACGTGTGCGAAGTCCTGGCAGACGCCCCGGCCGAGCGCGAGCACCTCGTCTGCGCGCGTCTGGACGTCGGTAGCACCCGGTTCGTAGACCAGCTGTTCTCGCACGACGGTCATCAGGGCGGTCGCGCGGTCGAAGCCTGTGCCCGCATCTGCGTAGCCCTTCGCGAGATCGGCGATTCCGGCCGCGAACGGTGCGTAGCCCGTCGGGCTGAGGAAGTCGTACAGCTCGAGCGGTGTCGGCTGCCTGCGGTCACCGGTGAACCACGGGGGCGTCATCACTTCGCTGACGGCGGTAACCGCGAGCCGCTCGTGTGACTCGAGCACGTCGAAGTAGTGCACGTCGTTGCCGAGATGGTCGCGGTACTCACGCACGCGCACGCCCAGGGGGTCCGTCACAAGCCGGAACGACGAGCAGTGCTGCCCGCCCCCTTCGAGGGGGCGCAGGCGAAGCTCCGTGTACGCCTCCACGATCGAGTCGTCGTAGCGGAACTCCGTCGTGTGCTCGACGCGCAGGATCATTGCTGTTGCTGCTGGGCGTAGGGGCCAGGCGGGATGGAGCGCGTCGTGAAGTAGGCGGACGCGATCTCTGCTGCCGCGTCCTGGAGGCCGATCAGCACGCGGGTGAGCAGCGTCGACGTGGTCTCGTCGAGGTGATGGAGCTCGGTGAATGCGAGTTCGGCGAAGACGCGGCCGATCGCCCGCTCGGGCCGGGCGCCGGCGCCGGAGATCGAGCGGATCGCGTTCAGGCACTGCTCGAGGCAGAAGCACACCGCGCGCGGCAGCCGCGTGTCGAGCAGCAGGAAGGCGACCACGCGGTCGGAGCGCAGGTCGTCGCTTTCCCGTTTCCGATACGCCTCGTAGGCGCCGCACGACTTGAGCAGGTTGGAGAGCCATGCATGCGTGACGGATTCCGGCTCGGCGGCGCTCAGCGCCGGGACCTTCACGGACAGCAATCGTGTCGTCGCGTCGGCACGCTCGATGTGCGAGCCCAGCTCCAGGAACTCGTATGCCTCCCCGCGCGGGAGTGTCGCCTTCATCACGCCCTGGAAGGCATGCGACCCCTCGCGGATGCGGACGAAGAAATCATGCGGCGACGCGAGGACCGCCGCTGGTCGCGCGCGCGAGGTGACGAGGTGCAGCCGGTTCAAGTGCTCCCACATCTCGCTCGAGATCTGCTCGCGCGCGCCGCGCGCGTTCTCGCGCGCCCGGGCGACACAGGCAGTGACGGCATCCGGATTCGCCGGGTGCCACAGCACAAACTCGGCCACTGACGCTGCCGTGTACTCCGAGAAGTGCTCTGAGAAGACGTCGTCGCGCCCGAGGAACAGGATCAGGTCGCGCCACGCGCGGCCCCGGTCGGGCAGGTCGGCGTCGAGCAGGCCGTGAAAGTTCACGTGCAGGAGCCTGCTCGTGTCCTCGGCGCGCTCGATGTAGCGCCCCGTCCAGTACAGCGACTCCGCGACGCGGCTCAGCATCAGGAGCGAAGCACCCAGGTGTCCTTGCTGCCGCCGCCCTGCGAAGAGTTCACGACGAGCGAGCCATCGCGAAGCGCGGCGCGCGTGAGCCCGCCCGGCACAACGCTTGTCACCGTGCTCGAGAGGACGAACGGACGCAGGTCGACGTGCGCGGGCCGGAGATCCTCGAGGTAGATCGGCATGCGGCTCAGCGAGATCGTCGGCTGCGCGATGAACTCGCGCGGCTCTTTCTTGATCCGGCGCCCGAACGCGGCGCGCTCCTTGTCGGTTGCGACCGGGCCGATCATCATCCCGTAGCCGCCGCTGCCATCGACCGTTTTCACGACCAGCTCGTCGAGATGCTCGAGCATGTAGCGGCGATCGCTTTCGTCGGCGCCGAGATACGTCGGCACGTTCGCGAGCACGGGTTCCTCGCCGAGGTAGTACCGGATCATCTCAGGCACATACCGGTAGACCGCCTTGTCGTCCGCGACTCCCGTGCCCGGCGCGTTCGCGATCGCGACGTTGCCGGCGCGGTATGCGTTGAGGAGCCCGGGTGCGCCGAGCATCGAGTCCTGATGGAAGGACAGCGGGTCGAGGAACTTGTCGTCGACGCGCCGATAGATCACGTCGATTCGCTGCAGACCCTGCGTCGTTCGCATGTAGACGACGTCGTCGTGGCAGAGCAGGTCGCTGCCTTCCACCAGCTCGATGCCCATGTGGCGCGCGAGATACGAGTGCTCGAAGTACGCGGAGTTGTGCACGCCCGGAGTGAGCAGCACGACGGTCGGCGTCGTTGCTGCCGCCGGCGCGCCGGCGCGAAGCGCGGCGAGCAGCTCCTGCGGGTACTGGTCGATCGCGAGCACGCCGTAACGCTCGAACAACGGCGCAAACTCGCGCTTCATCGCGGAGCGGTTCTCGAGCATGTAGCTCGCGCCGGAAGGCGAGCGGAGGTTATCCTCGAGCACGAGGTACTCCCCGCGGTCGTCGCGCACGATGTCGACACCGGCGACGTGCGCGTAGACGCCGCCGGGCGGATCGACGCCGATCATCTCCCGCCGGAAGTGCCTCGCGCCGAAGACGAGTGCAGCGGGAATCCGGCCGTCGCGCAGGATCCGCTGGTCGTGGTAGACGTCATGCAGGAAGAGGTTGAGCGCGTTGACGCGCTGGATGACCCCGCGCTCGATGTGCGCCCACTCGTGCTGTGGGATCACGCGCGGGATCAGGTCGAACGGGAAGATGCGCTCGACGCCCTCTTCCTGGCCGTAGACGGTGAAGCCGATGCCCTGGTTCAGGAACGCGAGGTCGACGCGGTGGCGGCGCTCGACGAACTCTTCCACGTTGAGCGCGGCGAGCTGTTCCGCGAGCGCCCGGTAATGCGCCCGCGGGACGCCGGGCGCTTCGAACATCTCGTCGAAGAACGCCTCGAGCTGGTAGTTACCCTCGAGGCTGAGAACGGATGGTGGGGATGCGGCAGGCATGGGTCGAGACTGCGAGCCTCATTGCCCGGCGGGGCGGCCTCGGCGCCGTCCCGTGTGCTGCAGTCTATAGCCGCCCTAGGTGGCGCGGCTTTGTAGCTAGAGTCGCGGAGGTCATGCGGCGACTGGTTCCGCATCTTCCTGGCCGTACGAAGCGCTGGCAGTCGGCTCCGCGCAGGCCGCGGTACGTCGTTGACATTGAACTCGATGACGGCGCGCAGCTCGTCGAGCGGCTACGACAGCAGGGTCTCGCGCCGGATGAGGTCATCTTCAAGTACTTCTGGCCGCGCTACGCACCCCCGTCCGAGTCGGGGATCCAGTCGCTGCTCAAGTCGGAGAACCTCGCCTGGCAGTTCGAGCGCCTCGTCGCGATGCACCGGATTGTGCCGTCTGCGATTCCGCTTCCGGTCGGTCTCGTCAGAAACGCAAGCGGCGAACTGATCGGCTACGTGCTCGAGCGCATCGAAGGCGTGGCGCTTCAGGAGCTGGTCGAAGTCGGGGCTTTCGTCGAAGTACGGCGGCGGCTCGCCGCCGTCGAGAGGACGGTCGCAAAGCTGCATGCGAGGTCGATCTCGCACGGCGACCTGAACGCGTACAACGTCATTGCAAGCGACGACGGCAGGACCATCCTCATCGACCCCGTCGCGAGCCCCGGCCCTGGGACGATGTTGCAGGATGAGCTCTCCCTTCGCGAGCTCCGAGAGCTCATCCCGGGCTCCTGATCTCCTGCCGGCGAACCCATCAAGGCGACGCGCGAAGAAGCCGCCGCCGCCGCCGGCTTTCGTCTTCAGCGCTCAGTCGGCGTGAGCGTGCGCTTCGCGAAAGCCGACGAGCCGTCCCTGCTGCTCGTCCCAGAGCTTCAGCCGCGTTGCGCGCAGGCCGTCCCGGATCGAGAGCTGCGGGACTGCCTGCAGCTGTTCGTTCTGGTCGTGCGCGATCTGCAGGTTGTAGTTCGGAATGCGCGCGCTCAGATGGTGCACATGGTGGAAGCCGATGTTGCCGGTGAAGAACTGCAGCACGCGCGGGAGCTTCAGGTACGAGCTTCCTTGCAGCGCGGCGTCGTCGTAGCGCCACGACTCGTTCGTCTGCCAGTACGCGTCCTCGAACTGGTGCTGCACATAGAAGAGCCAGATCCCCGCCGCGCCCGCGATGACGAGCACCGGCGCGAGCACGAGCACGAGGTCGCGCCAGCCGACTGCGTACCAAAGGCCCGCGATTACCAGCGCGAGCGCCAGGTCGGTGCCGAGGATGCTGTTGCGGATCCGCGGCCGCGCGGACCGCGGCACGAAGCGCGGCTTGAGCACGAGCACGAGCAGCCATCCGAAGCCGAACATGACGATCGGGTTCCGGAACAGGCGATAGCCGAGCCTGCTCCACCACGGCCGCTCGAGGTACTCGGCGATCGTGAGCGTCGTGATGTCTCCGACGCCGCGCCGATCGAGGTCGCCCGACGTGGCGTGGTGAACAGCATGCTCATGGCGCCAGCTGCGGAACGGCAGCCAGACGAGCACGCCGACGACAGCACCGAGGAGCTCGTTGCCGCGCTTGGTGCGCAGGAACGACCCGTGCGCGCAGTCGTGGAAGACGATGAACGTGCGGATCATGAACCCTGCCGTCGGCACCGCGAGCAGCAGCGTGAGCACGATCGAGAGCCGGAGCGCGAAATACATCGCCACGAGCAGCGCCAGGTACGGGAGGACCGAAGTCGCGAGATCGGCGAGGCTCCGCCGGAGCCGAGGCTCGGCGTACGGATCGAGAACGCGCACCACCGAAGCCGCGGCCATCTGGGCCCATGGTAGCTCGGGTCGCCGACGACGGGTACGGTCGTGGCGAGGACGTGCGCTTTCGTAGCCGCTATGAGGGATTCGACCGCTACCAGCGCACCCACGCGTGGATCGGGTACCCGCTCGCCGTGAGGCAGAAGTACGCCGACGACCAGGGCGGCTACCTCGCCGCGGCGGTCACGTACTACGGGTTCTTCTCGGTGTTCCCGCTGCTGCTCGTCTTCGTCAGCGTGCTCGGATTCGTGTTGCGCGGCCACGCGCAGCTCGAGCAGACGATCATCAACTCGGCGCTCGGTCAGTTCCCCGTGATCGGGCGCGCCCTGCGCATCCATGCCCTACACGGGAGCGCGACGGCGCTCGCCCTCGGGATCGCGGTCGCGCTCTGGGCCGGCATGGGCGTGTTCCTCGCGGCGGAGAACGCGATGGACCAGCTGTGGGGGATTCCGCTGCGCCGGCGGCCCGGCTTTCTGCGCGCCCGCGCCAAGGCGCTGCTGCTCCTCGTTCTGCTCGGCGGAGGCGCGCTCGCGACCACCGTCCTCGGGTCGTTAGGCACCGTCGGCAGCAGCCTCGGCATCGCCTGGAAGCTCGTATCGATCGTGCTCGCGATCGGTCTGAACTTTGCGTTGTTCTGGATCGCCATGCGCGTGCTGACGACGCGCGACGTCACCTGGCGCGACGTCCGCGGCGGCGCGATCGCCGCCGCCGTCCTGTACGAGCTGCTGCAGCTCGTCGGCGGCTACTACGTCGGCCACGTTCTGGCACACGCCAGCAACCTCTACGGGACATTCGGTCTCGTGATTGGCCTGCTCTCGTGGATCTACCTCGCGACCCACATCCTGCTGCTTGCAGCCGAAGGGAACGTCGTCGCCCGCTATCGACTCTGGCCGCGCAGCCTCTCGCTCGCCGGCGGGCAGCCGCCGACGGACGCCGACCGGCGCGCGTTGAAGTTGCGAGACCGCGAGGTCGGAGCTGACGTCCCGGGCTGAGCGGAGATCGGCTGACGGAGTCGCGGACTTGTCGCCCGCCGATGCATCCGTCAGAGTGGCGCGATGCCCGTAGCCGATCCGGAGATCGTCGAAGCACAGCTCGCCTACGGCGACCGCGTCGTCGCAGTTGAGCCCGGCGGCGTCGAGATCATCCCGGACGGCGAGCGGCACGGGAGCGCGCTGCAGCTGCTGTGGACGTGGTCGTCGCCGAACATGGAGTTCGCGACGATCGCGGTCGGGCTGCTCGGCGTTCTGTACTGGGGGCTGACGTTCTGGGAGACGGCGGTCGCGATCGTCCTCGGCACGGCGCTCGGCGCGCTCGCGCAGGGACTGCTCTCGACGTGGGGGCCGAAGAGCGGGCTGTGCCAGATGGTGCTGTCCCGCAGCGGCTTCGGCTTCCTCGGCAACATCCTGCCGGCGGGCCTCAACGCGATCACCGCCGGTGTCGGCTGGTTCGCGGTCAACAGCATCAGCGGCGCACTTGCCTTGCACGCGCTCTGGCATTCGCTCCCGAAGGGGCTCGCGCTCCTGATCGTCGTCGCCGCACAGCTGATCGTCGCGTACTTCGGCCACAACCTCGTGCACGTGTTCGAGCGCTACGCGTTCCCGGTGCTCGGAGTCGTGCTCGTGCTGGCGTGCATCATCGTGCTCTGGAAGTCGCATCCGGGAATGCCGGCGATGAAGACCGGCGCACCTCCCACGATCGGCGGCTTCCTGCTGATGCTCGGCGCGTCGTTCGGGTACGCCGCCGGCTGGAACCCGTACGCGTCCGACTACTCGCGGTACCTGAAGCCCGAGACGCCGCAGCGTTCGGTCGCGGTGTGGTCGGCACTCGGCGTCTTCTGGTCGTGCGTGCTCCTCGAGGTCGCCGGCGCAGCGGTCGTCACCGCGGGCGGCAGCCAGGTCGATCCGAGCTCGTTCACGCACCTGCTGCCGTCGCTGCTCGCGAAGCTCGCGCTGCTCGCGATCTGCCTTGGCGCAATCGCCGCCAACGTGCTCAACATCTACTCCGGGTCGATGTCGTTCATGTCGCTCGGAATCAAGCTGCCGACGCGCACCGCGCGCGCCGCCGTCTCGGTCGTGCTCGCGCTGATCGGGCTGGCCGTCGCGTTCAAGGGCCTGCACAACGCGGGCCAGGACTACGAGAACTTCCTGCTCGTGATCGCGTACTGGATCGCGCCGTGGCTCGGCGTCGTCTTCACCGACCGCGTGCTGCAACGCAGCGGTGACGTGTCGCTGCGCGCGCAGAACGTCCGCTACGCCAACTGGGCCGGCCCGATCGCGATGCTCGTCGGAATGGCCGTTTCGATCTGGCTCTTCTCGAACCAGACGAAGTACGTGGGCCCGATCCCGAAGCACCATCCTGCGGTCGGCGACCTCACCTTCGAGGCCGGCTTCCTGATCTCCGCCGCGCTCTACTACGTCCTGTACCGGCTGCTCAAGCCGGCTGCCGTTCCCGCGTGACCGACGCGGAGCTGCTCGCGGTCGCGCTTGAGGAGGCGAAGGCCGGGCTCGCCGAAGGCGGCATCCCGATCGGCGGCGCGCTCTTCGGTGCCGACGGCACGCTGCTCGGCCGCGGTCACAACCGGCGCGTCCAGGACGGCGACCCGGCGATGCACGGCGAGACCGCCGCCTTTCGCGACGCGGGCCGCCAGCGCTCCTATCGCGGCACGACGATGGTCACGACGCTCTCTCCGTGCTGGTTCTGCAGCGGGTTGATCCGGCAGTTCAACATCTCGCGTGTCGTGATCGGCGAAGCGCAGACCTTCTACGGTGGGCACGACTGGCTCGCCGAGAACGGCGTGGAGGTCGTCGTTCTCGACGACCCGGAGTGCGTGCAGATGATGACCGACTTCATCCGCGACTACCCCGAGCTCTGGAACGAGGACATCGGCGAGTAGGACGTCGGCGTGCGCGCCGTGAAGAACTGGGCCGGAAACATCGAGTACTCGACGACGCGCGTCCTGCGTCCGCGTTCGGTCGACGAGGCGCAGGAACTGGTCGCGCAGGAGAGCGCCATGCGCCCGCTCGGGACGCGCCACGCGTTCAACTCGATCGCGGACACTGACGGTGCGCTCGTCTCGACCGAGCAGCTCGACCGCGTCGTCGACCTCTCGGAGACGTCGGTCACCGTCGAAGCCGGTCTGCGCTACGGCGAGCTCAGCAGCGCCCTGCACGAGCACGGCGTCGCCGTCGCGAACCTCGCATCGCTGCCGCACATCTCCGTCGGCGGTGCGATCGCCACTGCCACGCACGGGTCGGGCGTACGCAACCAGTCGCTCGCGGCTGCCGTCTCGGCGCTCGAGCTGATCTCCGCGGACGGGTCGCTCCACACGCTGCGCCGCGGCGACCCCGACTTCGACGGCGCCGTCGTCGGGCTCGGCGCGCTCGGTCTGGTTGCGCGCGTCACGCTCGACGTCGTCCCGGCGTTCGAGCTGCGCCAGTACGTCTACGAGGGGCTGCCGGACGCGGCGCTCGACGAGAGCCTCGACGAGCTGCTCGCCGGCGGCTACAGCGTCAGCGTCTTCACGACGTGGGCGGGCCACACCGAGCTCTGGGTCAAGACCATCGACGAGCTCGACCCGAATGAGCCCCGGTTCGGTGCAACGGCAGCGACGCGCGCGCTCAACCCGGTCCCGGGCGCAGCGGCGGAGAACGCCACGGCGCAGCTCGGCGAGCGCGGTCCGTCGTACGAGCGGCTGCCGCACTTCCGCCTCGGCTTCACGCCGAGCAGCGGCGCCGAGCTGCAGTCCGAGTACGTCGTGCCGCGTGCGCACGCGGCGGAGGCCGTGCAGGCGCTACGCGCGCTCGCGTCGCTCGTCTCACCGCTTCTCTTCATCTCGGAGATCCGCGCGGTCGCGGCCGACACGCTGTGGCTCAGCCCGTTCTACGAGCGGGACAGCGTCGCGTTCCACTTCACCTGGAAGCCGCTCGGGCCCGAGGTGCACGCGGTGCTGCCGCAGATCGAAGACGCGCTGGCGCCGTTTGGCGCGCGCCCGCACTGGGGCAAGGTGTTCGTGCGCCTCGACGACGTCTATCCGAAGCTGCCGGCGTTTCGCGAGCTGCGCGAGCGCCTCGACCCGACGGGTGCGTTTCGCAACGACTTCCTCGCGCGCTACGGGATGTAGGCGAACTCGTCCGGGTTGGGGCCGTCGCGACCGGCCTCGCCCTGGTCGAGCCCGTCGATCGCCGCGACGTCGTCCGCTGAGAGCTCGAAGTCGAACAGCTCGAAGTTCTCCTTGATCCGCGACGGCGTCACCGACTTCGGGAAGACGATGTTGCTCTTCTGAATGTGCCAGCGGAGCGTGACCTGGGCGACGGTCCTGCCGACGCGCTGGGCGATCTCCTTCAGCAGCTGGTCATCGAGCACCTTGCCCTGCGCGATCGGCGCCCATGCCTCGGTCCTGATCCCGTGCGCGCGGCCGTACGCGTCGACCTCGCGGTTCTGGAAGTACGGGTGCAGCTCGATCTGGTTCACCGCCGGGACGGTGTCCGTCTCCGCCGCGAGCCGCTCGAGATGCGCGACCTGGAAGTTGGAGACGCCGATCGAGCGCGCACGCCCGTCCGCCCTGAACTCCTCCATCGTCTTCCACGTCGAGACGAAGTCGCCGTCGTAGAGCGTCGGCAGGGGCCAGTGGATGAGGAACAGGTCGACGTAATCGGAGCCGAGCTCGGTGAGCGTCCCTGCGAACGCGCGGCGCGCGTCGTCCGGCTCGTGGAAGCCGTTGTTCAGCTTGCTCGTGATGTAGACGTCGCTACGGTCGAGACCGGACGCGCGAACGGCTTCGCCGACGCCGCGTTCGTTGCCGTACATCTCGGCGGTGTCGATGTGCCGGTAGCCGACCTCGAGCGCGACGCTCACGGCGCGTGCGGTCTCGGCGGGCGGGATCTGGAACACCCCGAAGCCGAGCTGCGGGATCGGGTTGCCGTCGTTCAGCTCGATCGTCGGGACGTCGCTCACACCCCGATTCAATCATGACCGTACGATCCGGGGATGCGGCACGTCACGGCGAAGGGCCTGGCAGCCGTCGACCTCGCGACGAAGCTGCTGCAGCGAGCGCGCCTCGCCGACCTGGAGGCCGGCCTGTGGGAGGCGGCCGACGTGCAGTGGTGGTGGCGGACACCGCGGCGCTCCGACGATGTGGAGCAGCGCTTCTGGGTGGACGACGACGGTCCCGTCGGGGCGGTGCTGCTGACGGAGTTCCGTAGCTCGTGGCAGTGCGATGCGCTCTTGGTGCCGGGCGCGATCGAACCAGTGACCGTGTGGGAGTGCGCGCTCGAGACCGCCGCAACGCTTGCTGCGGATGCCGTCGATGTGCCGGTACGCGACGACGAGGTTGCCTTCGTCGGATTGCTGCAACGCGACGGCTTCGTCGCCGGGGAGCGGTCGTCGGTCGCGTGGATGGACGCTGCAGCCCGGCCTTCCGTCGCCGAGCCGCCGGAGGGCTTCGTGCTCGTCGACCGGTCCGACGCGCGCGGAACGCCGCATCCGATGCGCGGACGCAACGGCGAGAGTGTCGAGGCCCGGCTCCGAGGGTGCTCGCTCTACGATCCCGCGCTCGACCTCGCGGTGGAGACGACGGACGGTGAGGTCGCCGGCCAGTCGCTCTACTGGTTCGACCCCGTCACGTGCGTGGGCGTGCTCGAGCCGATGCGAGTAGAGGAGAGCTACCAGCGGCGCGGTCTTGCGCGCACGATGATCGCCGCCGGGCTCGACCGCCTTGCACAGCGGGGCGCTCGGAGGCTCAAGGTCGGCTACGGCACGGCCGCCGCCGGCGCGCTGTACCACGGCAGCGGGTTCCGGACGACAGACACGTCGACCTGGTACTCCGCTCCCTCCAAGTCTTAGCCGCCTCTGCGTCCGCCCCTAGGTCCCGCTGGTCGGATGGAGGGAACGACGAAAGGAGGATCGACATGGCTCCGGTTCGGTACATCGCTGCCGCGACAGTCGCGGCGGCGCTCAGTATCGGCGGCGGCGTGGCACTCGCTGCGAACGGCAGCACGACCACGACCACGACGCCGAGCACGACCACGACGCCGAGCACGACGCAGACGGCGCCGAAGACCGGCAACTGCCCGAACATGGGCAGTAGCTCGAGCTCGTCGGGCACGAGCGGCGCGTCCTACGTGCCCTCGGGGAATCTGTAACCCGGCGGAAGCCGGGGCGCGGGCGGACGCGTCCGCGCTCCGGCTATGACAGGCCGGAGAAGCGATAGATGACGCCGCTGCCCCAGTCGCCGACGAGGAACGAGCCGTCGGCGTCGGCGATCACCGGCAGCGGATGCGCGATGCCGGTGGCGAGCACGAACGGCTTCTTCGAGCCGCCGAGCGGCACCGCGACGACCTTGCCGAGGTTCCATTCCGCCACGATCGCCGTCCCATTCACCACGGCGACACCGCCCGCACCGGCGTGCGCGTCGAGCGTCGCGACCGCTGAAGGGACGCCCGTGCACGCTGCGCCGCCCTGCGTGTAGCACTGCGGGAAGCCCCAGTCCTGCCCGTTGCGCACGATGGCGAGCAGGTCGCCGGGCGTCTTCGCGCCGAGGTCGTCGCGCTGGTTCATCGTCGCGTAGAGGACCCCGCCGTCGTAGACGAGCCCGCAGGCGGCGCGCACGCGCGTCGCGACCACCTTCAAGTCCTGGCCGGCGGTTGTGAACGAGACGACCGAGCCGGACGGGCGCGCGTAGTTCGCGCAGTGGTCGCATGTCGCGGAGATCCCCATGACGAGCCGTCCGTTCGGCGCGAGCACGAGGTTGTTGTTCTCGGCGCCCGCGACCGGGCCGCGCAGGATCAGCGTGCGCCGCGTGAAGCGGTTTGCCGGTGTGAGCCCGCTGAAGCGGTACACGCCGTCAAGCGTGCTGACGTACAGGCTGCCGCGCACCCAGACGAGCCCGAGTGGGCCGCGCACCCGGCCAATCGCCTTCACAGGTGTGGCGCCTGCTTTCGCGACGACGTACACACCGTCGCTGCCGTGCGTGGTCGCGCCGGAGCGTGCGACCCACAGACGGCCGTGCGCGTCGTACGCGAACGCCGACATGTTCTCGATCCCGCGGGCATAGACAGTCCGCTGCACGGTGTGCGAGCTCGACCCGCACGCGGTCGCCGCGAACACGAAGCCCAGTGCGATCAGGAGCGCGCGCATGCGCTCACGATCGCGGAAGCGCCTCTGGCCGAGCTAAGAGCCGGGTGCCGTCGGCAGGAAGATCCGGAACGTCGAGCCTCTGCCGGGCTCACTCTCGACCTCGATCAGCCCACCGCTCTGCTGCGTCATTCCGTAGACACTCGCGAGGCCGAGGCCCGTGCCCTTCCCGACCGACTTCGTGGTGAAGAACGGCTCGAAGATGTGCGACCGCGTCTCATCGTCCATGCCTTCGCCGTCGTCCTCGACGCTCACCACCGCGTAGCTTCCGGCCTCGAGCTCGGCTGCGCCCGTGCGGATCGTCAGCACACCGCCGCCGGGCATCGCGTCGCGCGAGTTGAGCGCGAGATTGAGGATCGCCTGCTCGATCTGTCCATTGTCGGCCCACACCGCCGGAACGTCCTCGCCGAGCTCGAAGCGCAGCACGACGTGCTCTCCGAGCACGCGTTCGAGCAGCTCGCGCAGCCGCCCGACGACCGCATTCAGGTCGAGCAGGCTCGGCTGGAGAAACTGCTGCCGGCTGAACGCAAGCAGCTGTTGGACGAGCCGTGCGCCACGGTCGGTCGCGTCGGCGATCTGCTTGAGGGCGCGTGTCGTGTCGGGCTCTCCGTCGCCGAGCCAACCGAGCGAGAGCTGGGCGTAGCCGCTGATCGCCGTGAGGAGATTGTTGAAGTCGTGCGCGATCCCGGCGGAGAGCCGGCCGACCGCTTCGAGCCGCTGCGCCTGCGCCAGGTCGAACTCGAGCCGGCTGCGCTCGGTCACGTCGCGCGCGACCGACAAGACGAACTCGGGCGTGTCGCGCTCGTCGCGCAGGCAGGTCGCGAGGCCTTCGAAGATGCGCCAGCTGCCGTCGTCGTGCCGGATGCGCACCTGCAAGAGCTCGGGATCGGCTCCCGCGAAGGCGGCTGCGATCCGTTGCTCGGCGGCCGGCAGATCGTCCGGGTGGAGGCGCAGGCCGAACCACCCCGGCTCTTCGTCCGAGGTCAGCCGTCCGCCCAGCGCGTCGCCGATTGACGAGAACACGACGTTTCCCTGGCGGTCGATCAGGCTGATCACGTCCCCGATGTTCTCGATCACGCGGAGATGCATCTCCTGCGTTTTCCGTAGCTGCTCCTCGGCGCGCACGCGGTCGGTGACGTCCTCGGCGATCACGACCATGCCGTCGGAGCCGACGAGCGGCGTGCAGTGGATGCGCACGTCGACCGGCTCGCCGTCGCTGCGCAGCCTGCGCCGGACCGCGTCGATCTCACCGCCCTCGGCGAGCAGCGTGGACGTCCGCGCGACGTGGTCGTCCCACTCGTCGTCCGGGACGATCGGGTTCGGCCGCCCGAGAACATCGGCGGCCGACCAGCCGAAGATGCGCTCGGCGGCGGGGTTCCAGTAGCGGACGGTGCGGTCGCCCGCCAGCTCGATCACCGCGACCGGCAGCGCCTCGATGAGCGAGCCTGCTGTGTGGTTCCGTTCGGCTTCCAGGTCCCTAACCTAGCGCCACTCGCGTCAGGCATCGTCGAGCGGCACATCGTCGGCGGGGCCGAGATGGTCGCGGAGCCACGCCTCGTTGCTCGCGATGTGCACGAGCGCCGCCGCGCGAGAGAGGTCGACGTCGCGGGCGGCGATCGCGTCGTAGATCCGAGTGTGCTCCTCGCGCGCCACGTCGAGTGCGACGCGGTCGACCAGCCCGTGCCAGAGGCGGGCGCGAACGGTGCTCGTCGACAGGCTGCTGAGGAGTGCGCGCAGCACGCTGTTTCCGGGCGCGCGCGCGATCACGTCGTGGAAGGCGGTGTCGGCGTCAACGAGCTCGTCCGCCCGATCGCCGGCGGCGATCATCCGCTCGAGCTCGGTTCGCAGGTCGCGCACCACGTCGGCGTCGGCTCGCATCGCGGCCAGCGCGGCCGCCTCGGGCTCGAGCAGGCGGCGCACCTCGAACAGCTCGAGCACCGTGCGCCCGCGGAAGAGGTTGGTCGCGGAGAGCGTCGGCGCGAAGAGCTCCCCGGGCTCGAGGCTGCTGACGTACGTGCCGTCGCCCTGCCGCACCTCGAGCACGCGGGCGAGCGAGAGCGCGCGCACGGCTTCTCGGAGTGAGTTGCGCGACAGGCCGAGCTGGGCGGCGAGGTCGACCTCGCGCGGCAGCCGCGTTCCCGGACCCCATTGGCCGGTCGCGATCAGCTCCCGGATCGTCTCGATCGCGTCCTCGGTGACGCCTTTCGTCCGCGCCATTTACCGCCTAGCCATCCCATGTCTGTTCACAAGAACTCCGATCAAAGTGGGGTCTAGCAGCAGGATACCGATGGAGTAATCCCGCCGCACCTTGACAAACATCCTATCTTTGTTCTAGAAACATCCTCGCAATGGCGACCCGGATCGTGCGTGCGCGCACCTACGACATCCGCTTTCCGACCTCTCGGAGCGGCGCCGGCTCCGATGCGATGAATCCGGACCCGGACTACTCGGCCGCCTACGTGGCGCTCGAGACCGACCGGACGGACGGGCTGACGGGGCACGGCCTCACCTTCACGATCGGCCGCGGCACGGAGGTCTGCGTCGCCGCGATCGAGGCGCTCGCACCGCATGTGGTCGGGTTGACCGTCGAGGAGCTCGTCGCAGACATGGGAGGTCTCTGGCGGCAACTGGTGACCGATTCGCAGCTTCGCTGGCTCGGCCCGGAGAAGGGAGTGATCCACCTCGCGACGGCCGCGATCGTGAATGCGGTCTGGGATCTCTACGCGAAGGTGGAAGGAAAGCCGCTCTGGAAGCTCCTCGTCGACATGACACCGGAGCAGATCGTCGCGTGCATCGACTTCCGCTACATCGACGACGCCCTGACACCGGACGAGGCGCTCGCGATCCTGCGCCGCAACGAGTCGACGAAGACCGAGCGCGAGCGGATCCTGCTCGCGGACGGCTTCCCCGCCTACACGACGTCGGCCGGCTGGCTCGGCTACGCCGAGGACTCGCTTTCCGACCGTGCGCGCGAAGCGCTCGCCGCCGGATTCACGCACCTGAAGCTCAAGGTCGGCGGTGACCTCGATAGAGACCTGCACCGCGCGCGCATCGTGCGCGAGGCGATCGGGCCGGACAACCGGCTGTCGCTCGACGCGAACCAGGCGTGGGGCGTCGACCAGGCGATCGCCGCGATCGGCCGGCTCGCCGAGGTCGATCCCTGGTGGATCGAGGAGCCGACGAGCCCCGACGACGTGCTCGGCCACCGTCGCATCCGCGAAGCCGTCGCGCCCGTGCGCGTCGTGACCGGCGAGCACGCGCAGAACCGCGTCACCTTCAAGCAGCTGCTGCAGCTCGAGGCGATCGATGCGTGCCAGCTCGACTGCTGCCGCCTCGGCGGCGTCAACGAGGTGCTCGCCGTGCTGCTGCTCGCCGCGAAGTTCGGCGTGCCCGTCTGTCCGCATGCTGGCGGCGTCGGGCTCTGCGAGTACGCGCAGCACATCTCGATGTTCGACTTCGTCGCTGTCGGCGCGTCGCTCGAGGATCGCGTCTGTGAGTTCGTCGACCATTTGCACGAGCACTTCGTCGATCCGGTGCAGGTCGTCGACGGGCGCTATCGCGCACCGACCGCGCCCGGCTTCAGCATCGAGATCCTGCCCGCGTCGCTCGCCGAGTTCACGTTCCCCGACGGCGCGGGCTGGTGGGACGGCGCGGTGCGGGCCGAGGAGATCGTCAAGTGAGCGGAGCGGTGGTCGAGTTCCGCGGCGTCTCGAAGCGTTTCCCCGGCGTCGAAGCGGTCGTCGACGTGTCGCTCGCGGTGCAGGCGGGCGAGGTCCACGCGGTCGCGGGCGAGAACGGCGCGGGCAAGTCGACGCTGATGAACCTGCTGGCGCAGCGCGAGCGGCCGAGCGAGGGCGAGATTCTGGTCGCCGGCGAGCGTGTGGACTTCCACGGCCCACGCCACGCCCAGCGGCTCGGCGTCGCGATGGTGCATCAGGAGCTCGCGCTGTTCCCGCACCTCTCGGTCGCCGACAACCTGTCGCTCGGGCGCGAGCCCGGCCCCGTGCGCCTGCGCCGGCGGACCGAGCTGCGTGAGGCGCGGGCGCTGCTTGCGCAGGTCGGCCTCGCGGTGAGCCCGCATGCCCTCGTCTCTGCGCTGTCGGTCGCCGACCAGCAGCTGCTCGAGCTGGCAAAGGCGCTCGCGGTGGACGCGAAGGTCGTGATCATGGACGAGCCGACCGCGAGCCTGAGCAGCTCGGAGATCGGTGTTCTCTTCGACGTCGTCGAGCGGCTGCGTGCCGACGGGATCGCGGTCCTGTACGTCACCCATCGCCTCGAGGAGATCTTCCGCCTCGCGGACCGCGTCACCGTGATGCGCGACGGCCGGCTCGTGCAGACGCTCGCCACGTCGTCGATCGACGAGGACAAGCTCGTCAGCCTCATGGTCGGCCGCGAGCTCGCGAACCTGTACGCGAAGCCGAACGTCGAGGCCGGTCCGGTCGTCCTCTCGGTGCGGAACCTCACGCGGCGCGGCGTCCCGCACAACTGCTCGTTCGACGTGCGCGCGGGTGAGATCGTCGGGCTCGCCGGGATCATCGGCGCGGGACGCTCCGAGCTCGCGCGCGCGGTGTTCGGCGCGGAGCCGGCGGACGAAGGCGTCATCGAGGTCGACGGCCGCGCGATCAGCCCGCGCTCGCCGCGCGACGCGATGCGCGCAGGCGTGATGTACGTCACCGAGGACCGCAAGCGTGACGGCCTGCTGTTGAACCGGTCGGTCGCGGAGAACATCACGCTCGCGCGCGTTCCCGGTACGCGCGGGATGCTCAACCGCCGCCGCGAGGTCGAGATCGCGCGCGGACGGGTCGAGGCGCTGCGCATCCGGACGCCGTCCACCGATCGCCTGCTGCGACTTCTCTCCGGCGGGAGCCAGCAGAAAGTGCTCGTCGCGCGCGGGCTCGAGACGGACGCGCGCGTGATGATGTTCGACGAGCCCGCGCGCGGGATCGACATCGGTGCGAAGGCAGAGGTGTTCGCGCTGATCGCCCGCCTCGCCGAGCAGGGCAAGGCGATCCTGATGATCAGCTCGTACCTGCCGGAGCTGCTCAACATGTGCGACCGGATCCTGGTGATGAAGGACGGCCGGATCGTGGGCGAGCTCGAGCGGGACGCATTCTCCGAGGTGCGCATCGGTGCAATGGCGACGAGCGAACGGCTCGCGTCATGACCGCTGCGACGTCCTCGGTCAGGAGCTCGAGCCGAATGAACGCGATCGTGCGCGGTCACGCGACGGCGGCGCTCTCGCAGCTCGCGGCCGCGGGCGCAGTGATCGTGCTCGCCGTCGTCCTGACGTTCGCCGCGCCGGCGTTCCTGACGAGCACGAACCTTTTCAACATCGGCGTGCAGACCTCGATCACGGCCGCGATGGCGATCGGCCTGACGTTCGTGATCATCACCGCCGGCATCGACCTCTCGGTCGCCGCCAGCGCGGGCCTCGCGGGGATCGTCGGCGCGAAGCTGATCGCCGGTGCAGGCGCGCCGGCAGCGATCGGCATCCTCGGCGGCGTCGGCATCGGCGGCGTCGTCGGGCTCGGGAACGGGCTGCTCGTGGCGTGGGCGGGCCTGGCGCCGTTCATCGCGACGCTCGGGATGATGATCGTCGCGCAGGGCGGTGTCCTGCTCGTGAGCAATGCGCTGCCGATCCCGCTGCCGAACTCGTTCGACTGGCTCGGCGCAGGGTCGTTCGAAGGGCTTCCCGTGCCTGCACTCTTTGTCGTCGGGCTCGCGATCGCCGCGCATCTGCTGCTGACGCGCGCGAAGGTGGGGCGGTATTTCTACGCGCTCGGCTCGAGCCCGGAGGCAGCACGCCTCTCCGGCATCTCGGCGCGGCGCTACCTGCCGCTCGCCTACGTCCTCTGCGGGCTGCTCGCCGGCTTCGCGGGGATGCTCTCGACGTCGCAGACCGTCTCGGGCCAGCCGAACTACGACCCGAACCTCGCGCTCGACGCGATCGCAGCCGCGGTGATCGGCGGCGCAAGTCTCTTCGGCGGTGAAGGCACGATCTTCGGCGCGCTGCTCGGCGCGCTGCTGATCGGCGTCGTCGACAACGGCGCCGTCCTGCTGAACGTCAACCCGTACTGGCAGGACGTGATCCTCGGCGCCCTCATCTGGCTCGCCGTCCTCTTCGACCAAGCGCGCCGGCGCCGGCTGGCTGCGGTCGGCTGACGTGAGGAGGCCCATGGCCTGAGCGCAGAGCGGCACCACCTGGCCGGGCGCGGCGCGGACCGTCGCCCCGGGATCGACACGAGAGCAAGGGGAGGCGAATCACAATGAGTGTGCGTCACCGAGCAGTACTGGCAGTCGTGCTCGCCGTCGCGGGCGTCGCCGCCTGCGTCGCCACCGCCGGCACCGCGGCCAAGACGATCACGGTCGCGGTCATGCCGAAGTTCGTCGGCGTCTCGTACTACACGCAGACCGACAACGGTGCGAAGTGCGCCGGCTCGAAGATGCAGGGCGTGACCGTCGACGTGACCGGCCCGTCGACTCTGAGCATTCCGCAGCAGATCAGCGACTTCAAGGATCTGATCACGAAGCAGGTCGACGGCATCGACTTCGCCGCGTCGGACGCGAAGTCGCTCGAGCCGGAGGCCGCGCAGGCGGAGGCGAAGGGAATCAAGGTCGTGACATTCGACTCGGGCATCACCCCACAAGGGAAGATCCCGCTGTACGCCACGAACAACACGACCTGGGCGAAGAACGTCGCCGATCGCATGTCCAAGTACCTCGCGGCGGCCGGCGGCCACATCGGGCTGCTGCACTTCAGCCCCGGCAGCGAGACCGACAACGAGCGGACCGGCGGCTTCATCAGCGAGCTGAAGAAATATCCGAAGCTGAAGATCGTCGCGACGGGCGTGGACAACGTCTCCGCCGTGACGGCGCTCACGGTGGTCACGAACATGCTGACTGCGCATCCCGACATCACGGCGGTCTTCGCGCCGGACGAGGAAGGGACCGTCGGCGCTGCCCAGGCGATCCAGCGGGCGCACAAGGTCGGCAAGGTCGTGCTCTTCGGCTGGGACGCCGGCCCCGACACGATCCAGGTCCTGAAGCAGGGCCTCGTGAACTCGCTCGTCGTGCAGAACCCGTTCAAGATGGGCTACGACAGCCTCGTCGGCACCGTGAACGAGATCCGCACCGGCAAGCAGTCGGCGAACGAGGACACAGGCGCGACGATCGTCACCAAGGCGAATGTCAACTCGCCGTCGGTGCAGGCGGTCATCAACCCGAGCTGCAAGACCTACAAGCCCTAGCTGGGGGGCTAGCGCTCGAATCGCGAGAGGGAGCGGTCGCACCGAGGGGCGCCGCTCCCTCCACGAGCCCTCGGAGTGATCGGCTGACACGGCTGCGACACGAGTCGTTCACCGCCCGTCTACCCAACGGCGCAAAACGCCCTTGTAGCGTCGCTTGGACTGTGGCCCGCCTTGCCTTCGTGCTCGTCGCTCTGGTGGCGTTCGCCGCCCTCGCGGGCTCGGCGCCCATCGGCGCAACCGCTCCGGCCGACCTCGTCGATGTCGTGCAGGTCGACGGAATCTCGAGCTCGGGCACGGCGGCGGCGATC
>DATAUN010000060.1:0-24249 GCA_036268235.1 Gaiellaceae bacterium
CGCCGAGCTCGTCGAGGCGGAGCCCGGCTGGGAAGTCGTCGCGCCGCATCCGTTCTCGACCGTGTGCTTTCGGCACGTCGAGGCCGACAACGAGCAGATAGCGCGTGACGCGACTGCAACCGGCGAGCTCTTCGTCGCGACGTCGAAGCTGAACGGCGAGACGATCATCCGCCTCGCGATCGGCAACGCGAAGACGACCGAGGACGACATCCGCCGCTCGTGGGAGGTGCTGCGAGCCTGCGCGCCGTGATCGTTGATTTGTGGGAGACGCTGATCGACTGGGATCAGGATGCAAACGCGCGGATGCACAGCAGCGTGCGCGATCGTGTCGGGTTCGACTTCCATGAACGGTGGAACCTCGCGTCGGAGCGGTACACGACCTCGGTGCGGGAAGTGCTCGCCGGCGTCGGCGTGCCGGCCGACGCCATCGAGGACGTCGTCTCCATCAGGGCCGATTTTGTGCGCCACTGTCTCGTTCCGCGGGCCGGCGCCGTCGACACGCTCAAGCACTTACGAGCCGACGGCTGCAAGGTCGGGCTGATCACCGTGTGCACCGAGGACGTCGAGCTCCTCTGGCCGGAGTCGGAGTTCGCGGGGCTTTTCGACGCAGAGGTCTTCTCGAACGCGGTCGGTCTTGCGAAGCCGGATCCGCGCATCTATCTGCACTGCTGCGAGCTGCTCGGCGTCGAGCCTCAGGACGCCGTGTTCGTCGGCGACGGTGCGAACGACGAGCTCGCCGGCGCGCGGCGCGTCGGCATGCAGGCGATCCTGATCCACAAGCCCGGGCAGGACCCGTTGTGGCCGGAGGTGCGCGCGTGGGATGGTCCCCGCGTCACTTCGATTCCCGAAGTTCTGGAGGTGCTGGAGCGATGCTGATCACGACCATGAACGACGTGCCGGGACAGACGATCACGGACGTGTACGGCGAGGTGTTCGGGCTGACGGTCCGCTCACGCAACCTCGGTTCCCAGATCGGCGCGGGTCTCAAGTCGATCCTCGGCGGCGAGCTCGGCGGCATGACGAAGATGCTCGCGCAGGGCCGCGAGGAGGCAATCGCGCGCCTCGTCGAAGAGGCGGAGTCCAAGGGTGCGAACGGAATCGTCGCGATGCGCTTCGACACCTCCGAGCTCGGCAACACGTGGACGGAGATCTGCGCGTACGGAACCGCCGTGCGCATTGCAGCCGCGTGATCCGCCGCTCGAGCCGCGACGAGGCCGAGACGCACTTCGCCGTGCAGCGCGCGGCGTGCGTCGACTCGTTCGCGCATATCTTCCCGCCCGACCGGTATCCGTTCCCCGACGACGAGATCCGCGAGCGTTGGCGCAACGCGACCGGAGAAGTGCTCGTCTACGAGCACGACGGTGAGGTCGTCGGCGTGGCGATGATCGAGCGCTGCTGGCTGCACGGTTTCTACGTCGTGCCGAGCCACTGGGGAACAGGCGTCGCCGCGGAGCTGCACGACGCGGCGCTTGCCGCGATGCCCGACTGTGCCGAGGTCAAGCTCTGGGTGCTCGATGCAAACGACCGCGCGCGGCGCTTCTACGAGAAGCACGGCTGGCGGCGCAACGGCGAGTCGCGCGCCGTCGAGTACCCGCCCAACCCGATCGACGTCGGCTACTCGTTCGTCCGTGAGGAACCGTGAGAAGGCGCCGCCGCCAGACGCCCGCGCTCGAGCTGCTTGATGCGACGCTGCCGGAGCTCCGCCGCGGCCTCACCGAGAGTGCCGCGCGCACGGTCGCGTACGAGCTCTTCGAGAAGCTCGGCTACGGCGCAGTCGCGGTCACCGATGCGCACGAGGTGCTCGCGTTCGTGGGCGCGGGTGCCGACCACCACGGTGCCGGCGACCAGCCGATTCGCCCCGTGTACGAGTCGATCGCGCGCAACCTGCCGCTGCTCGCACCGCTCGGCATCCGCACCGAGTGCGACCACCCCGCCTGCCCGCTCGGCGCCGCCGCTGTCGTGCCGCTGCAGCTCCTCGACGGCCCGGTCGGTGCGGTCGTCGCCTACTCGACGGCCGGCTCGCCGCTCGACGAGTCCGCCGTCGAGACGCTCGAGTTGCTCGGTCGCCAACTCTCCGCGCAGCTCCAGCTCTCGGAGCTGCACTCCGCCACGACGACGGCGCTGCAGGCGCAGATGGAGCCGCACTTCGTCTTCAACGCGCTGAACACGATCGCCGCGTTCATCCGCACCGAGCCGGAGCGCGCACGCAAGCTCGTGCTCGCCTTCGCCGACCACCTGCGCAGCCGCCTCGCGCGGCCCGGCGAGTTCATCACGCTCGAAGAGGAACTGCACCACGTGCGCAGCTACCTGGAGCTCGAGCAGGCCCGCTTCGGCGCCCAGCTCGAGGTGACGATCGACGCTGCGCCCGACGCGCTCGCGGTACGGCTGCCGCCGCTTCTCGTGCAGCCGATCGTCGAAAACGCGATCAAGCACGGCAAGACCGACCGCCCGCTCCACCTGCTCGTGCGCGCGCGCGTGCGGCGCGGGCGGCTCCGCGTCACCGTGCGCGACGACGGCCGCGGGATCGCGCGGGAGGCGATCGACCGCGTGCTCGAGCCCGGCGTCGGCGAAGGCACGGGGCTCGGGCTCGCGAACGTGAACCTGCGCCTGACCGCGCACTACGGCGCCGGCGTGCGTCTGCGTTCGTTCCCGTTCGGTACGGTCGTCCGACTGGAAGTGCCGGTGTGATTCGCGCGCTGCTCGTCGACGACGAGGAGCCCGCGCGTTCGGAGCTGCGCTATCTGCTCGCGGAGCACCGTGACGTCGAGATCGTCGGCGAGCTCGCGAGCGCGGCCGAGGCGCTGCGCTTCGACGGCGCGTACGACGTGCTCTTCGTCGACGTCGAGATGCCGGGCGCGACGGGGCTCGAGACGGCGCCGCACGTGCACGAGCGGCGCGACCCGCCCGCGGTCGTCTTCGTCACCGCGCACGAGCAGTACGCAGTCGACGCGTTCGCGGTCGAGGCTTTCGACTACCTGCTGAAGCCGGTCGACCCGGACCGACTCGCGCGCGTCGTCGAGCGTCTCCGCGAGCGCACGCTCGAGAACGCGGCGCCGGTCGAGAAGGTGCCGGTTGTCGCAAGTGGGGGGTCCGAGCTCCTCGACTACGACCAGATCCACTACATCCAGGCGGACGGCGACTACAGCCGCGTGCACACCTACGACCGCTCGTACCTGAGCACCGCGTCGCTCGGCGAGCTCGAGGAGCGCCTTGGCAGCGCTCGCTTCGCGCGCATCCACCGCTCGTACCTCGTCAACCTCGGCAAGGTCGCGGGCGTGCGGCGCGTCGCTCCGGACCGCTTTCGCCTGCAGCTCGCCGACGCCGAGCGCACCGAGCTCGACGTCGCGCGCCGCCAGTCGCGCGAGATCCGCGAGCGCCTCGGCCTTTAAAGACGGCGTCTGACCCCGAACGTGGCCGTTTGGGCCGGGTGCAGCTGCAACAAAAGTGTGACGATTCATCCACACGCGAAGCGAATCCCGCCTCGTTGGGTCGGTTGCAGAGAGAGGCCAGTCCGTTTCGGACAACCGGGGTCTGACCCCGGTTAGAGCTGCGCGAGCAGCTCGCAGAAGGCCTCGGGTGAGCCGATCACCACGTCCGCGAGCCGCCCGAGCTCGGTTGGGCCCTCCGCCGAGACGACCGCTACGCGCACTGCGACCTCGAGGCCGTCGAGCGCCCTGAAGCCGTCCAGGTCGGTGACGTCGTCGCCCGCGTAGAGCGCCCGGTCGAGACCGGCGCCGGCGAGGAGCGCGCGCACGGCTGTCCCCTTCGACGCGTCGATCGGCGGCACCACCTCGAGCACCATGCGCCCCCACTTCGTGCGGAAGCCCGCCTCGAGCGCGCGCGCGGCGATCTCCTCCAGCGTCTCGCGCGCCGCCTCGCGGTCCGGCGCGCTGCGGTAGTGGAACGCCGCCGTCAGCGGCTTCACCTCGAGGTCGCGCCAGCCCGTGCCGCGCGCGAATGCATGGATCTCCTCGGCCCAACGCTTCGCGCGCGGCTCGAGCTCGAGCCCGTGCTGGCCGACATACTCGAGCTCGTCCACACCGACGATCTCGCGCGCGAACGCGCCGGTGCGGCCCGTCACGCACGCGACGAGCGCATAGAGGTCCGCGACGCGTCGCAGCTGAACACGGGTTGCCTCGGGAACGGTCGCGTCCTCCGGGCGCTCGACGATCGGCGCGAGCACGCCGTCGACGTCGAGGAAGAGCGCGGTGCGCTCGGGCTCGGCGGCGATCGCGGCGAGGTCGCTCACCCGGCGTAGAGTAGGCGACGTGCAGGTGCCGAAGCTGCTCCTGATCGGCTTCGTCGGCGGCATCTTCGGCGCCATCTTCGGCGTCGGGGGCGGGATCGTGATCGTGCCGTTGCTCGTCTTCCTGCTCGCCTTCGACCAGCGGCGCGCCAGCGCCACCTCGCTCGCGGCGATCCTCCTCTCGTCGTCGGCGGGCGCCGCGACCTATGCGTTTCACGGGGATGTCAAGCCGGGCGCTGCCGCGCTGATCGGCCTGCCGGCGATGGTCGGGGTGATCTTCGGGACCGCGCTCCAGCAGCGCGTGCCGGTGCAGAAGCTCAGCTACCTGTTCGCGCTGCTGCTCGCGATCGTCGGCGTGAGGCTGATCGCGTGACGATCGCGGCCGTGATCGTCATCGGCTGCTTGGGCGGTGCGCTCTCGGGCCTCTTCGGCGTCGGCGGCGGGATCCTGTTCGTGCCGACGCTCGCGCTCGTGCTCGGCCTGACGCAGCTGCACGCCGAGGCGACCTCGCTGCTCGCGATCCTGCCGACGTCCGCCGTCGGCACCTGGCGCCAGCACCGGTACGGGAACGTCGACCTGCGCGCGGCCGCGTGGATCGGCGTCGCCTCGATCGCCGGGGTCGAGATCGGGGTGGTGATCGCCGAGGCGCTGCCGGGCAGCGTTCTCCGGCGGGCGTTCGGGGTGCTGCTCGTCGCGGTTGCCGGGCAGATCGCCTGGCGGACTCGGCGCAGATCGTGAACACTTCCGGGGTGAGCGACAGCGACGACCTCTGGATCCCCCTCGTCGACGAGCCGATCGGCTCGATCGTCGCGCAGCTTCAGGCCGAGAACCCCGAGATCGACGGGCTCGTCTCGAGCCCCCACAAGATCCTTGCGTTCCGGACGTTCGCGTACATCCGCGTCGGCATCCTGCTCGGCCAGATCCTGGTCGACAACGACGTCCCGGACTACGACGGGTCGGAGACGTGGATCGAGACGCTGCTCCGAGACGACGTGCACCGGCAGGCGGTCGTGGATGAGCTGCGCGCCGTCGCCGAGGAGATCGCGGCCGACCCGCGCTACGCCGACGACGAGGCGATGGGCCCCGACGACGAGGCCCGCGAGCGCTTCCGCGAGTTCGCGAAGAAGCAACTCGGCTAGCAACCGCGCCTGTCACACTCAGGGCAGTGCGCCGCCGCTTCGCACTGCCGGTCCTGCTCGCCCTGGTCGCCTTCGTGCCTGCCGGCGCGGGTGGTGAGGCACGCACGCCCGGCGCTGCCGCGAGCGCGCTTGCGATCCAGATCGTCGTCCCGAACCAGGCCGGTGCCTCCACGACCACCGTCAGCTCGCCGCCCGCCGTGCAGCCGGCGACGACGAACACGTTCCAGTACCCGGGCGACGGCTCGATCGTGAGCGCCGCGTCGACGACCGCGAGCGCGACGACCTCCGTCCAGACGAACGCCGCCGCGAACGCCGAGAGCGACGTCACGCAGCTCTCGATCTTCAAGGGCGAGATCACCGCCGCCGCCGTGACCGCGCGCGCGTCTGCGGGCACCGGCTACACCGGCGCCGGCGGCAACGTCAACGGCAGTGCGGTGCAGGGGCTCGAGCTCGCCGGTCAGACGGCCGCGGGCACGCAGATACCGCTCGGAACGTGGGGGCTGCTGACGATCGGCACGACCGCTGTCGACCGCAGCGCGCCGCCCGGGGCGAAGGGCTACCACACCAACATCACCGAGCTCGACGTCCGGCTGACCGCCGCGCACGACAACCTGCCGGCGGGAAGTGAGATCCAGATCGGCTACGCCGACGCCGCGGCGCAGACCGCGCCGCCGCCCGCCGTCACCACTCCGACCACCACGACGGCACCGCCGACGACGGTCGATCCGACGGCGGGCGACGCGCCGAACCTGCTGCCGAAGACCACGACGAACGCGAAGCCGACGACGCCGATGCCGCTCTATCACGTGCATCCGAAGCTCGTCGCAGGCCCGTACGTCTTCCCCGTCTACGGCCCGAGCTCATACATCGACACGTTCGGCGCGGCGCGCTCCGACGTCAGCGGCGACTACCACCACGGCGACGACATCTTCGGCCAGCTCGGCCAGCCGCTCGTCGCGGTCACGAACGGCATCGTCTTCTCGGTCGGCTACCAGAAGGTCGGCGGCAACCGGCTCTGGATCCTCGACAGCCAGGGGAACCAGTACTACTACGCGCACCTCTCCGCCTTCTCGACCGCCGCGGTCAACGGTGCGCACGTCAAGGCAGGGGAGGTCGTCGGGTTCATGGGGAACACCGGCGACGCCGAGGGCACGCCGTACCACCTCCACTTCGAGGTGCACCCGGTGTCGTACCTCTACCTCGGCTACGACGGCGCGGTCGACCCGACGCAGTACCTCGACGGCTGGCGGCACGAGAAGAGCCTGCCGTTCCCGATCGCAGGCGGCTGGGTCCCGGCGATCGCAGGCCGCGCGGCCGTGCCCGAGCCGGGCGCCGTGCTGCTCGGCGAGAGTGACATCTCGACCGCGAGCGGACTCGACCCCTCGTCGCTCCAGGCCGCGCTGAAGCCGCTCGCCGCGTCGGCGCTCCAGCAGACGCTCGTTCCCTCGACGATGACGCCGGTCGCGCCGAAGACGTACCCGGGGCGCGGCTAGGCCGCTAGCTGTTCGTGCCGCCGTTCGACGAGTAGTCGCTGAACTCGTCGGCGCCGCTCCCGATCATGTCCTTCAGCCACTTCCGGGTCTCGGGACCCGTGACGGGGTTGAAGAGGATGCCGAGCGCGATGCCGGCGACGAGCAGCGTCGTGTGCCGGCTGCCGTGGTCTTTCTTGCCCTGGAGCCGGTCCGCGGCGTTCCGCAGGTCGTCGATTGCATCCTTCAGCTTGTCGCGGACCTCGTCGTCGGTGGCGACGCGCGTCGCAAGCGTGACCGCCGAGCGGCCGCCGACCAGCTCGTTGTAGAGCTCTTTCGCGGTGGAAAACGCGCTCATCACGTCGTCGCGCAGCTTCTCGTCCTGCATCGCGCGCTGGACGTAGGGTTTGACGTTGTCCGCCGCGTCGTAGACCTTGTCTTTCGTCTTGGCCATGCTCGCTGGATCCTTTCGCCTCGTTACCGCGCGCCTGATACCCCGGCGCTGCCGATGCAAACAGATGCTCCTGCTCGCGTTCCTGCTCATTCTCGCAGGGTGCGGGGGGTCGGCGCGGAAGAACGCGCCCCTGTCGTGGCGGACACTGCATGTCGCGGCGGCGCGCTTCCAGGTGCCGGCGACCTGGAACGCCGTCGGCAGCCGGCTCGGCACCAAGGTGTCGGGTGCCGGCTCGGATCAGATCGAGGTCGACACGTTCCCGCTCGTCCACCCGTACACGGCGGCGCTCTTCACGAAGGTCGAGCCCGAGCTCGCGAAGGTCGTGAGCGCGGTGGCGAAGCGGACCGGAGGCACCGTCGCCGGGAGCCACGAGGTGACCGCCGGCGGCATCAGGTCGCACAGCTACGACGTGCGCGTCGGCAAGCGCACCTTCACCTACACGTTCGTTCTGCGCGCGAAGCGCGAGTACGAGCTGCTCTGCTCGGCGAGCGCGGAGACCTGCGCCCACCTGCTCGCTAGCTTCGCCGTGGCATAGCGGCCTGCCGTTCGACCGCCTGCGGCCCGCGGGCGCGCGTGCGCCGCCGGCCGTCGAACGCCGCCGCGAACACGTCCTCGATCGTGTCCGCCGGGATGAACTCCAGCGACGCGCGCGTCTCCGGCGGCAGCTCATCGAGGTCAGGCTCGTTCTCGCGCGGGAAGATCACGCGCTTCAGCCCGGCGCGCTGCGCCGCGAGCGACTTCTCGCGCAGACCGCCGATCGGCAGCACCTGCCCGGTGAGCGTGATCTCGCCGGTCATCCCGACGTCGTCCGCGACCGGTGTGCCCTTGAGGAGCGATGCGAGCGCCGTCGCCATCGTCACGCCCGCCGACGGCCCGTCCTTGGGCACGGCCCCGGCGGGAACGTGGATGTGCACGTCGTGGTCCGCGAACCACGTCTCGCCGACGCCGAACTGGCTCGCGTGTGCGCGCACCCACGACAGCGCGGCCTGGGCCGACTCCTGCATCACCTCGCCGAGCTGGCCGGTGATCGTGAGGCGCCCCTTGCCGGGATACGCCGTCGCCTCGATGAAGAGCACGTCACCGCCGACGGTCGTGTACGCGAGGCCGGTCGCGACACCCGGGTCCGACGTGCGCCTCCGCGCCTCGCTCGAGAAGCGGCGCGGGCCGAGCCACTCGCGGAGCCGCGCCTCGTCGACGCGGATCTTCTGCGCCTTGCCCTTCGCGACCAGCGTCGCCGCCTTGCGGCACACGTCGGCGAGCCGGCGCTCGAGGCCGCGCACACCGGCCTCGCGCGTGTAGTCGCGGATGATCGCGCGGATCATCTTGTCGGAGAGCGTCAGCTGCGACCGCTGCAGCCCGTGCGCCTTGAGCTGCTTCGGCAGCAGGTAGCGCTTCGCAATCCCGAGCTTTTCGTCCTCGGTGTAGCCGGAGAGCTGGATCACGTCCATGCGGTCGAGCAGCGCACCGGGGATCGTGTCGAGTGCGTTCGCGGTGCAGATGAACAGCACCTTCGACAAGTCAAAGGGCAAATCGAGGTAGTGGTCGCGGAACGTGTTGTTCTGCGCCGGGTCGAGCACCTCGAGCATCGCGCTCGCCGGGTCGCCGCGCCAGTCGGCGCCCATCTTGTCGATCTCGTCGATCAGGATCAGCGGGTTCGACGACTCGGCATCGCGGAGCGAGCGGATGATCGAGCCGGGCATCGAGCCGATGTAGGTGCGCCGGTGGCCGCGGATCTCCGACTCGTCGCGCACACCCCCGACCGAGAGCCGCACGAACTTCCGTCCGAGCGCGTTCGCGATCGAGTGGCCGAGCGACGTCTTGCCGACGCCGGGCGGCCCGGCGAAGCAGAGGATCTGGCCGGAGATCTCCTGCCGGAGCTTCGCGACGGCGAGGTACTCGATGATCCGGTCCTTCACCTTCTCCAGGTCGAAGTGGTCGGAGTCGAGCACCTTTCGCGCATGGTCGAGGTCGAGGTTGTCCTCGGTGAAGGTCGTCCACGGCAGCGTGAGGATCCACTCGATGTAGGTGCGGATGACGCCGTACTCGGCGGCCGCGGGCGGCAGCTTCTCGAGGCGCGCGAGCTCGCGGTCGGCCGCCTTGCGCACCTCCTCGGGCAGCTCGCCGAGCGCGTCGAGGCGCTCGCGCAGCTCCGCCACCTCCGCCTGCTCGGGGTCGGATTCGCCGAGCTCCTGCTGGATGGCCTTCAACTGCTGGCGCAGGAAGTACTCGCGCTGGCCCTTGTCCATCTCGGACTGGACCTGCGACTGGATCTTCGAGCCGAGCTCGAACACCTCGAGCTCGCGGTTCAGGATCGCCGACACGAGCCGCAGCCGCCGCTCGACGTTCACCTCCTCGAGGATCTCCTGCCGCTCCTCGGTCTTGATCGTGCGCAGCGTCGAGGCGACCAGGTGGCAGAGCGCGCTCGGGTCGTTGACGTTCGCGGCGGCGAGCTGCAGCTCTTCGGGCAGGTACGGCGCGAGCCCGATGATGCGCGCGAAGAGCCCTTGCACGTTGCGCGTCAGCGCCTCGAGCTCGGGTGTCTCCTCGATCACGTCCGGCAGCGCGCTGAACTCGCCGAGCAGGTACGGGTCGGTGTCGATGCGGTTGTCGAGCTTCACGCGCTCGAGGCCTTGGACGAGGATGCGCAGCGAGCCGTCGGGCACCTTGATCATCTTGTGGACGAGCGCGACCGTGCCGACCTCGTAGATGTCGTCCCAGCCGGGCGACTCGATCGAGTCGTCGCGTGAGGTGACGAGTGCGAGCAGCCGGTCGCCGGCGACGACGTCGTCGATCAGGCGCACCGATCGCTCCTGGCCGATCGCGAGCGGCGTCATCGACTGCGGGAAGACGACCGTCTCCTTCAACGGAAGGACCGGCAGCGCGGCCGGCAGCTCGAGCTGCGCCTGCTCCGGTTCCGGCGTGTCGAAGGCGACGTCGGTCATGCCAGCCGCTCGATCGTGATGTGAAAGGTCCCGGCAGGCGGCGCCTGCTCGACGACGGGCAGCTCGATCGTCAGCACGCCGTGCTCGAAGCGCGCCCGCGCGCGCTCGGGGTCGACGTCCTCGGCCAGCCGCACCTGGCGCTCGAACGCGCCGTACTCGATCTCCATCTGCTGGTAGACGCGCCCCGCGACCTGCGGGCGCTTGCGCTCCCCGGCGATCACGAGCAGGCGCTCGCCGGCGACGACGCGGATCGACTGCGCGTCGACGCCGGGCAGCTCGACCACGACCGTCAGCGCGTGCGGCTCCTCCGTGTGGAAGCAGTCGACGTTCGGCCGGAAGCCGTGCCGGATCCCCGAGAACCGCGGCACCTGCCAGAGGTCCGCGAAGAGCTCCTCGATCTCTTCCTGCAGCTTGTCGACGTCGCGGCGAGCCATGGTCCGTGAACGGTACCCAGCCGTCTAGCTTCGACGCATCGCCCGGAAATCGGCGAGGAGCTGGCGGAGCTGGGCGGCGACGATCTCCGCCTCCCCGTGGGCCGGCTCGGCGAGTGCCGCCGCCGAGCGGTCGAGCTGCGCCGAGGGGTCGCTGCCCGTGAGGGCCCGGTCGGCGGCATCCGCCAGATCGCGGACGGCAGCCGCGAGCGTGGCGCTCCGGACGGGGAGATCGGCAACGTCACGCGCGACCGCACGCGCGTGGCGGTAGATGCGCGCACCGAGGCTGATGCGGGCGCCGAGCTCGTCGACGCGTTCGGCGTCGCGCCGCCGCAGCGGGCTCCAGCGAAGCGCCCGTCGAGCGTCCGCGAGGGCGAACACCTCGCGGACGGCGTCGAGTGAGTGCGCCCGCACCTCGTCCATGTGCACCGCGGTCTCGTCGCCGCCGGTGGCGAGGTCGTCGGCGATGGTGAGCAGATCGCCGACGAGCTCACGGCGCAGCCGGTCCAGCTGGCGCTCGAGCTCGCGTGCCGGATGTGGCGGCCAGACGAGCGCCGAGATGACGATTGCGAGGCCGGCGCCGATCGCCGTCTCCCAGATGCGCTGCACGCCGAACTGGTTCACGAGCTTGATCGACGTCGCGAGCATGAAGAGCGCCGCGATCGGCACCTCCAGGTTCGGGCGCCCGCCGATCTTCAACGCGACCGAGGCAAGCGTGCCGAGTAGCAGCACGATCGCGACGCGGAGCGTCGAGCCCATCGCGACGTGCGCGAACGCGATCCCGAGCCCGACACCCGCGAACACGCCGACGATGCGCCCGATCGATACCGAGACCGCCGCGAATGGATCGCCGTTCATCGCGACCAGCGGGACGAGCGCGGCGAAGATCGGCCGCTGTGCGCCGAGCTCGACGGCCAGCCACCACGCGACCGTCCCGCCGAGCGTCATCTTCAGCGCGAGCCGGACCTCGACGACGAGGTCGCGCTCGGCGAGCAGGCTGCGCAGCCGCGCGGTCATCGGAGCCGCGCCAGGATCGCCTCGGCCATGCGGCGGTTTGCCTCGTCGACCATCTCGCCATCGAGCCGTGCGACGCCGGCGACCTCGAGGATCCGCCGCGCCCGCTCGACCTCCGCTTCCGTCGGCGCGTAGACGTCGTTGCAGATCTCGACCTGCGCCGGGTGGATGCACCACTTGCCGTCGTAGCCGAGCCCACGGGAGCGCCCAGCGCTCGCGCGCAGGCCGCCCGGATCGTCGAGCACGGGGTATGGGCCGTCGACCGCCGCCAGCCCGAAGGCGCGCGCTGCGACCGCGATGCGTGCGAGCGCGTAGTCGAGATGCGCCCCGGCGCCGATCGTGAGCTCCGGCACGCCGAGCGACGCGGCGAGGTCGCCGGGACCGAGGACGAGCGCCTCGAGACCGGGCGCGGCAGCGATCCGCTCGCACTCGACGAGGCCGCGCGCCGTCTCGATCTGCGCCTCGGCCGGCACGGGCAGGCCGGCGAGCTCGTCGGGAGACTCGACCTTCGGGAGCACGACGACGTCCGGCCTGGCGATCCGCACGAGCTCGAGGTCGTCGGCCGAGCCGCGGTTGACGCGGATGGCGAGCGTCGCCGCGCGCCAGTCGAGCTCGGAGCACAGCTGCGCGACGAGCTCGCGTGCGATCTCCTTCCGCTCGGCGGCGACCGCGTCCTCGAGATCGAGGATCACCTCGTCCACCTCGAGCCCGGCGGCCTTGCGGAGCTTGCGCTCGTCATCGCCGGGAACGGTCAGGCAGGAGCGGCGGGCCCTAACGGAATCCACACGCGAACGTTAGGTAACGCACAAGATGCGCGCTCACGATGGGGTCATGCGCTACCTCGCAGCATCCGTCGGGTTCCTGGGCACGCTCGTCCTGCTCGCGCCCTTCCACTAGCTTGCCTCCATGCATGCGGCCCCCCGCCTGCGCGGCGGCCGGGCCGCGCGCGCCCTCTGGCTCGTCACGGGGTTGCTCCTGTGCGCGCTCGGGATCATCGCGTTCCTCGAGTCCAAGCTCGGCCTCTCGCCCTGGGACGTGCTCCACCAGGGGATCGCGCGCCACACACCGCTCTCCTTCGGCATCGCGAACGAGGTCGTCGCGGTCGTCGTGCTGTTCATCGCCTGGTCGTTCGGCGGCAAGCCGGGGATCGGCACGGTTGCGAACGCCGTCCTGATCGGCGGCTTCGTGGCGCTGCTCCAGCCGCTGCACGCTGTCCAGAGCCTGTCGCACTGGCCGCTCGCCGCGCGCATCGCCCTGCTCGCGGCAGGCCTCGCCTGCTTCGGGCTCGGCACCGGGCTCTACATCGGCGCGGGTATGGGCGCCGGCCCGCGCGACACGCTGATGCTCGTCGGGGCGCACCGCAGCGGCGTGCGCGTGGGAGCCGTCCGCGCGTCGATCGAGGGCTCGGTGCTGCTGATCGGCTTCGCGCTCGGGGGCACGGTCGGGATCGGGACGCTCGTCTTCGCCGTCCTGATCGGGCCCGCGGTCGAGACCTCGTTCTGGCTCCTGTCGCGCACGCGCCTCGTGTGATGAGGATCGTCTCGCGGATCATCCGGCTGGTCTGGGGCGGGGATGTCGATCGCGCCCTGCGCCCAGTGCTCGCGGTCAGCCTCGCCGGCTCGATCGCGAACTCGGCGGCGTACACGTACCTCGGCATCTGGGCAATCAAGGAGCTGCAGGCCGGGCAGGGCCTCCTCGGCACCGCGTACCTCGCAGGCGCCGTGCTCGGCGGAGCGATCGGCTACCTCGCCGGACACTGGTCGGACCACATCGGGCGCCGGCCGCTGATCCTCGTCGGCTGGGGCCTGCAGGCGACGGTGCCGTTGCTGCTGCTCGCAACCGGCCATCACGTCGACGAGGGGCTGCTGCTGATCGCGCTCCTGCCCGTCTTCGGGTCGCTGGGCGGCGCGGCCGACCAGGCGATGGTCGCCGACCTCGTCGCACCGGAACGGCAGGAGGCGGCGTACGCGTCGGTGCGCGTCGCGTCGAACCTCGGCGTCACGATCGGGCCCCCGATCGGCGGGCTGCTGCTCATCGGCACGCACTGGCCGCATCTCTGGCTCGGCACGTTCGTGCTCGCGACCGCTGGGTTTGCCATCGCCTGGCGGTACATCCCGAGCGGCGGTGCGTACGCGCCCGAGGAGGCGCCCACGCGCGGCTCCCTCGGCGTGATCCTGCGCGACCGCCCGTTCCAGCTCTTCCTGCTCTTCGCCGTCCTCGCGGCGGCGACCTACCAGACGACCGAGACGCTCCTGCCGATCTCCGTCACGACGACGCACCATCTGCCGCCGTCGTTGTGGGGCTTCCTGATGATCCTCAACCCCCTCTTCGTGACCGTCTTCCAGCTGCGGCTGACGCGGCGCGTCGCGCACATCCCGCCGACCGTCAAGCTCGCGCTCGCGATGCCGATGATGGGCGTCCCGTTCGTCCTCCTGAACGTCAACGGCTCCGCGGGCGCCGTGGCGCTGATCGTGATCGTGTTCGTCACGGGCGAGATGCTCTGGATCCCCACCGCGCAGGCCGTCGTCTCCCGGCTCGCTCCCGCCGACATCCGCGGCGCCTACATGGGCGCCTACAGCGGGGCGTTCGCGATCGGGAACGCCGCGACGCCGTTCCTCGGCCTGCAGATCAGGGCGGCGTTCGGCGACAAGACGATGTGGCTCTGTGTCGCGGGCCTCGGGGTCCTGGCAGGCGCGCTCGGCTACGCGGCCGCCCGAGGCCGCGACTCCGACGCGGCGATAGCATCCCCCGCGTGAAAGGTCTCGTCGCCGCCGGCGGCAACGCCACGCGCCTGGCCGAGCTCACCCGGGTCACGAACAAGCACCTGCTGCCGGTCGGGCACTGGCCGATGGTCTACTACCCGCTCCAGCTCCTGCAGCGCATCGGGGTGCGCGAGGTCCTGCTCGTCACCGGCCAGCAGCATGCGGGCCAGTTCATCGACCTGCTCGGGAACGGCCACGTCCGCTCGCGGAGCGGCGACGAGCAGCTGCTCGATCTCGACCTCTCGTACAAGGTGCAGACCGAGGCGGGCGGGATTGCGCAGGTCGTCGGCATGGCGCGGGACTTCGCGGCCGGCGAGAAGCTCGTCGTCTGCCTCGGCGACAACATCTTCGAGCATGCACAGGCCGACGCGATCCACACGTGGGGCGGTGGCGCGCTCGTCTTCGCGAAGGAGGTCCCCGATCCGGAGAACTTCGGCGTCGTTGCGTACGGCGACGACGGCAAGGTCGCGGACATCGTCGAGAAGGCAGGCGTCGTCGACACGCGTTACGACTCGCCGCCCTCGAACGACGCGATCGTCGGCCTGTACTGCTTCCCGCCGGACGTGTTCGACATCATCGACACGCTCGCGCCTTCGAACCGCGGCGAGCTCGAGATCACCGACGTCAACCGCGTCTACGCGCAGCGCGGCGAGCTCGAGGTGCGGCAGGTCGAGGGCTGGTGGCACGACGGCGGCAAGCACTGGGGCGACCTCGCCGACGTCGGCCGCCTGATCGAAGAGACCGGAGCGAACAAATAGTCACCCGCGTCCCGCTCAGGCGCTTCGACGACGAGCGCGGGTACTTCATGGAGCTGATGCGCGCGAGCGCGCTGCCGAAGCCGGTCCGCCAGGCGAACCTCGCGCGCTCGCGGGCGGGCGTGATCCGCGGGCTGCACTTCCACGAGCGCGGCCAGGACGATCTCTTCTGCTGCCTGCAGGGCATGGTCCGCGTCGTCGTCCTCGACCGCGCGACCGGCGAGACGTTCACCGAGGACATCGGCGACGAGAACCCGGTCGCGATCTATGTCCCGGGCATCCATGCGCACGGCTACGAGGCGCTCACCGACTGTCTCTTCTGTTACTTCGTGACCGAGGAGTACGACGCGGACGACCCCGACGAGCACGGCGTCCCCTGGGACGACCCGCGCGTCGCCGACCTCTGGAGCACACGATCGCCGATCCTCTCGGACCGGGACAAGACCGCCGCGTCGTCGTAACGGGCGCGGGCGGCCAGCTCGGCACCGCGCTCGTCGACGCCTTCCCCGGCGCGCGCGGGCTGACGCGGGCCGACTGGGACGTGACGTACCCGCCGCCGCCGGGACTCGAAGCCGACCTCGTCCTGCACGCGGCGGCGTGGACGGACGTCGACGGCGCGGAGGACGACCCGCAGAGCGCGGCCGCGGTGAACGTCGGCGGCGTGCAGCACGCAGCCGAGCTCGGCGCGCCGCTCGTCGCGTGGTCGAGCGACTACGTCTTCGACGGCACGAAGCGCGCGCCGTACGTCGAGTCCGACGCACCCTCGCCGGTCGGCGCCTACGGCCGGACGAAGCTGCACGGAGAGGCCGCGGCCGGCGAGCACGCGTGGGTGGTTCGAAGCTCCTGGCTCTTCGGCTGGACGTCGAAGAACTTCGTCCTCACGATGCTGCGGCTCGGCGCCGAGCGTGACGAGGTGGCGGTCGTCGACGACCAGCGCGGCTCCCCGACGTACGTCGGCCATCTCGCCGAGGCGACGAAGCAGGTGCTCGAGCTGCCGTACGGCGTCTACCACGTCGCCGCGGGCGGCGACTGCACGTGGGCCGAGTTCGCGGAGGCGATCTTCGAGGAGGCGGGCCTCGCGACGCGCGTGCGGCGGATCACGACCGCGGAGTTCGGCGCGCGTGCGCCGCGGCCGGCGTACTCGGTGCTGCGGAGCGAGCGCGGCGCACCCGAGCTACCGCACTGGCGCGAGGGTCTCCGTGAGTGTTTACACCGCCTCGGTAGCCTTTGAGCATGCGCATCTTGGTCACAGGCGGCGCCGGGTTCATCGGCTCGCACTTCGCCCGCCACCTCGTCGCGCGCGGCGAGGAGATCGTCGTCCTCGACAAGCTGACCTACGCGGGCAACCGAGCGAACCTCGAGGGCGTCGAGCACGAGTTCCACCAGGGCGACATCGCGGATCCGGATGCAGTCGGGCGCGCGGCGAAGGGCGTCGACGCGATCGTCAACTTCGCCGCCGAGACGCACGTCGACCGGTCGATCCTCGGCCCGGCCGAGTTCATCCTCACCGACGTGCTCGGCACGCAGGTGCTGCTCGATCACGTGCGCCATACCGGCCAGCGGCTGCTGCACGTCTCGACCGACGAGGTATACGGCGACGTCCCGCTGGGCGATCCCGGCTGCACCGAGGAGGCGCCGCTCCGGCCGTCGAGCCCCTACTCGGCGTCCAAGGCGGGCGGGGAGCTGCAGGTCTTCGCATACGTGCGCACGTACGGAGTCGATGCGCTCGTCACGCGCGGCGCGAACACGTACGGCCCGCACCAGTATCCGGAGAAGTTCCTGCCGCTCTTCATCACGAACGCGCTCGACAGTCTGACCCTGCCGGTCTACGGCGACGGCAAGCAGCGCCGCGAGTGGCTGCACGTCGAAGACCACTGCACCGCGATCGAGCTCGCGCTGCACCAGGGGAAGTCGGGCGAGACGTACAACGTCAGCGGCCAGGAGCGCGAGAACATGGACGTCGTCAGGCGCATCCTCGACCTGACGGGAGCCAGTCCCGACCTCGTGCGTCTCGTCGACGACCGGCCCGGGCACGACCGCCGCTATGCGGTCGACTCGACGAAGCTGCGCGGGCTCGGCTGGACGCCGACGCACTCATTCGACGCGGGCGGCCTCGAGGAGACCGTCGAGTGGTACCGCGCGAACCGCGAGTGGTGGGAGCCGATCAAGTCCGGCGACTACCGGCGCTACTACGAGACGCAGTACTCCGCGCGGCTCTCCTAGAACGGACTAGCGGCACGCCCTCTGCGCCTCTGCGCGCAGCCCGTCGATCTCGGGCCGGTGGCCCTGGATCTCCTCCGACGCGTCGAGCAGCTGCAGCAGACCGTTGCACCGGTGCAGCGCGAAGCGCGTGTAGGCGAGGTTGTAGTCGGCGTAGGCCTCGTCGAGCGAGCCGGCGCCCCGGAGCTTCTCGACCGCCTGCTGGAGGAGCGGCAGCGCGCCCGGGAAGTCACCGGCGCGCATCTTCGCGTAGCCGGCGTCGTTCAGCGCCGCTCCGCTCTCGCCGCCCCGCGCCGCAGGAGGCGGCGTCGTCGCGGTCGTCGTCACCGTGTGGATGACCGTCCGCGGTGGCAGGACGGTGGGCTTCGGCCCGCCGCGCGTCAGCAGCACGACGGCTGCGGCAGTCGCAGCGGCGAGCGCGAGAGCGGCGAGCGCCGGCAGCCAGAGCGGACGCCGCGAGCGTGCGCGCACGGGAGGGCTGCGTAGAGCCGGCGGCAGCGGCCAGGTGTCGGTGTCGGTGTCGTCGTCGTGCAGGCCGCGACGCAACGCACCGACGAGCTCCGTCCCCGTCCGGAAGCGCGCAGCGGGATCCTTCGCAAGCGCGCGGCGGAAGATCGCGTCGTAGCTCGCCGGCAGGCTCGGGTTCGCTGCGTGAATCGACGGGACAGGCGCGTTCACGTGCGCGGACGCCTCCGTGGTCGGCGAGCTCGACTCGAAGGGCCGCCGTCCCGCGAGCAGCTCCCAGGCGACGACCCCCAGCGAATACCGGTCGCTCGCAGGACCGGCGCGCTCGCCGCGCGCCTGCTCGGGCGAGAGGTAGCCGGCGGTGCCGAGGATCGTCCCGGCCTGCGTGAACGAGGCAAGGCCGGCGGCGCTCGCGATCCCGAAGTCGCCCACGTGCACGTGCCCGTGGTCGTCGAGCAACAGGTTCCCCGGCTTGATGTCGCGGTGCACGACACCCGCCGCGTGTGCCGCATCCACTGCCGCCGCCGTCTCGCCCAGCCAGTCGAGTGCCTGGGCGGGCGGGCACCTGCGGCCGGCGATGCGCTGTTCGAGCGAGCCGCCGGGCAGGTACTCCATGACGATCATCGGCCGCCCGTCGTGCTCGTCCACGTCGAAGATCGTCACGATGTTCGGGTTCCCGGAGAGGCGGGCTGCCGCGAGCGCTTCGCGCCGAAACCGCTCGCGCAGATCGTCGTCCTTGGCGTAGCGGGCCGAGAGCACCTTGACGGCGACCTCCCGCCCGAGCTCCCGATCGGTGGCCAGCAGGATCTCGCCCATGCCGCCGTGGGCAAGCGGGCGCGCATCGCGGTAGCGGGGCGGCAGGGAGGTGTGGAAAGGGGCAGGCATGCCTGGGCGGGCAACGAAGAGGGTTGCCGCCAATGGCGCTATGGAAACGTTCGGTAAAGCCTTGCGGGCACCCCGCGAGAGGTCGGCTACCGTGACCCGCGTGGGTCGCTTTGCCGTGGTCCTCGCAGGCGTCGTCGCGCTGGCGCTCGCCGGCCTCGCCTCGGCCGTCCTCGCCGCGCACGCGAGCGGCACGACGACCACGACCGCCTCGACGACGACGGGTCTCTCCACGCCGCCTCCGGCCACCGTCGTCAGCACCGCGCCGACCGTGCTCGCCTTCAGCGGCCACGGCTGGGGCCACGGACTCGGGATGAGCCAGTGGGGCGCCTACGGCTATGCACAGCACGGCTGGACCTACGACAAGATCCTCGCGCACTACTACACCGGCACGACGCTCGGCACCGCGAAGGTCGCGACCGTGCGCGTGCTGATCGCGTCCGAGAAGAACCCGGCGCTGACCTCGCTCGTCCCATGGACGGTCACGGACGCTGCCGGCGCGAAGGCGCAGCTCGCCGCCGGCGACCTGAAGCTGACGCCTGCGCTCTCGCTCGCGGATCAGCCGGCGCTGAAGCCGCCCCTCACGTTCAGCGCCGCGCAGCCGCTGCTCGTCGACGGGCACGCGTACCGCGGCAAGCTCGTGCTCTCGCTCGACGGGAAGCTTGTCGACGTGGTCGACGTCGTCGGGCTCGAGCAGTACGTGAAGGGCGTCGTCCCGTCGGAGATGCCGTCGAGCTGGTCGCCCGAGGCGCTGAAGGCGCAGGCGGTCGCGTCGCGCTCGTACGCGCTCGCGAACGTCGCCAAGGGCCGCGCGTACGACCTCTTCGGAGACGAGCGCAGCCAGGTGTACGGGGGCGTCGCCGCCGAGGTGCCGTCGACCGACGCCGCGGTCGACGCGACGAAGGGCCAGGTCGTGATGTACGCGGGCAAGGTTGCTGACACGCTCTTCTTCTCGAGCTCGGGCGGCCGCACCGCGTCGGCGCTCGAATCGACCGGCGTCAACGTCCCGTACCTCGTCCCGGTCGCCGATCCCTACGACAGCATCGCGCCGTACCACGACTGGGGACCGGTCCTCTTCGACGCGGCTGCGCTCGCGAAGCAGCTGAAGCTGTCCGCGCCGATCATCGGCATGCAGGCCGTGAACGGGCCGTCGGGGCGCGTGAAGAACGTCACGGTGAGCTCGAGCGACGACTCGGCACAGACGATCACCGGCAACCAGCTTCGCACGCTGCTCGACCTGCGCTCGACGTGGTTCACACCCGCACTGCTGCAGCTGCTCCCCTCCGCGAAGGCGATGACCTACGGCGGCGCCGTGTCGCTCACCGGTCTCGTGCGCGGTGCGCAAGGCGTGTCCCTCGAAGCGAAGACCGCAACGACGGACTGGACGCCTGTCGGCGCGCTGATCCCGGACGAGAGCGGCGCGTTCTCCACCGTTCTCAAGCCCGCCGTGAGCACTTCCTACCGGCTCGTCTGGGGGAACGTGCGCGCAGGTCTCGCGAAGGTCACCGTCGCTGCGCGCGTCGCGGCGACCGTCACGGCGACCGCCGTGCAGGGAACGCTGCGGCCGGCCGCAGCCGGGGCGGCGGTCGAGCTCCAGCAGCAGGCGGGCGGCACGTGGACGACGCTGTCGTCGACCGTCACCGATTCGTCGGGCGCGTGGACGTTCGGGGGCGCGCTCCAGCCCGGCACCTACCGCGTGCGCTGCGCGCCGGGGCATGGCATCGCCGCCGGCGTGTCGCCGTCGTTCACCGCGCAGTGAGGCGCACGGTCGCTCTTGCCGCCGCGGCTGCGGCACTCGCGCTGCCGGCGCTCGCCGTCGCGTTCCCGAACACCGAGCCGCTCGCGGCGAAGCAGTGGTACCTGACGCAGGACAAGGCGTGGGACTTCTGGCCGGCGCTGCCGGACCTCTATCCGGTGAAGGTCGCAGTGATCGACTCGGGGATCGACAACTCCCACCCTGATCTCGTGGGCAGGGTCGTCGCAGCGAAGTCGTTCGTCGGCGGCTCGCCGTTCGACGACACGAACGGGCACGGCACCTTCGTGGCCGGCGAGATCGCCGCGAACCCGACGAACGGCATCGGGATCGCCGGCCTGGCGTTCAACGCGCGGCTGATCGACGCGAAGGTCGTCACCGCACAGGGCGAGGTCTCGCTTCCCGCGGAGGTGGCCGCGATCCGCTGGTCGGTCGCGGAAGGGGCGAAGGTGATCAACCTGAGCCTCGGCGGCCTCCGCGATCCGCTGAATCCCAGCCTCGACACGTACTCACCGCTCGAGCAGGCAGCGATCGAGTACGCGGTCTCGAAGGGCGTGGTCGTGGTCGCTGCGGTCGGCAACGGCACGCAGTCTCCGGCGAAGCCGTGGAACTTCGCCACGTATCCCGCTGCATTGCCGCACGTGATCGGCGTCAGCGCCGACACGGAGACGGGCGCGGTGCCCGCCTACTCGAACCGCGACGCGATCTACAACGACATCTCGGCGCCGGGCGACGACATCTTCTCGACGATTCCGCAGAGCCTCGTCCCGGAAGGCTCGACGTGCGCCGACGGTGCGTACTCCGACTGCGGGCCGGGCGACTTCCACCCGGCGATCGGCACGTCGTTCTCCGCGCCGCAGGTCTCCGCGGCGGCAGCACTGCTGCTCGGGCAGGACCCGATGCTGACGCCCGACCAGGTGTCGTTCTTGCTCGAGCGGAGCGCCGACGACGCGAACGCGTCCACCGGCTGCTCGATCTGCCCGACAGGGCGCGACGCGTACACGGGCTGGGGGACGCTCGACGTCGACGCGGCGCTGACGCTGCTCACGTCCGGCGCGCCGCTGCCGCGTCCGGACGCGTACGAGCCGAACGACGACGCCGGGCCCTGGTCGCACGCGATCCCGGCGCTGCCGACGACGATCGCCGCATCGCTCGACTACTGGGACGACAACGTCGACGTCTACCGCGTGTACCTGCACAAGGGCCAGCAGCTCTTCGCGCGGCTCACGCCCGCGGCGAAGGCAACCGTGCGGCTCGCACTCTGGCCGCCCGGCACGCAGCACGTCGAAGGGCTCGCTGCGAGCAGCAAGCGGCTCGCGCAGTCGCGCGCGGTCGGGGCGCAGGCGCGCCTCTCCTACAAGGTGAAGAAGACCGGGACGTACTACGTCGAGGCGAAGCTCGTCTCGCAGTCGCGCGACCCGGTGCAGTACAGGCTGTCGGTCAGCCGCCGTTCGCCCTGAGCTCGTCCGGATGGACGTCGCGCAGGACACGCGCCGGCGAGCCGACGACGACGACACCGGGCGGAACGTCCTTCGTCACGACGGCACCCGCGCCGACGAAGGCCTCTTCGCCGATCTCGACGCCGGGACAGAGGATCGCGCCGCCGCCGATGCGCGCGCTCCTGCGGATCGTCGGGCCTTTCATCAGCGCTCTGCGCTTCTCGGTGCGGCCCATGAAGTCGTCGTTCGTGGTGACGACACAGGGGGCGATGAACACGTCTTCCTCGAGCGTCGAGTACGCGGTGATGTACGCGCCCGCCTGAATGCGCGTGCCCGCGCCGACGGTCGTGTCGTTCTCGATCAGCGAGCCGCGTCCGAGGACGCAGTCGTCTGCGAACGAGACGCGCTCGCGGATGCACGACTGGTCACCGACGATGCAGCCCGCGCCGACTGTCGAGCCTGCGAACACGATCGCGCCGGTGGAGATCACGGTGCCGTCGCCGATCGTCGCCGGCGGCAGAGGCTCGCGCTTCGCGGTCGAGCGGGAACCGAGCGACGGTTGCTTGCCGACGACCGCGTACTCGAGCACGCGCACGCCTTCGCCGAGGACGGTCCCTTCGTGCACGGTCGCGGTCGGGTGGATCTCAGCCATGCAGCGAGTTCGTCAGCATCTCGAGCGCGCGCACGACGCGCGCGCCGTCGCGCGCCACCTTCGCGCGGTCGTGCTTGCCGTCGATCAGCTCGAGGAAGTACGTGCACTCGAGCCGTAGCGGCTCGGCGGTCGAGATCTTCGGGATCGAGATGTCGCCGGAATAGAGCTCGCCGGCCGGGCCTGCGCTCTTCTCGTACACCGTCACCTTGCGCTCGGGCTCCATGTCGTCGAACACGACCATCTTCTCGCGGCCGACGACGGTCATCTTGCGCATCTTGTGCGGGTCGAGCCAGGACAGGTGCATGTGCGCGATCCGGCCGCTCGGGAAGCGCAGGAAGCAGAAGACGACGTCCTCGACGCCGGGATGGATCGACGCGCTCCCTTGCGCGGTCGCGAGCTCGGGGTCCTCGTCGAGCAGGTAGAGGATCACCGAGAGGTCGTGCACGCCGAGCGACCAGAGCGCGTTCTCGTTCGAGCGCACGATGCCGAGGTTCACGCGGTTGCCGTAGACACAGAGCACGTCGCCCAGCTCGCCGGCGTCGATCAGTTCCTTCAGCTTCAGGACGCCGGGGTGGTAGAGCAGGAGATGACCCGGCATCAGCACGCGGTCGCCCGCGCCCGCCAGCTCGACGAGCTCGTTCATCTCGGCGGCGCGCATCGCCGGCGGCTTCTCGACGAACACATGCTTGCCCGCCGCGAGCGCCTGCTTCGCGAGCTCGTAGTGCGTCGGCACCGGTGTCGCGATCACGATCGCGTCGAGCGTGTCGTCTCTGAGCAGGTCGTCGTAGCTCTGCGTCGCCTTCGCGTTCGGGTAGCGCGCGGCGAGCGCGCCCAGATGCTCGGCGTCGAGGTCGCAGAGCCACGCGAGGTCGGCGAGGTCGTCGAAGTTGCGGACGAGGTTCGGCCCCCAGTAGTTGAGACCGACGACGCCGACCCGCGCCACTAGAGCTTCCAGACCTTCCCGTCGACCTCGTGGCCCTTGGTGGCGTTGCGGAAGTCGACGATCACGTTGCCGCGGCGAACAAGGTCGCCGTAGTCGATCGACGAGTGGTTCGTGACGATCGCGACGCAGTCGTAGGCCTCGGGCTCGAGCGGCGCCGAGCGCATGCCGTCGAATTCGGGCACGAACGGGTCGTGGTAGGCGACGTCGGCGCCGGCGTTGCGCAGCAGGTGGATGAGCTTCTCGGCGGGCGTCTCGCGGAAGTCGCCGATGTCGGGCTTGTACGCGACGCCCACGATCAGCACCTTCGCGCCCGACACGGACTTCTGTGCACCGTGGTTCAGCGCCTGCGAGATGATCGAGCGGCAGAAGTACGGCATGTTGTTGTTGACCTCGCCCGCCAGCTCGATGAAGCGCGTCGAGAAGTCGAACTCGCGCGCCTTCCAGGTGAGGTAGAAGGGGTCGATCGGGATGCAGTGGCCGCCGAGGCCGGGGCCCGGCTTGAACGACGCGAACCCGAACGGCTTCGTCGAAGCCGCCTCGATCACCTCCCACACGTCGATCTCCATCCGGTCGCAGAGCTGCGCGAGCTCGTTGACGAGTGCGATGTTGACCGCGCGGTAGATGTTCTCGAGCAGCTTCGTCAGCTCGGCCGCATCCGGGGTCGAGACCTCGTGCACGGTGTC
>DATAUN010000061.1:0-13141 GCA_036268235.1 Gaiellaceae bacterium
CGACAATCTGGTCGCAAACGCCCTTTCGTATGGGGCCGGAGACGTCGTGCTCTCCGCGCGCACCGCTGATCATGTCGTCCAGCTCCACGTCACCGATCGAGGGAGGGGTTTCGACACGGCGTTCCTCGGACGCGCGTTCGACCGATTCAGCCGCGCAGACCCGGCGCGCTCGACCCCCGGCGCAGGTCTTGGGCTATCGATCGTCGCGCTGATCGCCGAGGCGCATGGCGGCACCGCGAGCATCGCGAACCGCGGGGACGGTGGGGCGGATGTCTGGCTGAGCATCCCGCAATTCGGCTCTTAGCGGCTTCCTAGCCTGAGTTCATTTGCGCCTCATTTGGCGCTGCGACCTTGCTGTGTATGGAAACCCCGCCGTCAGAGCGCCGGCGCGCTGCGCTCGCGCGCGACCTTGCGCTTCGTCGCGTCCGTCGCGTGACCAAGGTGTCGATCGCGCTGATGGTCGCACTCGGCAGTGTCTTCGCGGCGCTTGCAGCCGGGTCGACGCACACGAAGAAGACCGTTCTGCGTGCGACCAGCAAACGCGTGCCCCCGATCATTGCGGAGGCTCCTGCGCCGCCGCTTGTGCCAGTGCAGAGCACGGCGGCTGCTCCCCCCGCGCAGGTAACCACGCCGGCACCGCCCGTTGCAGCGCCGACGCCGACGCCCCAAGCGCCCGTGGTCGTCTCAGGTGGGTCATGAGCAGACCGTTTGCCGCGATGTCGTTCAGGGCGCTCGGGTCGAGCGCCGTAGTGGCCGTCACCGATCGAGCGTCCTTGGGCGCGGCGTGCTCGTTGGTTGCTTCGCACCTTCGCGTCGTCGATCTCGCGTGCAGCCGATTCCGATCGGATTCGGAGCTTACGCGCGTGAACGCGTGCGCCGGGAGCGCGGTGAACGTCGGCAGCCTGTTCGCTCGAAGTCTTGCGGTCGCTCTGCGCGCAGCTCGCGTGTCGGAGGGCCTCGTCGACCCCACACTTGGCGGCCACCTTCGTCGGGCGGGTTATGACCGTACGTTCGCACTGATGCGCGCGCGCCGATCGTGGACCGTGCGTTTCTCGCCGGCGACTCCGAGCTGGGAGGACGTCGAGCTCGACGAAGCGCGGGGCGTCGTGCGCGTTCCTGCAGGCGTCGAGCTCGACCTGGGGGCGACCGCGAAGGCGTTGGCCGCCGACGACGCAGCGCGGTTGATCGTGAGCACTCTCGGTTGTGGCGCGCTGGTTTCGCTCGGCGGCGACTTGGCCGTCGGCGGTCCTTCGCCGAGTGGCGGCTGGCCGGTGCGGATCGCCGACGACCATGAGGCGTCGCTCGCCGGGCCGGGTCCCGTCGTCGGCGTGGCGGCGGGCGGCCTCGCCACGTCGAGCACCGCAGTGCGTCGCTGGGCGACGAACCTCGGCGAGTTTCATCACGTCATCGATCCGCGAACCGGTCGGCCTGCGGCCACACCCTGGCGCACTGTCAGCGTGGCAGCCGCGACGTGCGTCGATGCCAACGTGGCGGCAACCGCGGCGATCGTCTTGGGAGACGGCGCGCTTCGCTGGCTGGGCGATCGCGGGCTGCCCGCACGTGCCGTCCTCGATGACGGATCCGTCAAGACGGTGGCCGAGTGGCCGGCCGAACCCATCGCAGCGTGATCCTCGCAGTCGCAGTCAATACAAAGGTGCTCTGGTACCTCACGCGGGGGCTCGGTGTGTGCGCGCTGCTCCTGCTGACGCTGTCGATCGTGCTCGGCGTCACGGCCGCGCGTGGGTGGCGGTCGGCGCGCTGGCCGAGATTCGCGACCGCGTCGCTACACCGCAACCTCACCTTGCTCGCGATCTGCGTTGTCGTCCTGCACGTGGTGACCACCGTCCTCGACGGCTACACCTCGATCAAGCTGCAAGACGCGGTCGTGCCCTTCCTGTCGCCGTACCGTCCGATCTGGCTGGGACTTGGCGCGGTCGCCTTCGACTTGCTGATCGCGCTCGTCGCGACGAGCCTCCTCCGTGCCCGGATCGGCTATCGCGCTTGGCGCTACGTGCACTGGCTCGCGTACCTCGCGTGGCCGGTGGCATTGGTGCACGCGCTCGGCACAGGGAGCGACGCGCGGCTCGAATGGCTGCGCGTGGTCGGTCTCGCGTCGGTCGCAGCCGTCATCGTCGCCGTGGTCGTCCGCTTCCTGGGAGACGCGACGCTGCCGAACGTCGTTCGGCTTCCCGCTGCCGGAGGAGCGCTGATCGGGACCGTGGTGCTCTTTGCCTGGTACCAGTCCGGGCCTGCGCAGCTGGGCTGGGCGAAGCGCGCCGGAACGCCTGTCTCGCTTCTGGCGAGTCGCCGGGTTCGAGCGCCGGCTCGACCGCGCCCCGTCGCCGTCTCGTTGCCGAGCGCGCCGTTTTCGAGCTCGCTCAGCGGAACCGTCGAGGAGTCGAGTCGCGGCGGGGGCGAGGTCGCCGTCGTGATGCACCTGCGGCTGAACGGTGCGCCGGGTGGATCGCTTCGGGTCGACCTCCGCGGGGAGCCCACACAAGGCGGCGTGTCGATGAACGCCAGCGGCGTCTCGTTCGTGCCCGCCGGGACGCGAGTGGCCTACGTGGGATCGGTCACGTCGCTGGCAGGCCAGGACGTCGTCGCGACGGTGTCCACGCACGCGGGCGCGCGTCTTGCGCTCTCATTCGTGCTCAACATAGACACGAGCAGTCGCGTGGTCACCGGAACGCTCGACGGGACTCCGTTGTTAGCCACGGCGGGTTCGACGGAGTCGCGCGCGTGCTCGCGGGCGTACGAAGCGTCGATCGGGCCGCGACGCTTGCCGAGCACGTCGAGCTCTACGGGTCGCCGGTCATGCGCGGTCGCGAGCTGATTTCGATGCTCGAGTCGAGCGGGCTTCGCGGACGCGGCGGCGGTGCGTTCCCGACCGGGGCGAAGCTCGCAGCGGTGGTCGCCGGACGCGGGCGTCCCACAGTCGTCGTGAATGCCGCCGAAGGCGAGCCCGCGAGTGGCAAGGACGGCGCGCTGATACGGCTGAAGCCGCACCTCGTGCTCGACGGCGCAGTGGCTGCGGCCTCGGCGATCGGCGCGAACGAGGTGACCGTCGTGCTTGCGACCGCGGCGCGCCCTGAGCACGCTGCACTTTCCACAGCGCTTCGCCAGCGTCATGATCCCGTCCGCTGGAAGGTTGTCTCGGTCGCGGACGGTTTTGTTGCGGGCGAGGAGACGGCAGTGTTGAACGCAGTTGCGGGTAAGCCAGGCAAGCCCAGCGTCAAGCCGCCCTATCCGTTCGAGCGTGGTCTGCGCGGTGCGCCGACCCTCGTCCAGAACGCCGAGACGCTTGCGCACGTCGCGCTGATCGCGCGATTCGGCGCGGAGTGGTTTCGCTCGGTCGGCACGGAGTCCGAGCCGGGCACCGCGCTCGTCACCGTCTCCGGCGCGGTCAGCCGGCCCGGAGTGTACGAGCTCGAGCTCGGCTCGACGCTCGCCGAGCTGCTCAAGGAGGCCGGCGGCGTGACCGAGGCGATCAGCGCCTGCCTCGTCGGCGGCTATTTCGGTGAGTGGATACGCGATCCAGCTCACCGGCTCACTGCGGCGGCGGGTCTCGGCGCGGGTGTGGTGGTCGCGTTTCCCGCCTCCGCTTGCGCCGTGTCCGAGAGTGCCCGCATCGTCCGTTACCTCGCGGAGGAGAGTGCGGGCCAATGTGGTCCGTGCATCCACGGGCTTGCAGCGCTCGCCGACGGCCTCCAGACGATCGCGCAAGGCCAGGGTCGCGACCGGCGCGAGGACCTGCGGCGCTGGACGCGCCTGGTGACGGCGCGCGGTGCCTGTCGCCATCCCGACGGTGCGGCGCGCTTTGTCGCGAGCACGCTCGCGGCTTTCGAGCCGGAAATCTCCTTGCATCTGCGCCGGGGACGCTGCACCGGTGTCGACCGGCCTGTCGTCCCACTGGGGAGGGCGGCGTGACGCACGAGCTGCGCGTCGACCCGATCGCCTGCGACGGCCACGGTCTCTGCGCCGAGCTGTTTCCGGAGTGGATCGAGCTCGACGACTGGGGCTATCCGATCATCGACAAGCGCCCGGTACCCACGAGCTTGTTGGAGCACGCGCAGCGTGCTGTCGGCGAATGCCCGAAGCTTGCCCTGCGGCTCACTCGCCGCTGAAGGTCGTCGGCGATCGCGCGGGTCAGGCGCCCGGGACGACGAGGCCCGACTCATACGCGGCGACCACAGCTTGCGCGCGGTCGCGCAGCGCAAGCTTGCGCAGCACGTGGCTGACGTGCGTCTTCACCGTCTCGTTGCTGAGCACGAGCCGCTCGGCGATCTCGCCGTTCGAAAGACCGGCTGCGACCAGGCTGAGAATCTCGAGCTCGCGGGGGGTGAGCACGTCGAGGTCGCCGGGGCGGGTGCGCTGCGGCGGGCGGAGGCGCGCGAACTCGGCGATCAAGCGCCGTGTGATCGCCGGTGCCAGAAGCGCTTCTCCGGCGGCGACGACGCGCACCGCTTCGAACATCGCGTCGGGCGGAGCGTCCTTGAGCAGGAAGCCGCTGGCACCTGCCTGAAGTGCGTCGTTGACGTATTCGTCGAGGTCGAATGTCGTCAGGACGAGCACACGCGGACCGGCATCGCCTGCGCCGGCACAGATCTCGCGGGTGGCAGCGATGCCGTCCAGCACCGGCATCCGGATATCCATCAGCACGACATCGGGGTGGTGCTCGTCGTTCAGGTGCACCGCCTCTTCGCCGTTCGCTGCGGTTGCGACGACGGCGATGTCGGCTTGGGTTTCGAGGAGTGCAGCGAAGCCCGCGCGCACGGCCTGTTGGTCGTCGGCGATCAGCGCGCGGATCACGGCGCCGCTTCGGTGATGGGAAGCGTGACGTCCACCTCGAAGCCGCCTCCTTCGGCGGGTCCCGAGGAGAACGTGCCGCCTGCAAGCGCTGCACGTTCGCGCATTCCCAACAGTCCGTGGCCCTCCACCTGCGCGCCGTTCTGCAAGCCCGGCCCGTGGTCCCTGACGCGCACGTCGAGTGCCTGGTCGCGATAGGTGAGCTCGACTTCGACGTCTGCGCCTGGGGCGTGGCGCCGCGCGTTCGTCAGTGCCTCCTGGACGATCCGGTACGCGGCGAGGTCGATCCCCGGGGATAGCCGGGCGAGCTTTCCCTCCCGCACGAGGCGGATGCGCGTTCCGGTCGCCTGCGCCTTGTCGATCAAGTCGTCGAGCTCGTCGAGGCCGGGTTGCGGTGTTCGCTCCGCTTCGCCGCCGGTGTCCTCGCGCAGGACTCCGAGCAGGCGACGCGTCTCGGTGAGGGCCTCACGCGCGGTGGCGGCGATCGCCTCGAGGCGGCCACCGGCGTTCGCGGAAAGCTCGGGCGAGGTAAGTCGTGCGGTCTCGCTCTCGATCGCGATCACCGACAGATGATGCGCCACGATGTCGTGGAGCTCTCGGGCGATGCGGGCTCGCTCTTCCATCACCGTCTGGGCGCGAACGCTCTCCGCCATCGCGTCCTGCGTTGCGTCGAGGGCGGCGACGGCGAGTCTGCGTCGACGCAGCGACTCACCGACGATGAGCGCGGCCAGGAGAAACAGGAGGGGAGCAGTTGTCCCGAGCGCGTTGTAGGGGCCGTTGAGCCGGCTGATCGCAAGAATGACGAACGGGAGCAGGAGCGGCGCCGCGATGGGAAGCCCGCGGCGGATCACGAGCTGCACGAGCAAGTAGAGCGTGACCGCGAAGCTCGCCACCGCGAGCGGAGCCTCCTGCGCGCGCAGAACCAAGATGGTCATGAGCGTGGCTCCCGCTGCCGCGACCGAAGGCCACCTTCGCGCCACCATGAGCGGCACGACCGTGAGCACGCTCAAGTCGATTGCCGTGCCGCGGCCGGAGACGTCTTGGTGCTGTGGGAGGGCTGCCTCGTACGCGGCGACCAGCATGAGTGCGACAAGCGCAGCGGCTCGGCCGCGGCTCGCGAGCAGACGCTGCGCCGCGAGGAACAGCTCGTCCAGGTCGTGAAGGTCCACGGCTCTATTCTCGTCGCTCCCTGCGCGGTGCGCCTCGCGCCGGCAGACGATCTTCGGCCTCACCCGCGAGAGTGACCCGAAAGACAGCGCTCGCGCGCGACGCGGCGGATCGCCGGGCTTTCTACCGTTCAATCCATGATGCCGTCCCGCCCACTCGTCGTCGCGTCTGTCGCCGCGGTTGCTGCTTTCTCGCTGTTCGCGGCCGGTTGCGGCGGCGGTGCACCCTCGGCGGGAGTTGCGAGTGTCTCCACCACCACTTCCACCTCGACGACGGCAACGTCGCAGACCGGACTGCTCGCGTTTTCCCACTGCATGCGCTCGAACGGCGTGCCGAGCTTCCCCGAGCCCCAGGCCTACGCCGGCGGGAACCTCAAGCTGACCCTGAGTCAAAGTGACAACACGCCGCAGTTTCGGACGGCCATGACCGCGTGCAACAACCTGCTCCCGCCGAACCGCGGGCCTGCGCCGAGCGAAGCGCAGACGCGCACCCAGCTCGCGGATGAGCTGTCGTTCGCCCGGTGCATGCGCAGCCATGGTGTGAGTCGCTTCCCCGATCCGACCGCACAGGATGGTCTGTCGGTCGCGAGGGTCGAGGCCCAGGGCATCGACGCGCACTCACCGCAGGTTCTGCGGGTCGTGCAGACGTGCCTGCCGGCGTCGCATGGCGGGCTCACGGCCGCGAAGGTCAGGGAATCGCTCGAGAACAACCCTTGAACGCGCGCTTCGCGGCCTTCGCGGCGCATGAGCTGCGCACGCCGCTCGCGACGCAACGTGCGCTGCTCGAGCTGGCACTTGGCGACCCGCACACTGATGTGACGAGCTGGCGCGAGATCGGCGAGGACGTCCTCGGTGCCTGCACGCAGCAAGAGCGCCTGCTCGAGGCGTGTCTCGCGCTTGCGCGGAGTCAGGGCAGCCCGCGGCGGTGCGAGCCGGTCGACCTCGCGGCGATCGCGGGCGAAGCTCTACGAGGTCACGACGCGAGCGGGCTCGAAAGCGTCGTCGTGCTCGAGCCCGCGCGGACGAGCGGCGACCCGGAGCTGCTCGAGCGACTCGCCGCCAACCTCGTTTCGAACGCGATCCGGCACAACCTCGCCGGCGGCCGGTTCGAGGTCGCTACCCGCGCCGAGCCCGGACGCGCTGTTCTTTCCGTCGCCAACACCGGTCCGCTGGTTCCGGCCGGCGAGCTCCAGCGTCTCTTCGAACCGTTTCAACGACTCGCCTCCGGTGGCGTCGGGCTCGGGCTCGCGATCGTCCAGGCGGTCGCCGACGTGCACAACGCCCGCGTCGCGGCGCGAGTCCGAGGCGGCGGTGGTCTCGAGATCGACGTCAGCTTCGCCGCTCTGGACTGAAACGGCGACGATCACGACGAGCCGCCGCGGCCCGTGGACGCCTTCGACCCGCGCGAGCTCGATGTCGGATGTGGCGGAGGGGCCCGAGATCAGCGTCAGCGGCAGCCGGTGGCGGTCGTCGCGAACGAGCCGCTCGATCGCCTCCGGCAGCAGCTCGACGATCTGGTCCTCCGAGACAACGCAGACGTGCAGGTCGGGAACGAGCGTGAGCGCGCGCCGGCCCTCGTGCGGTGCGGCGGTGAGGACAATCGTGCCGCTTTCGGCGACCGCGACAGTGCAGCCCGTGATCGCACCGTCGAGCGCGTCGAGCTCGCGCGGCGCGAGGCCGTGGTCGACGACCGTGTCGAGCCCGGCCGGGAGCCAGCCGGCGGGCAGACCGGGCGGGATCCCGAGGCGACGTGCGTGCTGCTCGGCACAGCAGGCGGCAATCGTTGTTGAGACCGCCGTTGTCTCGACTCGGTGCACCGTCGCGCGATAGTCGCGGACTCGCTCGATGAACCGCTCGACGACCGCGCCGCGCTCGAGGCTGCCTTTACTGCGGTACGCGCGCGGCGGCGTGCTCTCGGCCGGCACGCCGATCGCTTCGATCCTCGCCAGGATCTCCGTGCGCGCGTCGGTCATCGCGTGCGCCTCCGCCACCACGTGCGGAACGGCTCGGCGGCCGGCGCACGCAGATCGCGCGTTCGCGTCCACGCCGAGAGCGGCGGCGGTAGCCGCCGGAACCGGCGCACGCGTGAGAGCGGACGCAGCAGCAGTTGCGCGGTCTCGTAGCGGCGTCTGCCGCTGAACACCCAGGCCGCGACGCGCATCGCCGCGCCCTCCGTGCGTCCGCCCGTCTCGTCGACGACGCGCGCGCGCAGGTGCAGCAGCACGCGCGGGATGTCGATCTTCACCGGGCAGGCGTCGTAGCACGCGCCGCACAGGCTCGACGCGAACGGCAGCGACGCGTGCTCGCGGATGCCTTGAAGCTGCGGCGTCAGGATCGCGCCGATCGGCCCCGGGTAGACCGAGCCGTAGGCATGCCCGCCGGTCCGTGAGTACACCGGGCAGACGTTGAGGCACGCGCTGCAGCGAATGCAGTGCAGCGCCTGCCGGCCCGTGTCGTCTGCGAGCACGCGCGTGCGGCCGTTGTCGAGCAGCACGACGTGAAGCTCCTGCGGCCCGTCGCCCGGCGTCACCCCGGTCCAGAGCGATGTGTAGGGGTTCATGCGCTCGCCGGTCGACGATCGCGGCAGGAGCTGCAGGAAGACCTCCAGGTCTCCGAATCGCGGCAGCAGCTTCTCGATCCCGAGCACGGTGACGAGCACGGGCGGCAGCGTCGTGCACATGCGGCCGTTCCCTTCCGACTCGACGATGCAGATCGTTCCGGTCTCGGCGATGCCGAAGTTCGCGCCGCTCACGGCCATGCGCGCATCGAGGAAGCGCTCGTGAAGATGGACGCGTGCGGCCTCGGCGAGATCGCGCGGCTCATTCGAGCTGATGCCGGGCGCGATCGTGCGGGCGAAGAGGTCGCGGATCTCCGTGCGGTTGCGATGGATTGCCGGCACGAGGATGTGCGAGGACCAGTCGCCGTCGAGCTGGAGGATCAGCTCGGCGAAATCGGTCTCGGTCGCCTCGACGCCGCGCGAGGCGAGCGCGTCGTTCAGGCCGATCTCGTCGGTCGTGAGCGACTTCACCTTCACGAGGTCGTGGACGCCGTGCTCCCGTGCGACTGCGGCGACGACGGCGTTCGCCTCGGCGGCGTCGCGCGCCCAGTGCACCTGGCCGCCCGCAGCAACGACGGCCTGCTCGAACTGCACGAGATAGTCACCGAGGTGCGCGAGCACGTCCTCCTTGATCGCTCGGCCGGCGTCGCGCAGCGCCTCCCAGTCCGGCAGCTCGTCGACGACGCTCAGGCGCTTCGCGCGGATCGTGTCGGTTGCATTGCGCAGGTTCGCGCGCAGCTGCGGGTTGCGAAGCTCCTCGCGCGCTGCTTCGGGGAAGCTCGTCATGTCGCGGCCAGGATCTCGGCGAGGTGCAGGGCGCGCACGGGAGACGACCGGCGCGAGAGCCCGCCGCCGATTTGCAGCAGGCACGACGAGTCGAGCGCAGCGCACACGCCGGCGCCGGTCGCCTCGATCGTGTCGAGCTTGTCGTCGAGCATCGCCGACGACGTCTCGGCGTTCTTCAGCGCGAACGTGCCGCCGAAGCCGCAGCACTCGTCGCTCCGCGGCAGCTCGACGTACTCGAGCCCGCGCACATTGCGCAGCAGGCGGATCGGCGCGTCGCCCACGCGCGTCACGCGGAGCGAATGGCACGTCGGGTGATACGTGACGCGACCCGCAAACGTCGCACCCACGTCGTCGACGCCGAGCCGGCCGACGAGGAACTCCGAGAGCTCGAACACGTTCTCCATCCCGAGCGACTCGCGCACCGTGCCGACGCACGACGAGGAAGGCGAGACGACCGCCTCGTACGGCGCGAACAGGTCGCGGAAGCGGCGGCCGAGCCGCGCGGCATCACGGGCGTAGCCGCTGTTCGCATGCAGCTGGCCGCAGCACGTCTGCTCGTCCGGAACGACGACCTCGTGACCGAGGCGCTCGAGCAGGAGCGCCGTCGCTCGGGGCGCTTCGGGCGCCACCGTGTCGCCGATGCAGGTCGCGAAGAGCGCGATGCGCATGATCGGCCGACCCTAGATGATCGGCGCGCGCGGGTTTGTTAGGTTCCATAACGATGACCGGGGACGGGACACGCACTGCGCTCGTGACGGGCGGCTCGAGTGGGATCGGCGCCGCGGTCGTCACGCGGCTGCAGACGGCCGGGCTCCAGGTGGCGTCCTTCGATCTCAACGACTGCGACACCGAGGGCGTGCTGTCGCTCACAGGCGACGTCGCCGCCTCCCGCGACGTCGCCGCCGCTGTTGCACGTGCCGAGAGCGAGCTCGGCCCGCTCGACGTGCTCGTCTGCTCGGCCGGCATCCCGGGAAAGTCGCTGCCGACTGTCGAAGTCGGCGACGAGGAGTGGAAGCGCGTGCTCGCGATCAACCTCGACGGCGTCTTCTTCTGCAACCGCGCCGCGCTACCCGGCATGGTGGCCCGCGGCTACGGCCGGATCGTCAACGTCGCCTCGATCGCCGGTAAGGAAGGAAACCCGATGGCCGGCGCCTACTCCGCGTCGAAGGCGGGCGTGATCGCGCTCACGAAGGCGATCGGCAAGGACGTCGCGCAGTCCGGGGTGCTCGTGAACTGCGTCGCTCCGGCGGTGATCGAGACGCCGATCCTCGCCGGCGTCTCCGACGAGCACGTCGACTACATGCTGCAGCGCATCCCGATGGGGCGCATGGGCCGGGCCGACGAGGTCGCTGCGCTGGTCGCGTGGCTCGCGAGCGACGAATGCTCATTCTCGACCGGAGCGTGTTACGACATCTCCGGCGGCCGCGCGGTGTACTGAGCGCTGCTGGCGCGACGACGGCGGGAGGCTCATAGATGCGCATCACCAGGATCACCACGGCGGTGATCGAGGCGAACTACGACTGGACGCTCGTCCGGGTCGAGACCGACGAGGGCGTCTCCGGTCTCGGCGAGTGCTTTTGCGCACCTGGTCTCACCGCAACGATCCGTGATCTCGCCGTGCTGCTCGAGGGCGAGGATCCGGTGCAGATCGAGCCGCTCGTGCAGAAGCTGCATCTCGCGACCGCGCACGTCTCGGGAGGCGGCACGGTCTACCACGCGATCTCGGGCATCGAAGCCGCACTGTGGGATCTCGCCGCACGCGCGCTCGAGGTGCCGCTGTGGCAGATGTTCGGCGGGCGCTTCCGCGACCGCGTTCGCATCTACGCCGACTGCCATGCAGGCGATGCGTTGACGAGCCTCTCCTCGATACTCGTCTCGCGGCAGCTGCCGTGGATGGGTGCAGCGCCGTCGGCCGAGGTGGAGTACCACTGGTCGCCGAAGGCGCAGGACGACGTCTTCAGCGCGGACGCGTACTCGGAGCGCGCGCGCGAGATGGTCGAGCGCGGCTTCACGGCGCTCAAGTTCGATCTCGACCTGCCGTTGCTGCCGCATGAGGATCTCTACGCGCGCACGATCGCCCCGGCGCAGCTCGAGCGGCAGGTTGCGATCGCCGAGGCGACGGTCGCGGCCGCGAGACCTGCGGACGTTGCCTTCGATCTCCACTGGCGCTACGCGCCCGCGGACGCGCTTCGGCTCGCGGTGGCGCTCGAGCACCTGCCGCTCCTCTGGCTCGAGGACCCGACGCCGCCGCAGGATCTCCGCAGCGTCGCTGCGCTCTCGGCGCGAACGACGACGCCGATTGCGACAGGCGAGAACCTCTACCGGCTCGGCAACTTCGCGACGCTGATCGAGCTCGGCGGCGTCGACATCCTCGCGCCGGACATTCAGAAGGTCGGCGGCCTCGCGGAGGTGCGCCGCATCGCCGCGTACGGCGACGTCCACACGCGCCCGCTCGCGCCGCACAACATCTCCGGCCCGATCGGGACGATGGCATCAGCGCATGTGTGCGCGTCGATCCCGAACTTCCTGGTGCTCGAGTGGCACGCCGCGAGCGTGCCGTTCTTCGACGAGCTCGTGACGCTCGGCCGCCCGCTGATCGAAGACGGGTACGTGACGCTGCCCGACGGCCCCGGCATCGGCGTCGAGCTCGACCTGGACGTCGCGCGGCGCTACGCGCGTCCGGGTGAGCCGTTCTTCGGCGAGGCGCCGGCATGAGCGACTCGATCGCGGGCGTCTTCGCGTGGGAGGCGCTCGATTCGCGCGGCCGTCCCACTGTGGGCTGTGCAGTGCGCCTGCGCTCGGGGATCGAAGGCGAAGCGATCGTTCCCTCGGGAGCCTCGACCGGACGTCACGAGGCGCACGAGCTGCGGGACGGCGGCGAGCGTTACGGCGGCCGCGGCGTGCGGCAGGCGGTGCGGAACGTCGTCGAAGTGCTCGGTCCTGCGCTCATGGGCCGCGATCCGAAGGACGTCGAGCGCAACGACGCGACGCTCCGCGAGCTCGACGGCACGCCGTCGCTCGAACGGCTCGGCGCGAACGCGGTGCTCGCCGTCTCGCTCGCGGCGACGCGGGCGGCGGCCGCGTCGGAGGGTGTGCCGCTGCACGCCTTCCTGCCGCTCGCGGGAGAAGCGCGACTGCCGCTTCCGATGGTCAACGTCGTCTCGGGCGGCGCGCACGCCGGCGGGCTCGTCGACATCCAGGACGTGCTCGTCATCCCGGTCGGTGCGGCGAGCTTCGCCGAGGCGATCGAGTGGGCGGGGCGGGTCCGCGCTGCAGCCGCGGCGATCGCCGAGGAGCGAGGGTTGTCGGCCACGCTCGTCGCCGACGAGGGCGGCCTCGCGTTCCCGCTCGGCTCGAGCCGCGAGGCGGTCGAGCTCGTAGCCGCAGCGATCGACCGGACCGGGCTCGACGCAGCGATCGCGGTGGACGTCGCCGCCTCGGGGCTCGCGCATGGCGACGGCTACCGGCTCGACGGCCGCACGCTCTCGGCGGCGGAGCTCGTCGACGAGCTCGCGTCCTGGTGCCGCGCGCTGCCGATCGTGTCGCTCGAGGATCCGCTCGGCGAGGACGACTGGAGCGGCTGGGAGCTGATCTCCAAGGAACTGCCGGAGCTGCAGCTGCTCGGCGACGACCTGCTCGTCACGAGCGTCGAGCGACTCGAGCGGGCAGCGGAGTCGCGCGTCGCGAACGCGGTGCTCGTGAAGCCCAATCAGGTCGGCACGGTCTCCGACGCGCGCCGTGTCGTCGAGCGTGCGCATGCGCTCGGCTACGCGACGGTGGTGTCGGCTCGCTCGGGCGACACCGAAGACGCCTGGCTCGCCGATTT
>DATAUN010000062.1:0-5262 GCA_036268235.1 Gaiellaceae bacterium
CGCCCGCGACGCGGCCGCCGTGCACGATCCCCGGGCCGCCCTGGTGGCGCTCGTCGAAGGCGAAGTACGCCTCGTACTCGGTCAGCCCCGCGGCGGCGGGCGACGGAAGGTGCAGCCCGGTCGGGTTGTCGCCGCATCCCCAGCACTGCGGGTCGTGATGCGGCGGAATCTCGTTCACTCGGTCCAGACGTTCTCGAACGTGCCGAAGCGCAGCTCCTGGATGTAGTGGAAGCGCGATTCGTCGGCGCGCCGCATGTACTCGTCGTTGTGCTCGGCGAGGAACGCGTTGTAGGCATCCGCCGACTCCCAGCGGTCGACGACGAGATAGCGATCGGGCTCCTCGACGTCGCGCAGGAGCTCGGTGCCGATGTACCCCGAGCCCTGCCGGAAGAACTGCGCCCAATCCCCCTCGGGCCCGTACGCCCCCTCGAAGGCCGCGGTGTCGCGCACCTCGTAGCGGAAGACGAGCGCGATCACGCGGCGCCCCGGTGCTTGTAACAGTCTGTTACTTGCCCGGAAGCGCCGCGACCCCAGTGTGCGCGCCGCGGTACGAGGGGCTTGTAACAGTCTGTTACTTGCGCAGACACGGCTAGCGGAGACCGCCGCGCTCGTGGTGCGCCTGGAAGAAGTTCTCGCTGCCGGCGGTCGCCATCGCAGCCGAGGCGCTGATCTCCAGGCACAGCGCGGCGGCGGCGACGATCTGCGCGAAGCGGTAGACCTTGCCGGAGCCGGCGCAGTCGATCGTGGCGAGCCAGTCCCGCGCCGACGGGAGCGTCGTCCCCCCGCCGACCGTGCCCACCTCGAGCCCGCCGAAGCGGATCGACGCGCTCAGCCCGTCGCCGACGCGGTGGCCCTCGCCGTGGGCCATCGAGCTCGTCCCGATCATGCCGAGGTCCTGTCCGGTCGCCGCGAACACCGCGGCAATTGCGGTCGCCGGCGTGAACGCGACCGACTGCATCCCGCTTGCGACAGCGCCGTGCGTGCCGACCCACGAGAGGATCTCGAGATCCTCCGCCGTCGTCCGCAGCACGCGGCGGATCTGCTCGCCCGAGAGGAACGCCTCGGCGATCACCGTCTTGCCGTGCCCCGACTGGAAGTACTCCGCCGACGGCTTCTTGTCGCCGCCCATGTTCGCCTCGAGCACCGCGTGCAGCGGCTTCGTCGGCGCGCGCTGCATCACGTAGCCCATGTTCAGCGCATAGGAGTTGCGCGTCATCATGTTCGGCCCGACAGCGTCGCCGGTCGTCCAGCGCCACAGCACATGGCACATCGGTCCGACGACGTGCGTCTTCACGCCGCGCAGCTTCGCCCGCTTCGAGAGCGTGGAGTCGTCCGAGGACTCGAGCCAGGCGCGCATCGCATCGACCTCCGATCTCACCCAGCGCGCGAGCTCGATCGCCTCGGCCGCGTTGCCGCACACGAAGCACGATGCGCGCGTGATCCGGTCGTGCAGGACGTACGTGCGAACGGTCCCGGCCGCGAGCGCCCCGCGCGTCATCGAAGCGGTCAGGCTGCCTTCGGTGTGCGCGAGCGGGACGTGCACCGTCTCGGTCGCCCGGCCCGTCTCGACGACCTCGCCGTCGTCGTCGAGCTCGTACGCGCCGAGCTCGATCTCGATCGGCACCGCCGAGACGGGGATCACCGCGACGCCGACGAGCGACTCGGCGGCGTCCGCGAACGGCTCGAGGTCGACCGACGTTACGAGCCCGCCGTCGAGCCCCATCGCCTCGCGGCGCTGCTCGATCGACTTCTGGTCGTTCTTCCTTGGCCACCTCACGACGGCCAATAGACTCGCACACGTGGCAGCCACGCTGATCAAGGGGAAGCCGATCGCGGACCGCATCCGGGCGACCGTCGCCGAGGAGGTGCGGGAGCTCGGGCACGTCGGGCTTGTAACGGTGCTCGTCGGCGAAGACCCCGCCTCCGAGGTCTACATCCGCTTGAAGCACAAGGCGGCGACCGAGGCCGGCTTCGACGCGCAGGACGTGCGCCTGCCGGCGGATATCTCCGAGGCGGATCTGCTCGCGCGGGTCGAGGAGCTGAACGCCGACGACGGCGTCGACGCAATGCTCGTCCAGCTCCCGCTGCCCGACCACATCGACGAGGCGCGCATCCTCCGCGCGATCGCCCCGCTGAAGGACGTGGACGGGCTCCACCCGTTCAACGCCGGCCAGCTCTTCCTCGGGCGCCCGACGCTCGTCGGCGCGACTCCGCTCGGCATCTTGGCGATGCTGCACGAGCACCAGATCGAGCTCGACGGAGCCCGCGCGGTCGTGCTCGGCCGCAGCGACATCGTCGGCAAGCCGATGGCGCACCTGCTGATGCAGGCGAATGCGACCGTGACGATCTGCCACTCGCACACGAGGGACCTGGAGCGCCACACGCTGGACGCCGACGTCCTGGTCGCCGCCGTGGGCGTTCCGGCGATGGTCTCTCCCGACATGGTGAAGACCGGTTCGGTGGTGATCGACGTCGGCATCAACCGCACCGAGGCGGGCCTCGTCGGGGACGTCGATCCGGGCGCTGAAGACGTCGCGTCCTACTTCACGCCGGTTCCGGGCGGCGTCGGCCCGATGACGATCGCCTGCCTGCTCCAGAACGCCGTCCGCTGCGCCCGCTTCCGCCGCGGCGAGCTTGCATACCCCGTGTGAATCGTTGCTAATGTTGCGCGCGCTCCGAAGGTCGGGGCTTGTAGTCATCCAGCAAGGAGTAGGGGCAAGTGGCTGAAGGCACGGTCAAGTGGTTCTCGAACGAAAAGGGCTACGGCTTCATCGAGCGTGGCAACGGCGAGGCGGACGTCTTCGTCCACTTCTCCGCCATCGAGGGTGAGGGCTACAAGTCGCTGACCGAGGGTCAGCGCGTGTCGTTCGAGGTCGTGCAGGGCGACAAGGGCCTGCAGGCGTCGAACGTCCAGGCGCTCTAAGACCTTTTCGGAACCAAGTTGTCGAGGGGCTCCGAAAGGAGCCCTTCGTGTTTCATAGGAGGCTCATGGCACGGATCACAAGAGAAGAGGTGCTGCATGTCGCGCGGCTCGCGCGCCTCGAGCTGAGCGATGACGAGGTCGCGAAGTTCCAGGAGCAGCTGTCGGACATCCTCGAGGCGGTGTCGAAGGTGTCGGAGCTCGACCTCTCCGACGTGCCGCCGACCGCGCACCCGCTCGAGATCGCGAACGCCTGGGCCGAGGACGAGCCGCGGCCCTGCCTGCCGCTCGACGAGGTCTTCGCGAACGCACCCGAGCGCGACGACGACCACTTCCGGACGCCGCCCGCATGATCGACACGCTTCGCTTGACCGCCGAGGGCGCGAAGGAGCTGCTCGAGAAGAAAGAGGTCTCCGGCGCGGAGCTCTTCGCGGCGTACCTGGAGGCGATCGGCGAGCGCGACCCCGAGCTGCACGCGTACCTGCACGTCTGCGAGGACCCGGGTGGCGACGGCATCCCGCTCGCGGTCAAGGACGTGATCGGGACGAAGGGGATCCCGACGACGGCCGGCTCGAAGATCCTCGAGAACTACGTCCCCGTGTACGACGCGACGGTGATCAGGAACGCGAAGCGCCACGGCCTGCGCGTGCTCGGCAAGACGAACACCGACGAGTTTGCGATGGGCTCGTCGACCGAGAACTCCGCGTACGGCCCGTCCCACAACCCGTGGGACCCGACGCGCGTCCCCGGCGGCTCGGGCGGCGGCAGCGCTGCGGCGGTCTCGGGCGGGCTCGCGCCGTGGGCGCTCGGCTCCGACACGGGCGGCTCGATCAAGCAGCCGGCGGCGCTGTGCGGCCACGTCGGCCTGCGCCCGACCTACGGCACCGTCTCGCGCTATGGGGTCGTCGCGTTCGCGTCGTCGCTCGACCAGGTCGGGCCGGTCGCAAAGAACGTGCGCGACTGCGCGTACCTCTACTCGGTCATCGCGGGACGCGACGAGAACGACTCGACGACCGTCGACGTGCCCACCGTGGAGATCCCCGCCGCCGACGACCTGAAGGGGCTGCGCATCGGCGTCCCGAAAGAGCTGAACGGCGCCGAGGGAATCGAGCCGGGCGTCACCGAAGCGGTGAACCGCGCGATCGAGCTCGCCGAGTCGCTCGGCGCGAGCGTCGAGGAGTGCTCGTTGCCGCGGTCGGTCGACTACGGCGTTGCCTGCTACTACCTCGTCGCGCCCGCCGAGGCGTCGTCGAATCTCGCGCGCTACGACGGCGTGCGCTACGGGCTGCGCGTCGACGGGGACGACTTTCGCGAGATGGTGATGCGCACGCGTGACGCGGGGTTCGGCGACGAGCCGAAGCGCCGCATCATGATCGGCACATACGCGCTCTCGTCCGGCTACTACGACGCGTACTACGCGACCGCGCAGAAGGTGCGCACGGTGATCAAGCGCGAGCACGACGAGCTGTTCGAGCGCTTCGACGTGCTCGTGTCGCCGACGAGCCCGACGGTCGCGTTCAAGCTCGGCGCGAAGATCGACAACCCGCTGGCGATGTACCTGAACGACGTGCTCACGATCCCGTCGTGCATGGCCGGCCTGCCTGGCCTGAACATCCCCTGTGGCCTGTCCGAAGGGCTGCCGGTCGGCCTCCAGCTCGTCGGCCCGCAGTTCGCCGAGAACTCGCTCTTCCGCACCGGCCACGCGCTCGAGCAGGCGATCGGCTTCGACGTCGTTCCGGAGCGGCTGAGATGAGCTGGGAAGCGGTGATCGGGCTCGAGATCCACGTGCAGCTGAAGACCGAGACGAAGATGTTCTGCCGCTGCCGCAACGGCTTCGGCGGCGGGCCGAACACGCAGACGTGCCCGGTATGCCTCGCATTTCCCGGTGCACTGCCCGTGCCGAACCGGCGCGCGATCGAGGAGACGATCAAGCTCGGGCTCGCGCTCGACTGCGAGATCGCCAAGCGCGCGGTGTTCCACCGCAAGAACTACTTCTATCCCGACAACCCGAAGGCGTACCAAATCAGCCAGTACGACGAGCCGCTGTGCGCAGGCGGCAAGCTCACCGTGCCGATGCCGGACGGCGACATCACGATCGGCATCACGCGCGCGCACCTCGAAGAGGACGCGGCGAAGAACGTGCACGTGGCGGCGTCGGGCCGCCTGCACGGAGCGACCGCCACGCTCGTCGACTTCAACCGCTGCGGCACGCCGCTCGTCGAGATCGTCACCGAGCCCGACCTCCACGACGCCGAGACGGCGAAGCGCTTCCTGCAGCTGCTGCGCCAGACCGTCGTCGAGCTCGGGCTCTCCGACGCGGAGCTCGAGAAGGGCTCGATGCG